>JBEIGA010000067.1:0-15680 GCA_040382135.1 Acidimicrobiales bacterium
CTACCGCACCACCGACCGTCGGGCGCCGGACAACCTCTACATCGACCCGAACGACCTCTACGCCGTGGACGTCGAGACCCTCGGCCCGCCCTCGCCGGTGTTCGAGTTCCGCGCCGAGGACGACGAGCTGTCGGACACGGCCCTGCCCGTGGGCGGCGTGGTGGTGCGCTTCTCCGGGAGCAGCCGGATCGCCGAGCACTACTGGGACGAGGCGGTCGGCGGCTGGGTCCGCGTGCAGGACGGCACCATCCACGTCGACAAGGACGGGGTCGAGATCGCCCCGGAGAACGTGCTCGTGCTGTCGGTGACCTACGGGCGCAGCGCCGCCGACCCGAACTCGCCGGACGCCGTGAGCGTGGGCGAGGGGCTCGGGACCCTGTTCACCGATGGTCGGGCGGTCATCGTCACGTGGTCCCGACCGGACGGGGAATCGCCGTTCACGCTCACCGATGCCGACGGCGATCCGGTCGGGCTCACGCCGGGACGCACCTGGGTGCTGCTGTCGGATGTGGCACGAAGCACCCTGGAGCTCGTGGACGAGGCCGGATCGACCGCCCGACTCGCGGAGGTGCGGTAATACCATGGCGGCCATGAACGAGAGCCCCGAGACCTCCCGAGCCACCGGCACCCCCCTCGTCAAGCGGGGGCTCGCCGAGATGCTGAAGGGCGGCGTCATCATGGACGTCGTCACGCCGGACGAGGCCAAGGTCGCCGAGGACGCCGGGGCGGTGGCGGTCATGGCGCTCGAGCGCGTGCCGTCCGACATCCGCCGCGACGGCGGCGTCGCCCGCATGAGCGATCCGGAGATGATCGAGGGCATCCAGGCCGCGGTCACGATCCCGGTCATGGCCAAGGCGCGCATCGGCCACTTCGTGGAGGCACAGATCCTGCAGGCGCTCGGCGTCGACTACGTCGACGAGAGCGAGGTGCTCACGCCTGCCGACGAGACCCACCACATCGACAAGTGGGCGTTCACCGTCCCCTTCGTGTGCGGTGCCACCAACCTCGGTGAGGCGCTCCGGCGGATCTCCGAGGGCGCCTGCATGATCCGCTCCAAGGGTGAGGCCGGCACCGGCAACATCGTCGAGGCCGTCCGCCACCTGCGCTCGATCCTCGGGGACATCCGCAAGATCACCCAGGCCGACGCCGCCGAGCAGTTCGACTGGGCGAAGCGCCTGCAGGCACCCCTGCCGCTCGTGCAGGAGATCGCCGTCACCGGCAAGCTGCCCGTCCCGATGTTCTGCGCCGGCGGCATCGCCACCCCCGCCGACGCTGCGCTGGTGATGCAGCTCGGCGCCGAGGCCGTCTTCGTCGGCTCGGGCATCTTCAAGTCCGACAACCCGCCCGCCCGCGCCAAGTCGATCGTCGAGGCCGCCACCAACTTCATGGACCCGGACATCCTGGCGAAGGTCAGCCGCGGTCTCGGCTCGGCCATGCCCGGTCTGGAGATCGGCAAGCTCGAGACCACCTTCGCCGACCGGGGCTGGTGAACCGCTGATGCCCGACCGGGGCGACGCCGAATCGAGGCCTCCGGGTGGCGGCACAGCCCGTCGTCGGGGTGTTGGCCCTGCAGGGCGCGTTCGCCGCGCACCGGCAGGCGCTCGCCCGGCTCGGGGCTGACGCCCGGGAGGTCCGCACCGCGGACCAGCTCGCCGCGGTCGACGGCCTGGTGATCCCGGGCGGTGAGTCCACGACCATGGCCATGCTCCTCGACCGCACCGGGCTGCGGGAGCCGCTCGCCGCACGGCTGGCCGACGGCATGCCGGTGTTCGGTACCTGCGCCGGGATGATCCTGCTCGCCGACGAGGTCCTCGACGGCCGCCCCGACCAGTGGAGCTTCGGCGTCATCGACGTCGGTGTCCGGCGCAACGCCTACGGACGCCAGCTCGAGTCGTTCGAGACGGACCTCGACGTGGTGGGGCTCGACCGACCGTTCCACGCCGTGTTCATCCGCGCGCCGGGCGTCGTGCGCACCGGCCCCGACGTCGCGGTCCTCGCCGAGCTCGACGGTGCCCCCGTGCTCGTCCGTCAGGGCACCGTGCTCGCCTCGGCGTTCCACCCCGAGCTCACCGCGGACCGTCGCGTGCACGAGCTCTTCCTCGACCTCGTAGGAGGCTGACATGTCGGGTCACTCCAAGTGGGCGACGATCAAGCACAAGAAGGGCGCCGCGGACATCAAGCGCGGCAAGCTCTTCGCGAAGCTCATCAAGCAGGTCGAGGTGGCGGCCCGCCAGGGCGGCGGCGACCCCGATGCCAACCCGACCCTGCGCACGATGTTCCAGAAGGCACGGGAGAACTCGGTCCCGCTCGACACCATCGAGCGGGCGATCAAGCGGGGCACCGGCGAGCTCGAGGGCGTCGACTACCAGCCGATCACCTACGAGGGGTACGCCCCCCACGGGGTCGCCCTCCTCGTCGAGTGCCTGACCGACAACCGCAACCGCACCGGCTCCGAGGTGCGGTCCCTGTTCTCGAAGAACGGCGGCTCGCTCGCCGAGCCGGGCGCCGTGTCCTGGCAGTTCGAGCGGCGCGGGGTGATCGTGCTGCCCAACTCGGTCGACGAGGAGGAGCTGATGCTCGTCGCACTCGACAACGGGGCCGACGACATCGCCGACGACGGCGACGCCTGGCGGGTCACCTGCGAGCCCTCGTCGTTCAACGCGCTGGTCGCCGCGCTCGACGAGGCCGGCTTCGCCCGCACCGAGGCCGACGTCACCATGGTCGCCACCAACACGGTGGCCCTCGAGACCGCGGAGGCGGCCAAGGCCGTCCTGCGCCTCATCGACCTGCTCGAGGACAACGACGACGTCGGCGACGTCTACGCCAACTTCGACATCCCCGACGCCATCCTCGAGTCGCTGGACTGACCGCATGGCCAAGCTCGGCGTGGGCGAACCGGCGCCCGACTTCACCCTCCCGGCGACGGACGGCACCCCGGAGGGGCACCACGAGGTGACCCTGTCGTCGTTCCGCGGCAGTCCCGTCGTGCTCGTCTTCTACCCGGGTGACGATTCGCCGGTGTGCACCCGGCAGCTGAACGCCTACTCCGAGGGGATCGCCGACTTCGCCGAGCTCGGCGCCCAGGTGCTGGCGCTGAGCCCCCAGTCGATCGAGAGCCACGACCGCTTCGCAGTGGGCCAGGGCGGGTTCGCCTTCCCGCTGCTGTCGGACCGTGACAAGGCGGTCGGGGCGGCCTTCGGCGTGCTCGGGCCGCTCGGCTTCTACCGGCGGTCGGTGTTCGTGATCGACGGCGACGGCGTCATCCGGTACGCCCACCGGGCGGTCACGGGCGCCACGTACAAGCCCACCGAACAGCTCGTGGAGGCCGTCCGCGCCGCCGGCTGACGGTCACAGGCCCTCGTAGCGAGGGCGTCGACCGGTGGTCCGGCCCCAGCGCTCGATCTCGCGGCCCATCGGGGTGGACGGTCCGGCCGAGACGAACGGCCACAGCTCGTCGGCGACGCGCCGCCAGTCGCCCGTCGCGCCGAGCCGGCCGAACAGCGACGTGAGCCCGAGGTTGATCCGCTGCAGGATCACGAACGACGGCGGCACGTTCAGGTGGGGTACCAGGTCGGCGAAGGGGCCGTTGGCCTCGAAGATCCGCTTCACGCCGGCCGCGGCGTACTCCTCGGTGATGGTGAACGGTCCGTCGCTCAGCACGAACTCGTAGAAGTACGAGAAGTAGGTGCCGACCCGGTCGTCGCCGACGGGTGCATCGGGAGCGAGGATCCCGGCCGTCTCGACGACCCTGCGGAAGGCGGGGATGTCGCGGTTGACGACCATCGCCTGGATGAGGCGCTGGAAGAGCTCGGTCTCCTCGTCGGTGAAGCGCTTCACGAGGCCGAAGTCGAGGAAGGTGACCCGGCCGCCCGGGTGGAACAGGTAGTTGCCGGGGTGGGGGTCGCCGTTGAAGCTGTGCGCCCGGTAGATCGAGCCGAACGAGAAGCGGTAGAGCGTCTCGGCCGTCAGGTTGCGCTCCTCCTCGGGCCAGCCCACCACCTCCTCGAAGCGGGCGCCGGTGGCCAGCTCGGTGGTGAGCACCCGCGGGGAGCACAGCTCGTCGACGACCTCGGGCACGTGGACGAAGGGGTGGTCGCGGAAGTGGTCGGCGAACCGACGCTGGTTCTGCGCCTCCAGCGTGTAGTCGAGCTCCTCGAGCACCCGGGCGTGGAGCTCCTCGACGATGGGTCCGGTGTCGAGGCTCGGGAAGGCCAGGGCGAGGGACCGGAAGATCAGGTCGGCGTTGCCGAGGTCGGAGCGGATGGCGTCGGCGACCCCGGGGTACTGGACCTTCACCGCCACGGCGCGGCCGTCGCGGGTGATGGCACGGTGCACCTGCCCGATGGACGCCGCGGCGATCGGCACGGGGTCCCACTCGGCGAAGAGCCGGTCCGGCGGGGCACCGAGCTCACGTTCGATCGCCGTGGCCGCGAGCTCGGGCGACATGGGCGGGGCGTCCTGCTGGAGCTGGGCCAGGGTGGCCCGGACCGGCTCGGGGAGGCCGACGTCGAGGTAGCTCGCCATCTGGCCGAGCTTCATCAGCGCGCCCTTGAGGTTGCCGAGCGTGGCCGCGACGTCCTCGGCCGTGCGGAGCTGGAACGCAGTGTCGAGCTCCTCCTTCCGGGCGGCCGAGGCGAAGACCCGCTGGGCGCGATGGCGGGCCCAACGGCCGCCCGAGCGAGCGGTCAGTCCGGCGACCGCGGTGTTGCGGTGCAGCCGACGGGTGGTGACGGGGAGCGCGGTGCCCCTTCGGCGGAGGGCGCCCGCCGCGCCGGCGAGCAGACCGGCGGCGCCGGCGAGCAGGACGATCCGACGGGCACGCACCCGACGGAGGGTACCCAGGGCGCGCCCCGCTCGGCGGTGGCGAACGGCCGTGATCGTGCGAACCTGGTCTCATGGCCAGTGTGCTCGTGACCGGGGCGACCGGCTACATCGGGGGTCGGCTCGTGCCGCTGCTGCTCGAGCAGGGTCACGACGTCGTCGTCCTCGCCCGCAGCCCGGGCAAGCTCGACCCGTCGATCCTGCCGGCGGTCCGGGTCGTGGAGGGCGACGTCGGTGACGAGGCGGCCGTGGCCGAGGCGGCCCGCGGCGTCGAGACCGCCTACTACCTCGTGCACTCCATGAGCAGCGAGGAGGGCTTCGTCGACCAGGACCGTCGTCTCGCCGCCGCCTTCCGGTCCGGCTGCGCGGCGTCGGGCGTCGGCCAGATCGTCTACCTCGGCGGGCTCGGCAGCGACGACGACCCCGAGCTGAGCCCGCACCTCACCAGCCGGCACGAGGTGGGCGACGTGCTGCGGGCCGGTCCGGTCCCGGTCACCGAGCTCCGCGCCGCCATCATCATCGGCTCCGGCAGCGCCAGCTTCGAGATGCTGCGTGCGCTCGTCGAGGTGCTGCCGGTCATGGTGGTGCCGAAGTGGGTCACCCGCACCCGGTGCCAGCCGGTGGCGGTCCGTGACGTGCTGCACCACCTCGCCGGGGTGCAGGGTCGTCCGGAGGCCATGGGCCGGGTGTTCGAGGTCGGCGGCCCGGACGTCATGACCTACCGGGAGATGATGGACGAGTACGCCGCCGGTGCGGGGCTGGCCCGTCGGCTCATCCTCCCGGTCCCGGTCCTGACGCCGCGGCTCAGCGCCCTCTGGATCCAGTTCGTCACCCCGCTCCCGATCGGGCTGGCCCGTGCGCTCGTCGACAGCCTGATCAACGACGTGGTGGTCGAGGACCGCGACATCCGGGTCGTCTTCCCCCACGAGGCCCTCGGCTTCCGCGACGCGGTCACCCTGGCCATCTCCCGCGTGCAGGACCTCGACATCCCGACGCGCTGGTCCGGAGCGGGGAAGGGCGAGGCCTCGGCGTCGCCCCTGCCCACCGACCCGTCCTGGGCGGGCGGCACCGTGCTCGAGGACCGCCGCGAGGTGCTCGCCGCGCCGGGCGTGACGGCCGCCGACGTGTTCGCGGTGGCGTCGGGTATTGGCGGCGACCGCGGCTGGTACGCGGGCGACTGGATGTGGGGGCTGCGTGGCTTCCTCGACAAGCTCGTCGGCGGCGTCGGCACCCGTCGTGGCCGCCGGCACCCGGACCAGTTGCGGGAGGGTGAGGCGCTCGACTTCTGGCGGGTCGAGGAGATCGAGGCCGACCGGCTGCTCCGGTTGCGGGCCGAGATGCGGCTCCCCGGCTACGCCTGGCTCGAGTGGACGGTCGAGCCGGCAGGCGACCGGGTCCGCCTCCGGCAGCGGGCCCGCTTCGTGCCCCAGGGGCTGGTGGGTCGTGCCTACTGGTACGCGATGGTGCCGTTCCACGCGTACCTCTTCCCGCGCCTCGCGCGGGCCATCGTCGACCGGGCGGCGGCGCGCTCGGTCGACGCGGCGCGCTAGATACCGTCGGCGACGCCGAGCAGGCGTGCCCGGCTCACCGCCCGCATGCCGCGGGTGAGCCCCACCCCGGCGATGCACCAGGCGATGGCGCCGATGGCGAGCCCGAGGTTGCCGGCGCCGAACAGGGCCCCGGTGGACTGCGAGTAGGCGATCATGATCAGCGGGAGCGTGACCAGCCCCGAGGCCTGCTGGGCGGCCGCAGTGCTGCGGACCCGGGCCGACAGGCGCAGCACGAGCGACAGGGTCAGCGCGAGGAAGGGCGGCACGACCCACAGCATGAGCACCCACCACTGGGCGGTGGGGAAGAACCAGCCACCGACCTCGGGCCCCACGATCGTGTTGACGATGAGGGAGTAGGTGCCGAAGCCGATCAGGGTCGTGGCGTACCCGGGCACGAGGCTCGCGATCAGCTTGCCCAGGTAGATCTCGCGGGTCCCGGCGGGGGAGTGGGCGAGGAACTCACCGGTGCCCCGCTCGCGCTCGCCGACGAGGGTGGCGGCGCCCACGGCCGTGGAGATCGTCAACGGCACCACGATGGCGACGGGGGCGAACAGGTAGACGGCGAGGGCGTACGAGGCGCGCCCGGCGTCGGTGTCGCCCTTGATGGCGTCCTGCGCCGACTGGGGGAGCAGGTCGAGGGTCTGGGAGATCTTGCCGACCACCTCGACGTCGCCGAGCGAGGTGATGGTGAGCAGGAGGATCGTCGGCACGACCACGAAGAACAGCGAGCCGAGCACGGCCATGGGGACCCAGAAGTCCTTGGCCTGGATCAGCTGCTTCAGGTCCGTCCTGGCGACGGTGCGCACGGTCGTCCAGTTCATCGGGCGTCCTCCGGGTCGAGCACCGGGGCGCCGGCGTCGGCGCGCACCCGGACGTACAGGTCCTCGAGCGTCGGCACCCAGGGGTCGACGCGGGTGATGCGGGCGCCCGCTGCGTGGAGGGCGGCGACGACGTCGGGCACCCGGCGCAGGTCGTCGAGGTCGGTGACGACGCCGTCGGACTCGCCGGGGCGCACGTCCAGGACACCCTCGAGCCGTGCGAGGACGGCGAGGTGGGCGGGGTCCTCGACACCGATGCGGACCATGGCGTGGGGCCAGAGGCGGCGGGCCAGCTCGTCCGGCGCGCCCGAGGTGAGCGAGGTGCCGCCGTCGAGCACCACGACGTGGTCGGCGAGCCCCTCCGCCTCGACGAGGTGGTGGGTGCAGAGCACCACGGTGTGGCCGTCGTGGGTCATCTCGCGGATCAGGCGCAGCACCGCTTGCGAGGATTCCGGGTCGAGGCCCGAGGTCGGCTCGTCGTAGAGCAGGAGGGTGGGCTCGTGGAGCACCGACCGGGCGAGGGCGAGCCGGGTCTTCATGCCCGTCGAGTAGCCGCCGACCTGTTGCTCCAGAGCGTGCAGGATGCCGAAGCGATCGGCGGCGGCGCGGATCTTCGCATCGAGGTCGCCGCGGACGCCGTAGAGCTGGCCGCTGTAGCGCAGGTTGTCCATCCCCGAGAGCCGGTCGTAGAGGGCGGGCTTGGCGGACACCACGCCACAGCGCGCCCGGACCGCGTCGCCGTCCTCCGCCGGGTCGAGGCCGAGCGTGCGCACGCTGCCCTGGTCGGGCGGCAGGGCGCCGGTCACGATCCGGATCGCCGTGGTCTTGCCGGCGCCGTTCGGGCCGAGCAGGACGGTGATCCGGCCGCGGGGCGCCGTGATGTCGAGGTCGTGGAGCGCCCGGACCCCGCCGAAGTGCCGGGTGACGCCGCGCACCTCCACGGCGGCCTCCGTCGCCAGGGGCTCGGGTCCCACGGCAGGCGCGGGGGCGGGGGCGGGGGCGCGGTGCGCGGGGGCGATCTGCGGAGTGGCCATCGCACCTGCTATCGGAGCGACGGGGTCGGAACTGAAGCTCCGCGACGCATCGGCGTGGCTGCGCTAGCCTCGTACGGATGTTCGTGCTCGGTGTCGATCCCGGCCTGTCCCGCTGCGGGTACGGCGCGGTCGAGCGTCGAGGGCGCGCGGAGCGGGCGGTCGCCGCGGGGGTCATCTCGACCTCGCCGCAGGATCCGGTGCCGCAGCGCCTCGCCGAGCTCCAGCGGGAGATGCGGGCGCTGATCGCCGAGCTGCGCCCCGACGTCGTCGCCATCGAGCGGGTGCTGTTCTCGGTGAACGTCCGTACGGCCATGGCCGTCGGGCAGGCGAGCGGCATCGTGATGGCCGAGGCCGTCACCGCCGGCTGTGTCGTGGTGGAGTACTCCCCGAACGAGGTCAAGGAGGCCGTCGCCGGGTGGGGCGGCGCCGGCAAGCAGGAGGTCGGACAGATGGTGCAGACGCTGCTGGGGCTCGAACGCCCCCTCCGCCCGGCCGACGCAGCCGACGCCGTGGCCATCGCCCTGTGCCACCTGGCACGGACGCCGGGCCGTCGGGCGGCCCGTCCCGCTGCGGAGGTCGCCCGATGATCGGCTCGCTGCGCGGGGTCCTGCTCGACCGCGGCATCGACGGCATGGCCCTCGTCGAGGTCGCCGGGGTCGGGTACCGGGTCCACGTGCACCCCGGCACGGCGGTGGCCCTCGGCGACGAGGGGGTCGAGGTCTTCCTCCACGTCCACCACCACATGCGCGAGGACCACCAGGCGCTCTACGGCTTCCTCCACCGCGACGAGCGCCGCTGCTTCGAGATCCTGCTCGGCGCCCACGGGGTCGGGCCGGCGCTCGCCATGGCGATCCTCGGGGTCCACCCGCCGGGCGAGCTGCAGCGGGTGCTGGCCGACGACGACCTCGCAGCCCTGTGCCTCGTGCCGGGTGTCGGCAAGAAGACCGCCGCCCGCCTGCTCGTGGAGCTGAAGGCCCGCATGCAGGTCCCGGACCTCGACCTCCGGGCCACCGGATCGGCGGCGGGTCCCGCCGCCCCTCCGTCGGTCCGGGCCGACGTCCGCGAGGCGCTCGCCGGGCTTGGCTACGGCCCCGACGAGATCGCCTCGGTCGTGGCCGATCTGCCCGCCGACGGCGATGCCGCCACCTTGGTCAAGGAGGCCCTGAAGCGGCTGGCGGTGGCCCGATGAGGGAGGAGTTCCTGCAGCCGGGCCCGGCCGACGACGAGGAGCTCACCATCGAGGTCGGGCTCCGGCCCCGCTCGCTCGACGAGTTCGTCGGCCAGTCCGAGCTGAAGGCGCACCTCACCGTGGTCCTGGGCGCGGCTCGCCGGCGCGGCCAGGCGGCCGACCACCTGCTCTTCGCCGGGCCGCCCGGCCTGGGCAAGACCACGCTCGCCCACATCGTCGCCACCGAGATGGGCTCGACCCTGCACATCACGTCGGGTCCGGCGCTCGAGCGCGCGGGGGACCTCGCCGCCATCCTCTCCAAGCTCGAGGACGGCGACGCCCTCTTCATCGACGAGATCCACCGGCTGCCGCGGGCGGTCGAGGAGGTCCTCTACCCGGCGATGGAGGACTTCCAGCTCGACATCGTCCTGGGCAAGGGTCCGGCCGCCCGGTCGCTCCGGATCGACACCGCCCGCTTCACCCTCGTGGGCGCCACCACGCGCACCGGTCTCATCACCGGCCCGCTCCGCGACCGCTTCGGCCTCGTGGCCCGGCTCGACTACTACGAGCCGGACGACCTCCAGTCCATCGTGCTGCGCGCCGCGGGCGTCCTCGGCGTCCCCATCGACGAGGGCGGTGCGGCGGAGATCGCCCGCCGCTCCCGGGGCACGCCCCGCATCGCCAACCGGCTGCTGCGCCAGGTCCGCGACTACGCCGAGGTGGAGCGCGACGGCCTCATCGACGCCGCGGTCGCCGCCGACGGCCTCGCCTTCTTCGGGGTCGACAGCATCGGCCTCGACAAGGCCACCCGGGCGGTGCTGCAGGCGCTGTGCGGCACCTGGAAGGGCGGGCCGGTCGGGTTGAAGACGCTGGCCATCTCGGTGAGCGAGCCGACCGAGACCGTCGAGGACGTCTACGAGCCGTTCCTCATCCAGCAGGGCCTCCTGCTGCGCACCCCGCAGGGCCGGGTCGCCACCGCGGCGGCCTTCGCCCACCTGGGCCTGTCGCCCACTGCGGCGGTCCCCGACCAGGACCTCCCGCCCGGCCTCTTCGACTGAGCGCACCCCCCGACGCTTCCGGCCGGCGGAACCCCGCGATGGATCGCCGGATCCACCGGCCAGAATGCAGGCCGCATGGCCGAACCCCCCTCCCGGATCGACGACGTCGACTACGAGCTGCCGCCCGAGCGGATCGCCCAGCGCCCCCTCGAGGTGCGCGACGCGTCCCGCCTCCTCGTCGACCTCGGCGACGCCGTCGACCATCGGACCGTGCGGGACCTGCCGTCGCTGCTGGCGCCGGGCGACGTGGTCGTCGTGAACGACACCCGGGTGCTGCCCGCCCGGCTCCACCTGCACAAGCCCACCGGCGGCGCCGTGGAGGTGCTGCTGCTCGACCCGCGCGACGACGGTTGGTGGACGGCGCTCGTCAAGCCCAGCCGCAGGGTCGCCCCGGGGACGGAGCTCGTGGCCGGCGACGACCTCACCATCGTCGTCGGCGAGGTGCTCGACGGCGGCCGGCGGGCGGTCCGGGTCGTGGCCGACGGCGACTGGCTCGACGTGCTGGCCCGGTACGGCGAGGTGCCGCTGCCGCCCTACATCACCGAACGGCTCGATGACCCCGATCGGTACCAGACCGTGTTCGCCGACCGGCCCGCGTCGGCCGCCGCGCCGACCGCCGGCCTGCACCTCACCGAACGGGTGCTGGCCGAGCTCGCGGCGAAGGGCATCCCCGTGGTGCGCCTCGAGTTGGTGGTCGGCCTCGACACCTTCCGCCCGGTCACCGCGGAGCACCTCGACGACCACGTGATGCACCACGAGCGCTACCGGGTGCCCGCGGCCACCTGGGAGGCGGTGCAGGCGGCCGAGCGCGTCGTGGCGATCGGCACCACGGCGGTCCGTGCGCTGGAGTCGGCGGCTGCCCGGGGTGAGCTGGAGGGCAGCACCGATCTGTTCATCCGGCGGCCGTTCGACTGGCAGGTGGTCGACCTGCTGCTCACGAACTTCCACCTGCCGAAGTCCACGCTGCTGGTCCTGATCGACGCCTTCGTCGGCCCCCGCTGGCGCACGCTCTACGAGGCCGCCCTCGCCGAGGGCTACCGGTTCCTCAGCTTCGGCGACGCGATGCTGCTGCGGCGGCGGGAGGCGACGGCATGAAGGCCGTGTACGTGGAGGAGGCGTCCGACGGGGATGCCCGGGCCGGGGTGGTGCACACCCACCGTGGCGCGTTCCGGACGCCGTGCTTCATGCCGGTGGGCACCCGGGGGGCGGTCCGGCACCTCGCGTCGGAGGACCTCGAGCGGCTGGGCGCGCAGGTCGTGCTCGGCAACACCTACCACCTGATGCTCAAGCCCGGAGCCGACACCGTCGCCAAGCTCGGGGGGCTGCACGGGTTCACCGACTGGGACGGTCACATCCTCACCGACTCGGGCGGCTACCAGATCTTCTCGCTCGAGCCGAAGGTCGACGACGAGGGCGCCACCTTCCGCTCGGTCTACGACGGCAGCACCCACCACCTGTCCCCCGAAGGTGCGGTCGCGGTGCAGTGCAAGCTCGCACCGGACATCCAGATGGTGCTCGACGTGTGCGCCCCGCTGCCGTCGGCCCGGAAGGTGCTCGAGCAGGCGGTCGAGCGGACCGCGCTCTGGGCGGCACGGGGCCGGCGCGCGTTCCTCGACGATCCCGCCTCCGAGACGCTGTGCCAGTTCGGGATCGTGCAGGGCGGCATCGAGCACGACCTCCGGGTCCGGTCGGCCGAGCAGATCATGGGCGCGGGCTTCGACGGCTACGCCGTGGGCGGGCTCTCGGTGGGGGAGCGGCGCGAGGAGATGATCCCGGCGCTCGCCGTGGTGACCGCGATGCTCCCGGCCGACCAACCGCGGTACTTCATGGGGCTCGGCGATCCGGTCGGCATCGTCGAGGCGGTCGCGCAGGGCGTCGACATGTTCGACTGCGTGCTCCCGACCCGCCTCGCCCGCCACGGCACGCTGCTCACGAGCGCAGGTCGCCTCAACATCAAGCGCGCCGAGTTCGCCGAGGACGACTCGCCGATCGACCCGACCTTCCCGGGGAGTCCGGTGGCCCGGTGGTCCCGTGGCTACCTGCGGCACCTGCTGCAGGTGGGTGAGCCGACGGCACCACGGCTGCTCACCCTGCACAACCTCGCCTGGCTGCTCGATTTCGTGGACAGGCTCCGGGAGAGCATCGTCGCCGGGACCTTTCCGACCTTCCGGGCCGAAACGCTCGCGGTGTGGGGTGGCGTGGCCCGCTGACCGGGCATCGCTAGGATCGAGCGGTTCCCGCACCGAGGAGGCGCCACATGGGCATCCTGATCTTCATCCC
This sequence comes from Acidimicrobiales bacterium, assembly GCA_040382135.1. Lineage (GTDB taxonomy): Bacteria > Actinomycetota > Acidimicrobiia > Acidimicrobiales > JBEIGA01 > JBEIGA01. The sequence goes on from JBEIGA010000067.1 coordinate 12,730, forward strand.
GATGCTGCTGATCATGTACTTCCTCATGATCCGACCGCAGCAGAAGAAGATGAAGGAGCACCAGGCGCTCATCGCCTCCGTGAAGGCCGGTGACGAGGTCGTCACCAGCGCCGGGATCTACGGGATCGTGAGCGAGGTCGACGGCGACGTCATCTGGCTCGAGGTCGCGCAGGAGCTCGAGCTCAAGATCCGCCGGAGCAGCATCGAGGGTGTGATGGGCGGTAGTGCCACGGGTGGCAAGGCGACCGAGCCCGAGACGACGGCAAACCAGTCCCCGATCGAGGAATAAGCCACCCGGTGATCCGACGCCAGGTCATCCAGCTCGTCGGCGTCACGGTCCTGGCCGTCGCCGGCCTGCTCTACACGTTCATCGCCGGTAACTCGCCGCTGTTGGGGCTCGACCTCCAGGGCGGTGTGTCGGTGCGGCTCGTCGCGACCGAGGAGGCCGACGAGGAGCTCCTCGACCAGGCCGTCGAGGTGATCCGCAACCGCGTCGACGGCCTCGGAGTCGCCGAGCCCGAGATCAGCCGCACCAGCAACGGCGTGCTGGTCTCGCTGCCGGGCGTCGACGACAGCGAGCGGGCGCTCGCCCTGGTGGGCCAGACCGCCGAGATGCGGTTCCGGCCCGTCTGCGCCGTGCTGCCCCTCGAAGACCCGGCCACGAGCACCACCACGGCGTCCACGACGACCACCCCCGTCGCCGACGACGCCTCCACCACCACGGTGGCCGAGGGCTCCGAGACCACCACCACGGTGCGCAGCCTGCGCCGCCAGACCACCACGACGGTGGCGCCCGGCGACGCCACCACGACGACGCCCACGACCGACGACACCGTCACGGACGACACCGCCACCGACGACGGGACCGCCCCCGTGGCGCCGGCCGAGGCCGGCTGCCTCGAGGCGCTCGCCGGGATCGTGGACATCACGGTCGACGACTCCGGCCTGACGCCCGCCGCCGAGGACCGCGCCGACGAGTTCGTGTACCTCATCGGTGACGAGGGCGGCGTCCCGGTCCGCTTCCTGTTGGGCCCGGCCGGGCTCACCGGCGACGCCGTGGCCGACGCCCAGGCCCGCCTCGACCTGAGCTGGTTCATCGAGCTCGACCTCAAGTCCGAGGGCAACGACGCGTTCAACAGCCTGACCGCGGCGTGCTTCGGCGGGAGCTCGCCGCAGTGCGTCGGAGGCAGGCTCGCGATCACCCTCGACGGCGAGGTCCTGATCGCGCCGGAGCCGCAGCAGGCGGGCGGGTTCGACGGTGCGGTGAGCATCACCGGGAACTTCAGCGAGTCCGAGGCGAAGGACCTGGCGCTCGCCATCCGGTACGGCGCGCTGCCGGTGCCCCTCGAGGCCCAGAACACCGAGATCGTCTCCGCCTCGATCGGCGAGGACGCCCTCGACGCCGGTGTCGCCGCAGGCATCGTGGGCTTCGTGCTGGTCGCCCTCTACCTGCTCCTCTACTACCGGCTGCTCGGTCTGGTGGCCATCCTCAGCCTGGCCGTCTCCATGTCCATGCTCTGGACGATCATCGCCTGGTTCGGCGAGAGCAACGGCCTGGCGCTCACCCTGGCCGGTGTGACCGGTCTCATCGTGTCGCTGGGCGTCGCCGTCGACTCGAACGTCGTCTACTACGAACACCTGAAGGAGGACATCCGCGACGGCCGCAACGCCCGCTCGTCGGTGGATCGGGCCTTCCCGAGCGCGTTCTCCACGATCGTGAAGGCCGACCTCGCCTCCCTGATCGGCGCGCTGGTCCTCTACTTCCTGACCACCGGCGCCGTACGGGGCTTCGCGTTCTACCTCGGCATCGCCACGGTCATGGACCTGATCGGCAGCTACTTCTTCATGGGCCCGGCGGTCCGGCTCCTCGCCCGGCGCCGGTCCTTCCGGGACCATCCGAGCTGGTACGGGCTTCCCGCCGACACGGGGACGGGTGCGTGATGGGCCTCTTCAAGGACCTCTACACCGGCGACAACCGGATCGACTTCCCGAAGTGGTGGCCGCGCCTGCTCGTCCTGTCCGCCGTGCTGGTCGTGGTCAGCATCGGTTCGCTGGTCTTCCGCGGCCTGAACCTCGGCATCGACTTCGAGGGGGGCACCGTCTACGAGGTCACCTCCGACGCCTCGGTCGCCGACGCCCGGACCGTGCTGGAGGACGCCGGCTACGAGGAGGCCCGGATCCAGACGGTCGAGGGTGGGCGCCTGCGCATCCAGACCGGTATCGAGGATCCGCAGGAGGCGGCCCAGCTCGGGACGCTGCTCACCGAGGAGCTCGGCCCGGTCGAGAGCCTGGAGCAGGTCGGTCCCACCTGGGGCGACGAGGTCACCGAGAAGGCGCGCAACGCCCTCGTCTGGTTCTTCATCATCCTCACGATCTACATCGCGGTCCGCCTGGAGTGGCGTATGGCGATCGGTGCCCTCGCCGCCGTCGTCCACGACATCGTGCTGAGCGTCGGCGTGTACGCGGTGTTCCAGATCGAGGTGAGCCCCGGCACGGTCGTCGCCTTCCTCACGATCATGGGCTACTCGCTCTACGACACGGTCGTTGTCTACGACAAGGCCAAGACGATCGAGGGCCGGCTCGGCGCCACGGGCAAGTACACGTACACCGAGATGATGAGCCTCGCCATGAACCGCGTGTTCATGCGGTCGATCAACGCCTCGCTCACCTCGCTCCTGCCGGTGCTCTCGATCCTGATCGTCGGCTCGTACATCCTCGGCGCCTCCACCCTGCGGGAGTTCGGCTGGGCCCTGTTCGTCGGCCTCATCGTCGGCGCGTACTCGTCGCTCACCATCGCCGCGGTGACGGTCATCGCCCTGAAGGAGCGTGAGCCGCGCTACCGGGAGATCCGCGAACGGCTGACCGCGCGCGGCGTGACCGGCGCCCGGATGATCGAGCGGGAGGACGCCCTGCTCGGTGCCGGAGCGGCGGCGGCCCGGTCGGCCCGCGGC
>JBEIGA010000068.1:0-15560 GCA_040382135.1 Acidimicrobiales bacterium
CGAGGGCGAGGCCTACGCGGCCGTCGAGTCGCCCCGTGGCGAGCTCGGCTGCTACATCGTGTCCGACGGCGGGGCCAAGCCCTACCGCATGCACATCCGGGGACCGAGCTTCGTGAACCTGCAGACCCTGCCCCACCTCCTGGAAGGCGGCGTGATCGCCGACGCGGTGGCGCTCATCTCGACGGTCGACCCGATCATGGGCGAGGTCGACCGATGAGGTTCACGGCCGAGAACCTGCGGATCGCCGAGGAGATCGTCGCCCGCTACCCGCTGAAGAAGTCGGCCCTCATCCCCCTGCTGCACCTCGCGCAGGAGCAGGACGGCTGGGTGACCAACGAGGCGATGGAGCACATCGCCGAGCTCTGCGAGGTCACCCCGGCCGAGGTCATCGGCACCGGCAGCTTCTACGAGATGTTCAAGTTCCACCCCGTGGGTCGCTACGTGGTGAACCTCTGCACGAACATCGCGTGCCAGCTGCTCGGGGCCGAGGAGCTCCTCCACCACGCCGAGCAGACCCTCGGCGTCAAGGCCGGCGGCACCACCACCGACGGCCTCTTCACCCTCGAGGACGTGGAGTGCATCGCCGCCTGCACCGAGGCGCCCTGCTTCCAGATCAACTACCGCTACTTCAACCGGACCACGCCCGAGGCCTTCGACGAGGTCGTCGCCGCGATCCGCTCCGGCAAGGACCCGCTCGCCTCGCACGGCAACAGCGCCGATCCCGGCCCGCTGCCGCCCCACGGCACGCTCGCCCGGACCCGGCAATCGATCCCCGCCGACCGGCTGGGTGGCATCATCCCGCCCGAAGAGGCCACCGAGCCGGTGTGGCTCGCCCGCAACCAGCAGGGAGACGCGGCCAATGGCTGACGCGCAGGGGTACATCGCCCACGCCCCCGGTTACGTGCTGAACGAGGGCCCGAAGATCGTCACGAGCCGGTTCCCGTACGAGGACAGCTACACCCTCGAGCGGTACCTGGCCACCGGCGGCTACGAGGGTCTCAAGGCCGCCCTCGCCCGCACCCCGGACCAGGTCCACGCCGAGGTCCGTGACGCCACCCTCCTCGGCCGCGGCGGCGCCGGCTTCCCCGCCGGCACCAAGTGGGGCTTCTGCCCTCCCGGTGTGTGGCCGCGCTACCTGGTGGTGAACGGCGACGAGTCCGAGCCGGGCACCTACAAGGACCGCCTCCTCATGGAGCGCGACCCGCACCAGCTCATCGAGGGCTGCGTCATCGCCTGCTACGCGCTCGGCCTGTCGCAGTGCTTCCTCTACGTCCGCGGCGAGATGGCCCTGGCGCAGGAGCGGATCGCCACGGCCCTCAACGAGGCGTACGCCGCCGGTTACGTCGGCCGCAACATCCTCGGCAGCGAGCTCTCCGTCGACGTGGTGCTGCACTGGGGTGCCGGTGCGTACATCGTCGGCGAGGAGACCGCCCTCATCGAGTCGCTCGAGGGCAATCGCGGGATGCCGCGGCTCAAGCCGCCGTACTTCCCGGCCGCCATCGGCCTGTACGGCAAGCCCACCATCGTCAACAACGTCGAGACCCTCGCGAACGTGCCGTGGATCCTCGTCAACGGCGCCGAGGCCTACAAGCAGTACGGCAGCGAGTCCTCGCCCGGCACGCGCATGCTCGCCATCTCGGGGCACGTGAACCGTCCCGGCGTCTACGAGGTGCCCCAGGGGGTCGTCACCTTCCGCGACCTCTTCTACGGCGACAACTACTGCCAGGGCATCCGCGACGGCAACGCCCTCAAGACCTTCATCCCCGGTGGCGGCTCCGCCCCGTGGTTCTTCGAGGACCAGCTCGACCTGCCCCTCGAGGGCCGGGTCGTGGGCGCCGCCGGTTCCATGCTCGGCTCCGGCGCCATCGTCGTGATGGACGAGACCACCGACGCCGTCCGGGCGTGCCTGCGGGTCGTGCGCTTCTACGCGCGGGAGTCCTGCGGCAAGTGCACGCCCTGCCGCGAGGGCACCACGTGGGAGGAGCGCATCCTCCAGCGGATCCTCGACGGCGAGGGCCGTCCGAGCGACATCGACAAGCTGCTCGACGTCGCCGACAACATCTCCCCGGGGCCCGACCCCGTGGCGGCGTGGGAGGCGGAGGGCCTGCCGGCCATCCCGTTCCCGCCCAAGCAGACCACCATCTGCCCGCTGGGCCCGTCGTCGGTGGCGCCGATCGCGTCCGCCATCCGCCGGTTCCGGCCCGAGTTCGAGGCCAAGATCACCAAGCGGGACAGCATCCCGGTGATGGCGGCCGGAGGCGGCGCGTGACCACCACCGAGCCCACCGACGCCCCGCCCGGGATCCCCGTCACGGTCAACGGCCAGGAGATCCTCGCCGAGCCGGGCGAGCTGCTGATCGACGCCTGCGAGCGCACCGGCGCCTACATCCCGCGCTTCTGCTACCACCCGCGGATGAAGCCGGTCGGCATGTGCCGCATGTGCCTCGTCGAGGTCGACACCGGCCGCGGCCCGGCGCTGCAGCCGTCGTGCATGCTGCCCTGCACCCCGGGCATGAAGGTCGAGACCGAGTCGGAGCGGACGAAGAAGGCCCAGGAGGGCGTCCTCGAGTTCCTGCTCATCAACCACCCGCTCGACTGCCCCGTCTGCGACAAGGGCGGCGAGTGCCCGCTGCAGGACCAGACGTTCGCCTACGGCCCCGGCGAGAGCCGCTTCGTCGAGGAGAAGCGGCACTTCGAGAAGCCGATCCCGATCAGCGAGAACGTCCTGCTGGACCGTGAGCGCTGCATCCTCTGCGATCGCTGCACCCGCTTCGCGAAGGAGGTGGCCGGCGACCCGCTGATCCACTTCCAGGGCCGCGGCAACCACACCCAGGTCAACACCTTCCCGGACGACCCGTTCAACTCGTACTTCTCCGGCAACACCGTGCAGATCTGCCCGGTGGGTGCCCTCACCGCGAAGCCCTACCGCTTCAAGGCCCGCCCGTGGGACCTCGAGGAGGTCGAGTCCACGGCCACGGTCGACTCGGTCGGTGCCCGCATCGCCGTCCAGTCCTCGCGCAACGTCGTGCTGCGCTACCTCGGTGTCGACAGCGACGCGGTCAACTGGGGTTGGCTCACCGACAAGGAGCGCTTCGCGTTCGAGGCGTTCAACAGCCCCGACCGCCTCGGCTCGCCGCTCGTGCGCGGCGCCGACGGCGGGCTCGGCCAGGCCTCGTGGGGCGCGGCCATGCGTCGTGCCGCCGAGCTCCTCGCCGGCACCGACCCCGCCCGCATCGGCGTGATCGGCGGCTCCCGCCTCTCCAACGAGGCGCAGTACGTCTGGGCCCGTCTGCTGAAGGGCGTGCTCGGCACCGACAACGTCGACGCCCAGCTCGACGACGGCCTGCCGGCGGCCACCGTGCTCGGCCTGCCGCGCGCCACCATCGCCGACGCCTGCACGCCGGGCGGCGTCGTCGTCCTCCTCGGGCCGGACCCGAAGGAGGAGCTCGGCTCCCTGTACCTCCGGCTGCGCCACGCCGCGGTGGAGGACGGCGTCACCCTCGTCGAGTGCACGCCGCGGCCCACCGGTCTCGCCCGGCAGGCCCGCCATCACCTGCACCCGCGGCCGGGCGAGGTCGCCGAGCTCGCCCGGGCCCTCGCCGGCGGCGAGATCGCCGGCACCGACGTCGCCGGGGTTCCCGCCGAGGCGGTCCGCGCCGCGGCTGCGGCGATGCAGGGCAAGCAGGTGACCGTCCTGCTCGGCCGCCCGTCCCTGGCCGAGCGGCCCGGCCCGATCGTCGACGCCGCCCATGCGCTCGCCGCCGTCCCCGGTGTCCGCTTCCTGTCCGGGCTCCGGCGGGGCAACGTGCACGGCGCCCTCGACATGGGTCTCGCTCCCGGCCTCCTCCCCGGCCGCCAGACGCTCGACGCCGCGGGCGCCGCGTTCGCCGAGGCATGGGGCACGGTCCCCGGATCCACCGGCCTCGACACGCTCGGCATCCTGCGCGCCGCCGCCGAGGGTCGTCTCGACCTCCTCGTGCTGCTCGGCGCCGACCCGCTCTCCGACGTCCCCGACACCACCCTCGCCGCCGAGGCGCTCGCCAAGGTGCCGGAGGTCCTGGCGGTCGACCTGTTCGTGAACGCCTCCGCCGCCTCCGCGTCGGTGGTCCTCGCCGCTGCAGGGCCCGGCGAGTTCGAGGGTTCGTTCACCAACCTCGAGGGTCGGATCAGCCACCTCGCCCGGAAGGTCACCCCGCCGGGGACCGCCCGTCCGGACTGGATGCTCGGCGTCGAGCTCGCCGCTCTGCTCGGTGCCGACCTCGACATCACCGGACCCGCCGACGTCTGGACCGAGCTCGCCGCGCTGGCGCCGATCTACGCCGATGTCGACCTCGCCCGCATCCGGGCCGAGGTGCGTGAGGGCGTGCTCGTCACCGGCGGTCCTGCGGCCTTGGCCCCCGAGCCGACGTCGGCGCCGAAGGCGGATGCCTACTCGTACCGCCTGGTCGCCACGCGCAAGATGTACGACCTCGGCGTCATGGCGTCCCACGCTCCCTCGTTGGCCGTGCTGGCGCCGGGCACCTCGCTCGGCATGCACCCGCTCGACGCCGACGCCCTCGGGGTCGCCGACGGCGACACGGTCAGCGTCACCTCGCCCCGCGGCGCGGTGACCGCCGCCCTGCGTCGGCAGTCGGGTATCCCCCGGGGCGTCGTGACGCTCGAGGTGCTGCAGCCCGACGTCGCCACGACCACGCTCATCGACGCCGCCGACACGGTGGTGTCCGTCCGGGTGGAGCGCGCATGACCACCCCCGCAACGCTCGTCCCGGAGGTACGCCGGTGATCCTCGGCGCGGACCCACTCCTGATCGGGGACGTCGGCCTCGCCGAGGTGCTGATCGTCCTGCTGAAGGTCGTCGCGATCTTCGCCTTCCTGCTCGTCGCCGTCATGCTCATGATCTGGTTCGAGCGGAAGCTGATCAGCGACATGCAGAACCGGGTCGGTCCCAACGTGGCCGGCCCGTGGGGCATCCTCCAGACCCTCGCCGACGGCATCAAGCTGTTCTTCAAGGAGGACCTGATCCCCGACAAGGCGGACCGGTTCGTCTTCAAGCTGGCGCCGTACCTGTCGCTGATCCCCGCCTTCCTGACCTTCGCCATCATCCCCATCGGCGGCGACTTCGAGGACGGTGGCGGCACGGTCACCTGGTTCAGCGACCAGGTCACGTTCCTGCAGCTCGCCGACCCGGAGATCGGGATCCTCTTCTTCCTGGCCCTGTCCGGCATCGCCATCTACGGCGTGATGCTGGCGGGCTGGTCCTCGGGCTCGAAGTACCCGCTGCTCGGTTCGGTGCGGGCGTCCGCGCAGATGGTCTCCTACGAGGCCGCGCTCGGTCTGGCCATCGCCGCCGTGCTGCTGCGGTCGGGCTCGCTCAGCACCCACGACATCGTCGCCGACCAGACCACCTGGAACTGGAACGTCTGGACCACCGGCTTCGTCCCGTTCGTGATCTTCCTCATCGCCGGCACCGCCGAGCTGAACCGTCCGCCGTTCGACCTCGTCGAGGCCGAGCAGGAGCTCGTGGGCGGCTTCCACACCGAGTACAGCTCGATCCGCTTCGCCCTCTTCTACCTTGCCGAGTTCATGAACACGATCACCATGTCGGCCATCATGGTGACCCTGTTCTTCGGCGGCCCGAACGGCCCGATCCTCACCGACACGCCGGGGTGGGTCTGGCCGATCCTCTGGTTCTTCCTGAAGCTGTTCGTCTTCCTGTTCGTGTTCGTGTGGTTCCGGGCGACCCTGCCCCGGCTCCGCTACGACCAGCTCATGAACCTGGGCTGGAAGGTGCTGATCCCGCTGGCGCTCGGCTGGTTCGTCCTGCTGGGTGCCCTGAACGTCGCCGACGACCAGGACTGGAACACGGTGCTCGTGGCGGTCATCGCCGTCGGGGTGATGGCGCTCGGTGCCGGCCTCCTCCAGGGGGCGTCGCGAACGGCGAAGGTCAAGCGAGCGGACCTCGAGGAGGTGGGCGGCTGATGGGTTACCTCAAGGGGTTCCAGGTCACGTTCAAGAAGCTCTTCGAGGAGCGCGTCACCGGCGACTTCCCGAAGACCAAGGCGCCCAAGCCGCCACGGGCGCACGGCCGCCACGTCCTCAACCGGTACGAGGACGGGATGGAGAAGTGCATCGGGTGCGAGCTGTGCGCCGGCGTCTGCCCGGCCCGCTGCATCTACGTGCGCGGCGCCGACAACCCGCCGGACGATCCGGTCTCGCCGGGCGAGCGGTACGGCTTCGTCTACGAGATCAACTACCTCCGGTGCATCCACTGCGACCTGTGCGTCGAGGCGTGCCCCACCGAGGCGATCACCGAGTCCAAGCTGTTCGAGTTCTCCTTCACGAACCGCCAGGACGCGATCTACACCAAGGCCGAGCTGGTGGTCGACGACGACGGCCGGCCCCAGCAGCTGCCGTGGGAGCTCTGGCAGGAGGGTGACGACACCTTCACGTCCGGCTGGATGCGGGCCACCGCCCCCGGGGGCAGCGCCGCCTACGAGGGTCGGGTCGGCTGGTCCGGCGAGCTCGGCTACGGGGTGCGCGCTCCGGAGCTCGGCCAGACCGCGCCGGCCCCCGCCGTCGCCACCCACGACGATCACGGGCACGATCACGGGCACGGGCACGGCGACCACGACCACGGGCACGGGCACGGCGGGGGGCACCACTGATGGAGCTGGCCGTCTTCATCATCTCCGCGGTCATCGTGCTCGTCGGGGCGGTCGGCGTCATCGCCTCCCGCAACCCGGTCCACTCCGCCCTCTTCCTCGTGCAGACGCTGTTCGGCATCGCCGTGCTCTTCGTCCTGCTCGAGGCCCCCTTCCTCGCGGCGATCCAGGTGATCGTCTACGCCGGCGCCATCGTCATCCTGTTCCTGTTCGTCCTCATGCTGCTCGGCGTCGACCGGGCCGAGGACTGGAACGTGGAACCGATCGGCGGGCAACGGCCGCTCGCGGTCGTGGCGGCGGCGTCGCTGCTCGGCATCCTCCTCTCGGTCATGCTGGCGGCCACCGACGCGGTGACCGGGCAGCCGGCCGCCAACGAGGCCATCGATCCCGAGATGTCGAACGTCCGCCAACTCGGTCGGTCGCTCTTCTCCACCCACGTGGTCGCCTTCGAGCTGACCGCCGTCCTGCTCACCATCGCCGTGGTCGGCGCCGTGGTGTTCGCCCGGAAGGTCAAGGGCGAACTGGAGCCCATCCCCGAGCTCGTCCCCCTGCAGGACGAGATCGCCATGACGCGGGCGGCGGCCGCCGACCCGGACGAGGAGGTGACCCACTGATGGAGGTCACCACCGGCTGGTACCTCGCGCTGGGGGCCGTGCTGTTCACGATCGGCGCCCTCGGGTTGCTGGTCCGCCGCAACCCTCTCGTGATGTTCATGTGCGTCGAGCTGATGCTCAACGCGGTCAACCTCACCTTCGTCGCACTGGGCGCGCGCCTGGGCGATCTCGGTGGGCAGATCGCGGTGTTCTTCGTCCTGGTCGTCGCCGCCGCCGAGGTGGTGGTCGGCCTGGCCCTGGTCGTGGCGATCCTGCGTCGCCGACCAGGGGCCACCGCCGACGATCTCGCGGTGCTCCGGGGCTGAGGGGAAGGCGAACGTGCTCGACATCATCTGGCTCATCCCTGCCTTCCCGCTGGCGGGCGCCGTCCTGCTGCTGCTGCTCGGCAAGCGACTCGGCGAACCGCTGGCCGGCTGGCTGGCAACCTTCGCCATGGGCGGCTCCTTCGTGGCCGCCGTGCTCGTGTTCATCGGACTCCTCGACCGCGAGTCCGAGGCCCGTGTCGCCCACCAGGTGCTGTTCACCTGGGTCCCCGTGGGCGACCTCAGCGTGGACGTCGGCTTCCTCGCCGATCCGCTCGCCATCACGATGACGCTGTTCATCACCGGCGTCGGCGCGCTCATCCACCTGTACTCCATCGGGTACATGCACGGGGACCCCGGCTTCCACCGGTTCTTCCTCTACCTGAACCTGTTCGCCTTCTCCATGCTGGTGCTGGTCCTCGGCGACAACATGCTCCTCACCTTCCTCGGCTGGGAGGGTGTGGGTGCCTGCTCGTACCTGCTGATCTCGTTCTGGTTCACCGACGACAAGAACGCCACCGCTGGCAAGAAGGCCTTCGTCACCAACCGGATCGGCGACTTCGGCTTCATGCTCGCCATGTTCCTGGTGTTCGTGACCTTCGGCAGCCTCAACTACCTCGACGTGATCGAGGGCGCGGAGCTCGGCATGGTCGAGACCACCGCCACCGCGATCACCCTGCTGCTGTTCGTGGGAGCGATGGGCAAGTCCGCCCAGTTCCCCCTCTACCTGTGGCTCCCGGACGCCATGGCCGGCCCCACGCCGGTCTCGGCGCTCATCCACGCCGCCACCATGGTCACCTCGGGCATCTACCTGCTCACCCGCATGAACCCGGTCATCGCCGAGTCGGCGGACTGGGTGCCCACCACCGTCGCCTGGGTCGGGGTGTTCACCGCCCTCTTCGCGGCCACCATCGCGATCGCCCAGAACGACATCAAGAAGGTGCTGGCGTACTCCACGGTCAGCCAGCTCGGCTTCATGTTCCTGGCGGTCGGCACCGGTGCCTACGTTGCCGCCATCTTCCACATGGTCACCCACGCCTTCTTCAAGGCCCTGCTCTTCCTCGGCTCCGGCTCGGTCATCCACGGCATGCACGAGGACCAGGACATGCGCCACTACGGCGGCCTGCGGAAGTTCATGCCGATCACCGCGGCCACCTTCATCCTCGGGTGGCTCGCCATCGCCGGCGTCCCGCCGTTCTCGGGCTTCTGGTCGAAGGACGAGATCCTCGTCTACGCCTGGAACGACAGCCCTGCGCTGTGGGTGGTGGGCATCATCACCGCGGTCCTCACGGCCTTCTACATGAGCCGGCAGGTCTTCATGACCTTCTTCGGCCGGTACCGCTACGCCGACCCCACGCTCGAGGAGGTCGTCGAGGCGTGGGCCGCCAAGGAGGAGAAGGCGCAGGCGCGGGTCGCAGCCGCCGCCGAGCAGGCCGCAACCGCACGGGCCGCCATCGACGAGGCGCGAGGTGGGATCGCCGGCGCCGAGTCCGCGCTGGCCGAGGCCCGGGCCGAGCTCGCAGCCGCCGAGTCGGCACTCACCGACGCCGGTGACGCCGACGAGAAGGAGCTGAAGAAGCTCCAGAAGGCCGTCGACAAGGCCACGAAGTCGGTGGAGAAGGCCGAGGCCGCGCACGCCGACGCGGTCGCCGCCGTCCCCGCAGCGGAGGCGACGGCCGAGGCGGCCGAGGCCGAGATCGCCACGGCGCGCCGGGACGCCGAACTGGTGGGCGCCGGCGCAGGCAAGGCCGCCACCGCGTCGGGTGGTTCGCTGTTCGCACCTGCCGACGCCACCGGCGTCGAGGACGACCTCCCCCACGACGTCGAGCACCGGCGCCACCACCACCCGCACGAGTCGCCCTGGATGATGACCCTGCCCCTCGTCGTGCTCGCGGTGCTCTCCGCGGTCGCCGGGTTCCTCAACCTGCCCTTCACGAAGTGGTGGCACCACCTCGAGCACTGGCTGGAGCCGTCCCTGCACGGCAACGAGGCCCACCTCGACCTCTCCGGGTCGATGAAGTGGATCCTCGCCTTCGTCGCCATGGGTGGCGCGGCCATCGGGATCACCGTCGCCGCCCTCACCTACCTGAAGGGCCGGCTCGACGCCCGGGTGTTCGAGCAGCGGCCCTTCGCCCAGGGCTGGTGGTACGACCAGGCCGTCTCGGCGTTCATGGGCGGTCCCGGTCGGGTCCTGTTCCAGCGCACCGCCGACGCCGACCGGGTCGTGGTCGACGGGATGGTCAACGGTGTCGCCGGCGGCGTCGGGGTCGTGGGCACGCAGGTGCGTCGCCTGCAGCCCGGTCTCGTCCGGGTCTACGCGCTGACCGTGGCACTCGGTGCCGCCCTCCTGCTTGCCTGGTTCCTCCTGAGGGCGGACTTCTGATGACTGCTGTACTCGCCGCCGTCGAGGGCGATGCCTTCTCGGTCCTCCCCGTCCTGGTCATCGTGCCCGTCGTCGGCGCGATCCTCCTGGCCCTGATCCCCGGTGCCCGACCGGACGTCCGCAAGCAGATCGCCTTCCTGTTCTCGGCGGTCACGGGCGCACTGTCGGTGTGGGTGATGCTCGAGTTCGACACCGCTGAGTCGGGCTTCCAGTTCGTCGCCCGTCAGCCCTGGATCGACTCCATCGACGCGTCGTTGTTCTTCGGGATCGACGGCATCTCGCTCTGGCTCGTCGTGCTCACCGGCTTGCTGTTCCCGCTGGCGATCATCGGTATCGACCCGGAGCACGACGACAAGCCGTACTTCGCCTGGCTCCTCCTCCTCGAGGCCGGGGCGATGGGCGTCTTCCTGTCCCTCGACCTGCTGATGTTCTTCCTCTTCTTCGAGGTCGTGCTGATCCCGATGTACTTCCTCATCGGGCGGTGGGGACACGGCAACCGGCGCTACGCGGCCATGAAGTTCTTCATCTACACGATGTTCGGCTCGGCCTTCATGCTGATCGGCATGCTGGCCCTGGTGTACCTCCACGCCCGGGAGACCGGCGGGGGCGTCACCTTCGACCTGGTCCAGATCGCCGAGGCGCAGTCCGTCGCCACGAACACGGCGCGCTGGCTGTTCCTGTCCTTCGCCATCGCCTTCGCGGTGAAGGTGCCGATCTTCCCGCTCCACACGTGGCTGCCCGACGCCCACACCGAGGCACCCACCGCGGGCTCGGTGATCCTCGCAGGCATCATGCTCAAGCTCGGGACCTACGGGTTCCTGCGCTTCGGGCTGTACCTCTTCCCCGAGGCGTCGGTCTGGTTCGGACCCCTTTTCCTCACGCTCGGCACGATCGGCATCATCTACGGAGCCGTCGTCGCCACGATGCAGAAGGACCTCAAGCGGTTGGTCGCCTACTCCTCGGTGGCCCACCTCGGGTTCATCGTGATCGGCACCTTCGCCATCAACACCGAGGGGCTCACCGGCGCCATCCTGCAGATGGTCAACCACGGCATCTCCACTGGTGCGTTGTTCCTCCTCGTCGGCATGGTCTACGAGCGGCGCCACACCCGGGAGATCGCTGCGCTGAAGGGCCTGCAGTCGGCGGCCCCGCTCCTCGCCGGCGTGTTCACCGTGGTGATGCTCAGCTCGATCGGTCTGCCCGGCCTGAACAACTTCGTGGGCGAGTTCCTCATCCTGCTCGGTGCGTTCACGGCGCATCGCTGGTGGGCCGTCGTCGCCACGGTCGGCGTGATCCTCGCCGCGCTCTACATGCTGTGGGCGTACCAGCGGGTCTTCCACGGCAAGGCCGAGGGGGAGAACGCCGAGATGCCCGACCTGAAGTTCCGCGAGGGGCTCATCCTGGCCCCCTTCCTCGCCGGCATCGTCTTCCTCGGCGTCTACCCGAGGCCGGTCATCGAACGCATGGAGCCGTCGGTCGATGCGCTGATCGCCCACGTGGAGACCAACGTCGACGACTTCACCGAGCCGGTCACCCAGGCGGGCTCGAGCCTCGGCGGCGCCGAGGCGGACGAGCACGGGGACTCCCACGGTGACGAGTCCCACGGGGAGGAAGGCTGATGTTGGCCCAGGTGCAACCGGTCGACACGCCGGAGATCGTCTGGTCGGCCCTCGTCCCGCTGCTGTTCCTGGTGGGCGGGGCGGTCCTGCTGCTCACGATCGCCTCGTTGGTCCCGAAGCTCCCCCGTTGGCTGGCGCCCGGTTGGACCATCGCCGCCGCCGTCGGCTCGATCATCGCGGTCATCCCCAACTGGGACCGCGTCCAGGACGACGGCCCGTTCAGCACCGGCGGCGGGGCGCTCGGCATCGACGGCTTCGGCCTGTTCCTGACCGTCGTGATCGCAGGGTCCGTGATCCTCACCACCCTGCTCACCACCGACTACCTCCGGCGTGAGGAGCTCGACACCGGGATCGAGGCGTACGTCCTGCTCCTGCTGTCAGCGTCGGGCGGCGTCGTCATGGCCATGGCGAACGACCTCCTCGTGCTGTTCCTCGGGCTCGAGATCCTGTCGATCGCCATCTACATCCTGGCGGCCATGCACCGCCGCCGGATCCAATCGCAGGAGGCCGGTCTCAAGTACTTCGTCCTCGGGGCCTTCTCCTCCGCCTTCTTCCTCTACGGCATCGCCATGGTCTACGGGGCCACCGGCTCCACCAACCTGGTCACAATCAAGGACTACCTGTCCACGATCACGCTGACCACCGACTCCATGCTGCTGGCGGGCTTCGGCCTGCTCCTCGTGGGGCTGGGCTTCAAGGTCGCCGCCGTGCCGTTCCACAGCTGGAGCCCCGATGTCTACCAGGGCTCGCCGAGCCCGATCGTCGCCTTCATGGCCTCCGGCGTGAAGGCCGCGGGCTTCGCCGCCCTCCTGCGCGTGTTCGTGCTCACGTTCGGCGACTTCCGCACCGACTGGCAGCCGGTCGTGTACACGCTGGCGATCCTGTCGCTCCTGGTCGGTGCCGTGCTCGGCGTCGTGCAGCGGGACGTCAAGCGGATGCTCGCCTACTCCTCGATCAACCACGCCGGCTTCATGCTCGTGGGCGTCGAGGCGGCCTCGGACCGGGGAACGGCGGCCGTCCTCTTCTACGCCGCCAGCTACGCCGCCCTGGTCGCCGGCACCTTCGGTGTGGTCACCCTGGTGGGGCGCAAGGGGGATAACCGGCACGACATCGACGACTACCGGGGCCTGGCTGCGGAGCGTCCGGTGCTCGCCCTCTCGTTCACCCTGTTGCTGCTCGCCCAGCTGGGCGCCCCGTTCACGTCGGGCTTCTTCGCCAAGTTCTCGGTGCTCGCCGCAGCGATCGACGCACGGTCCTACTGGCTGGCGCTCGTCGCGATGCTCAGCGCCGTCGTGAGCGCGTACATCTACCTGCGACTGGTGTTCACCCTCTACAGCGATCGCCCCGCGCCCGCCGAGGGCGAGGAGCGCACCCCGATCCGGATCCCGTGGACCGCCGGTCTCGCCATCGGCATCGCGGTCGTGGTCACGATCGGCATCGGCATCGTGCCCGGACCGCTCGACGACGTCGCCCGTGACGCGGTGCCGGCGCTCGTCGAGCTCGCGGGCTGACCACGGTCTCGACGGCCCTCGGCCGGTCGGTATGCGCACCACGAGCTGGGAGCAGGCCAGGTCGTTCGGCGCCGTCGCTGCGCTGGTCGCAGCGAGCCTGCACGTGTTCGCCGGGGTGTTCGCCTGGCTCCAGCTCCGCGGCGGCGACGGCTTCCAGCGCGAGCTCGGTACCGCGCTGCGTACTGTCGACCTGGCCACCGGTGCGTTGGTCCTGATCGCCGCCCTGCTCGTCGTGGCACCGCCGCGCTCTGCCGAGCTCCAGTCGTTGGTCCCGGCGGCCCGTGCCGTCACGGCCGTCCTGCTCGTCCTCGCGGTGGTGCGCGCCGTCAACAGCGTCACCCTCGGCGGCGACCAGGTCGAGGTGGTCGACCGGCTGCAGGAGGTCTTCGAGGGTGGTCTCCCGGTGGCCGTCCTCGCAGTCGCCGCACGTCGGATCGTGGCGCTTGCGGATGCGCCGGACGGCACCGATGGGTTCGACCTCTGAACACGGGCCGTGGCGCCGGTGCGCGCTACGGTTGGCAACGGTGAGCGTCCGCACGGTCCGGCCGCGCCGCGTTCGCCACGCCTGCACGGGACCCCTTCCCGAGCCGGTGGTCGCCGCGCCCACGTGGGCACACGTACAGGGTCATCGCTAGGTTTCCAGCCGTGTCGGATTTCCTCCGCAGCTACCTGACCGTCGCCATCTTCGGCGCTCTCGCGTTCCTGCTGGTCGCGACCTTCCTCGGGCTCGGCTCCCTGCTGCGTCCCAGGCGGCCGAGCACGGTCAAGGCCATGACCTACGAGTCCGGCGTCGATCCGGTCGGCGACATGTGGTCGCAGTCCAACATCCGGTACTACGTCTTCGCCCTGCTCTTCGTCCTGTTCGACGTCGAGGCCGTCTTCATCTTCCCGTGGGCCACCCGCCTCGAGGTCTACGGCTGGTTCGGCCTGGTCGAGATGGCGATCTTCATCTACATCCTCCTCCTCGGTCTGCTCTACGCGTGGCGGAAGGGGTTGCTCCGATGGGTCTAGTCGAGAGCGGCAAGATGCCGAAGCCGCTCACGAAGCTGCTCAACATCAGCCGCAAGTACTCCCTCTGGGCGTACCAGTGGGGTCTGGCGTGCTGCGCCATCGAGATGGGTGCGGCGTTCGCGTCACCCCGCTACGACGTCATGCGGCTGGGGGTCATCCCCCTGCCGGCGAGCCCCCGACAGGCGGACCTGCTCGTCGTGTCCGGCACGGTCACCGACAAGATGGCGCCGGCCGTGAAGCGGCTCTACGACCAGATGCCCGATCCGAAGTACGTGATCTCCATGGGCTCGTGCGCCAACTGCGGCGGCCCCTACTGGGACTCGTACTCGGTCACCAAGGGCGTCGACCAGATCGTGCCCGTCGACGTCTACGTCCCCGGTTGCCCTCCCCGCCCCGAGGCCTTGCTCGAGGGCATCGTGCTGCTCCAGCAGCGGATCGCATCCGAGGACATGGCCGAGCGCTGGCGAGGTGATCCCCTTGTCATCGGTTGATCAGTCATCGGTCGAGGACGCCGTGGTGGAGGGCGCCAACGACGAGCGTCGTCAGGCCCTGCTCGAGTCGCTGGGCTCGGAGCTGGGCTCCGGGCTCGTGGGTTCGTTCCTCCGACCGGGCGACGAGCTCTGGGTGCGGGTCACCCGGGACGCCTGGTTCGCCACCGCCGAGCTGCTGCGGGACAAGCACCGCATGCGCTACTTCAACTTCCTCTCTGCCATCGACTGGCTGCCGTCGCCCTTCGGCCGAGAGCTCGACGCCGAGGTCGACACCATCGTGCACGGGCGGGCGGAGAAGGCACCCGAGCCCATGGCGCAGGGGTACGCAGGCGGCGAGACGCGGTTCCAGGTCTTCCTCCGGGTCAACGACGTCACCGACGCCCGGATCGGAATCATCGTGAAGGTCGACATCCCCGACGACGACCTCCGCCTCGCCACCATCGTCCCGGTGTACGCCGGCGCCAACTGGCACGAGCGCGAGACTGCCGAGATGTTCGGGATCACCTTCGAGGGGCACCCGGACCTCCGGAACCTCTACCTCCCGGGCGAGTTCGAGGGGCACCCTCTGCGCAAGGACTTCCCGCTGCTGTCGCGGCGGGTGAAGCCGTGGCCCGGCATCGTCGACGTGGAACCGATGCCGGGCGAGGCCGCCGACGAGGAAGGGGACGAGTAGATGGTCGCCATCAGCGATCGGGAGAAGCTCGCCACCATTGCGGCCCAGGCCGCCGATGCGCGCCTGAACGTCGATATCGAGACCGAGGGCATGACCCTCAACCTCGGCCCGCAGCACCCCCGCCACCCATGGCACGCTGCGCCTGTTGGTGAAGCTCGACGGCGAGAAGGTCGTGGCTGCGGAGCCGATCATCGGCTACATGCACCGGGGCTACGAGAAGCTCACCGAGGTCCGCTCGTACCCGCAGATCAACACGCTGGTCAATCGGATCGACTGGCTCGGCAGCTTCGCGAACG
>JBEIGA010000069.1:0-15545 GCA_040382135.1 Acidimicrobiales bacterium
AGCGGCACGTCGGTGCCGTCGCCGGGGGTTACCCGGACCCCGGGCACGCGGGTCTCGCCGGTGAGGTAGCCCTGGAGCTCCAGCACGTCCTCGGGGAAGGTGTCCGACGACGTGTGGTCACGCCGCATCGCCCGCATCGTGGCCTGGTCGCTGCCCGGGGCCCGGCCGAGCCCGAGGTCGATGCGGCCCGGGTGCAGCGCGGCCAGCGTGCCGTACTGCTCGGCGATCGTGAGGGGCGAGTGGTTGGGCAGCATCACCCCACCGGCACCGAGCCGGATCGTGGACGTGTGGGCGGCCACGTGGGCGATCAGCACCGCCGGCGCCGACGAGGCGATGCTCGCCATGTTGTGGTGCTCGGCGTACCAGACCCGGCGGTAGCCGAGCGCCTCCGCCCGCTGCGCCAGGACGACGCTGTTCGCCAGCGCGTCGGCCACCGTCTGGTCACGGCCGACGATGGCGAGGTCGAGGATCGACAGCGGGACGGACACCTGCGTCATGTCCAGATGGATACCACGCGAGAGCCCCGGATCGGCAGGGCAGCACTCGTCGACTCAGTCGGCTTCGTCGCCTTCGTCGCCTTCGTCGCCTTCGTCGCCTTCGTCGACGGTGGTGTCCATGACGAGGGGGTCGCCCGGCGCGTGGTCGGCCACCACCTCGCCGTCGGAGAGCTCCACGGTCCGGTCGAACCAGCCGAGGATGCTCGGGTCATGGGTGGCGACGACCATGGTGGCGCCCTCGGACCGGGCCTCCCGCAGCAGCTCGACCAGGGCATCGCGCCCTGCCGTGTCGAGGCCGACGAACGGCTCGTCCACCAGCAGCAGCCCGAAGGGCCGGCAGACCCCGACCGCGATCGCAGTGCGCTGCCGCAAGCCCCTGCTGAACTGCGACGGCAGCTGGTCGGCGCGGTCGAGGAGACCGAGCCGGTCCATGATCCCGTCGAGGCGCGCCGGGTCGTCGTCGGCGCCGTGCAGCCGGCTGACGTACTGCAGGTGTTCACGCACGCTGAGGTCGTCGTAGAGGACGGGCGTGTCCGGCAGGTACGAGGTGACGGCACGCGCGGCCATCGACCCCGGGGGTTCGCCGAACACGCGAGCCTCGCCCTCGGACGGCTCGAGCAGGCCGGCGACCATGGCGAGCAGGGTCGACTTGCCCGATCCGTTGTGGCCGACGAGGAGCAGGGCCTCGCCGGGCGGGACGACGAGGTCGATCGGGCCCACCGCCGGCGCATCGCCGTAGGCCTTGAAGAGCTCATCGGCCGCGACGGCGGGGACGACGGTCCGCTCGGTGGTCCTCGAGCGGAGACGGCTGCTGGTCATGTCCGGGCACCTCCGGAGGCGGCGGCGATGGAGTCCCGCAGCTCGCCGCGGTACCGGAGCCAACCGGCGACGAGTGCGAGCAGGAGCAGGACGGCGGCGACCGCGGGCACCGCGGCAGCCAGAGGATCGTCGCCACGCAGCTCGGCACGGTGGGCGACGACGACGGGGACCGACCCGACGACGGCGATCGCCGGCGGGATCACGAGGCGCAACAGGATGCGCGGGCCGGCGACCTCGGGCGGGATCAGGTCGTCGCTCTGCGACGACGTGCCCTCCTCGGTGTTCACGCTGACGGTCGCCCCGAGGACCGCGGCCAGCGACGCCGGGAGCCAGACCATCGCCCCGAGCTGCAGCACCTGGACGTGGGGATCGACGAGGTAGGCGACCGCGAGGGCGACGAGACCGGCCAGGGCCATGAGGGCCGTTGGGGCGGCGAGGTGGCGGAGCAGGATCACGCCCTCCGCGACCGGGTAGGACCCGAGCCGGGTCGGGTGGTCGAGGTCCTGGGTCATGGGCTCGATGGCGTCGAGGGCGGCGACGAACGCGGCGACCCCGGCCACCAGTACGAGCGCAGTGGTCCCGCTCGCTGCGCCGCGGAGGGCGAGACCCACGGCGGCGCCGAGCAGGAGGACCCGCACGATCCGGACCACCGGCCAGCGGGCGAGGCTCTGCAGGTCGCGCACCAGGACCGGGAAGCGCCGGGCGAGGGCACCGCTCGGGGTGCGGACCCAGGGGCGCGGCCGGGACCTCTCGTCGGCGAGCTGACGGCGCAGCAGCAGCACGGTGCGGAGATCCTGCTGGGTCACGGCGAAGCGGAGCTGCCCGACCAGCGTCGAGCGGCGGCGGGCCTGCTCGATCGAGAGGTTCCGCAGCAGCGCCCGACCCGTCACCGCCAGCAGGATCGCCACGCCGGTCGCGACCAGGGCGACCGGGGCGAACGAGAGCGGCCACACCACCATCCGCCCGACGAGCGCGGTGGGCGATGCCGGGACGACGTCGGCGGTGTCGGCGATCGCCCAACCCACCAGGACGAGCGCGAGGACGGTCGCCGGGAGGGGCGGCACCCGCCGCCCCGCGAGGAGCAGGGCGGAACCCACGACGAGGCCGCCGGTGGTCGCGCCGGCGAGCGCTCCTGCCCCCGCCCACGCGAGATCGGGCTCGGGGAGCCGCTGCGCGGCGAGGTCGCCGGCGAGCGCCCCGACCACCGTGCCCCACCCCAGCGACGTGACGATCGAGCGGGTGGCGGAGCGTCGCAGGACCGCGCCCCGATCGACCGGCGCCATGAGCACGAGGTGGAGCTCGGCGGCCTCGATCGCGAGCGGTCCGCCCCGGGCCCCGGTGCGCACGGCGAGCAGGACGGCCACCGCCACGGCGATCCCGATCCACGCCGGCGCCTCGGCCCGGAACGTCTCGACCGCGGACGGGGCGACCGACTCGTCGCCGATCCACCCCACGACCGACGACCCGACCAGCAGGGTGACCAGGGCCGTGACGTAGACGCGGTAGGCGAGCTCGCCCCAGCTCCGTTCGCCCATGCGGTTCTGCCGTCGGGCGCGGCGCAGGTCGGCCAGCGCCCGGGCCGCCCCGGGAGGCGGTGCTTCCATGGTGTTCCTCTCACGATCGTGCCCGGCACAGCCTCCTGCACCGGTCCCGTGTCGACGGGACGGGACGGATCAGCGGGAGGACGGCGGGGCACGCCGGCGGCCCGACACCCGGACCGCAGCGGGCACCGGGGCCGCGACCCGCAGGACCAGGACCCCGAGCACCAGCAGCGCCGCCCCGGCGGCTGCCACCGCAGGGAGCACCGCGGGACCGTCGGTCGCCTCGCCGAGGACCGGGATGCCGGCCGTGCTCTCGTCGGCCACCGCGGCGACGACCGCTCGACCGACCAGCGCCGTGCACGCGAACGCCAGCACCACGACCACGAGGATCGTCATGCGATGCGCTGCCGGCCGTCGACGGGTCACGGGGCCAGCGTAACCCGGCCCGGGAGACCCAGGACCCGCAGCGCGTTCTCCCGCAGGAACCGGGGCCAGACCTCGTCGCGGAACGGGACGTGCGGCAGGTCGGTCATGATCCGCTCGAGCGAGAGCCCCATCGGGAAGTACCCGGCGTACATGACCCGGTCGGCGCCACGGGTGTTGGCGTAGTCGACGATGGCCCGGGGGTAGTGCTTCGGGGCGAACGCCGACGTGGAGTAGTGGAGGTTCGGCCACTTCAGCATCAGCTTCACGGCCAGGGCCTCCCACGGTTCGCCGCCGTGGCGGAGCACCATCACGAGCTCCGGGAAGTCGTACAGCACCCGGTCGAGGTGCTCCACGTGCTGGGGTGCCATGGGGAAGCGGGGCCCGGGGACCCCGACGTTCACGAACAGCGGCAGCCCGAGCTCGCAGCAGGCCGCGTAGAGCGGGTAGCAGGCCGCGTCGTCGATGGCCCGTTGCGGCGCGAGGCCGGCCGGGAAGAGCGCGGCGGCCACGACGCCGAGCTCGGTGACGGCGCGCCGGAGGCCGCGCACCGCCTCGACCCCCTGGTTCGGGTCGACCAGCACGCAGCCGTGGAGGCGGCCGGGGTGGGCGGCGACCGCGGCCCGTCCCCACTCGTCGCCCTCGGCGACGGGGAGCAGGCCCTGCTCGATCCCCCACCGGTCCATCTCGGTGACGAGGTAGCCGACGAAGTCGTCCCGGGGATCGACCTCGGGCAGGTCGCGGAACATGTAGCCGGCGGCGTGGCGGAGCCGATGGCTGTCGGCGTCCTTCACCAGCCGCTCGTAGGCCGCGGTCCAGGAGGTGCGGTCCGAGGGGACGCCGAGCATGAGGTCGACGATGCCGATCCCCTCAGGCATCCCCACGACGACCCTCCTCCCCCGTCGGGGGCGGCGGTGCTCCGGCCTCCCTGGCCTCCCGCAGCAGGGCCGCCGGCACGGTGGGGGGCACGTCGGGATCCTCCGGCGACGAGAGGCCGACCGCCTGGGGCTGGGTGGGCACGCCGATGCCGGCCCGGGCGAAGGCGGGCTTCAACCGGGTGCGGATCTCACGGGCGACGCGCCACTGGGCGCCGGGCTCGGTCTTCACCACGAGGCGCAGGGTGATCGAGCTGTCGCTGAACGCCTCCACGCCCCAGACCTCGGGCTCCTCGATGATGCGGGCCTTGGGGAGCTGGGCCCGCCAGACCTCCTCGGCGGTCTCCTTGAGCACCGCCATCGCCCGGTCGAGGTCGGTGTCGTAGGTGACCGACACGTCGAGCACGGCGCGCGCCCAGAGCTGCGACTTGTTGGCGACGCGCCGGATGTTGCCGTTGGGGACCACCCACACCGACCCCTCGACGTCGCGCAGCCAGGTGGTCCGCCACGACACCCGCTCGACCGTCGCGGTCACGTCGCCCACGTCCACGACGTCGCCGACGCCGTACTGGTCCTCGATGACGATGAACATGCCGGCGAGGAAGTCGCGGATGATCGACTGGGCCCCGAGCCCGACGGCCACGCCGGCGATCCCGGCCCCGGCGATGAGCGGACCCAGGTTGATGTCGAGCTCGCCCAGCACCAGGAGCGTGGCGACGACGAAGATCGTGCCGGTCGTCAGGCTGCGCAACAGCGCACCCAGCGTCTCGGCCCGCTGCCGTGAACGCTCGGTGCGCTCGGTGAGCCGCTCGAGCCCGGCCACGGCGCGGGTGCTGATGGCCCCGATGAGCGGGACGTCCCCCAGATCGGGGACGGTCCGCTCGCGGACCAGGCGGTCCACGAACCGGCTGATCGCCCGCCGGGCGAGCCGGTTGAGCACCATGGCGCCGACCACGATCAGCAGGATGTGGAACGGCACGGTGGTCAGCCACTCGGCGAACCGGGCCAGCGTGCGGTTGTCGGTCAGCTCGAAGACGGCCTCGCACACGATCCCGGGATCGGCTCCGCACGCCTCGGTGGTCGTCATCGCCTCCGCGGCCGTCTGCTGCACGAGACCGCCCTACCCCGCGATCAGGCTGCCGAGGGCCCACACCGCGGCGATGCCCCCGACGACCGCGAAGACGATGCTGCGCGCCACGGGCGCCCGCTCGAGGTCACCCTCCTTGCGAGGGCCCTGCGGGGGCCGGAGGACCGCGGCGAGGTTGCCGACGAGCATCGCGCCGCCGAGCGCGAGCACCAGCCAGCTGAGGAGGTCTTCGCCGAGGAACATCGCTCCCTCCACGGGTCCGGGGCAGGGGCCGGGGTCGGACGGCCAACCGGCAGTCTGCTGCCTCCGGGAGCCGTTCGGCGATTTCCGCTCAAGGTCGCTCCCCTGCTGCCGAAACCTCTGGAGCCGGTGGCCATCGCCCCCACCGGTGTGAGAGACGGGCGGAGGTCGTCACCCCTCCAACGCATCGCCCACCAGCACACCTCCACACGTGCTGGGACCCGATGGCCTCCGCCCCTCTCCCACCCCCGGATGTCAGGGGGTGGCGAGGTCGGCGTCGGTGACCGAGGCGCTGACCGACGTCACGACCACCTCGTCGACGACCCCGTCACGCTCGAGCCGCAGAAGGACCATCGCTCCGGACGCGTCGTCGAAGCACATGCGGGCCTCGTCCCCGTACGGCGGCGGGTCGATGGCGCGGCGGCGCTGGAACACGAAGCACCCGTCCTCGTCGGTGAGGCGGTACAGCGGGTCCGCGCCCTGCAGCAGCCCGGCGAACCGATCGAGCTCGCCGCGCACCACCGCACGGTGCTCGGCCGCGGTCCCCGCGCTGGTGCAGCGCTGGTTCCCCTCCGGGTCGACCGTGCACCGGAGGTACGCCCCGTCGAGGGTCCCCCGCACCTCCCCCGACTGCAGGACCAGCACGTCCGGTGGCCGCTGCACGAGGACGCGGCTGCTGCTGAGCGTCGAGCCGTCGGCGAGGGTCCGCTCGAAGGTGCCGTCCGCCCGGTAGGTCTCGGTCCGGCTCCGCCACCATGCCTCGAAGAAGGCCTCGGACACGGCGAGGTCGTTGGGCTCGGCCGTGCTCTCGTCGGATGGCGCCGGGTCGCCCGAGGATCCGCCCCCCACGCCGACCGCGACCACGCCGACGACGGCGCCGAGCGCGATGCCGGCTGCGGCGAGCAGGACCGTGGGACGCATCGTCCGGGGCTCAGCCGCCGTCGGTCGGCAGGCGGTGGACCGACACGGCGTACCCGCCGCCCGACACGAAGGGCTCGCCGTCCCAGGTGGCGTAGCGCTCCTCGAGGACCAGACCCGCGGCGGAGGTGTCGGCGTCGTAGGCGGCGAGGTCGTACCGCCCGGGTTGGAGCTGGAACCCGGCGATCAGGTGTCCGCCCGGCCGCAGCGCGCCCGCACACCGCTCCACCACCGCCCGCTCGGTCCCCGGGGCGACGAAGATCATCACGTTGCCCGCGAGGACGGCGACGTCGAAGGGCTCGGGCCCGAGGTCCACCGTGCTCAGGTCGGCGTGGATCCAGCGGATGTGAGGCGCCTTCGTCTCCGCCGTGCCGAGCATGGCGGGGTCGATGTCGACGCCGACCACGTCGATCTCCCGGCGGGCGAGCTCGATGCCGATCCGCCCGGTGCCGCACCCGGCGTCGAGCACCCTGGCGGGCGCGTAGCGGCACACGAAGTCCGCCTCACCGTGCGGGTTCTGGCCGGCGGCCTCCATCTGCTTCCAGCGCGCGTCGTACTCGTCGCCGCGTGCACCACCCTCGCTCAGCCATCTCGCCATGCACGAGAGGGTAGGCCCCGGAACGCGCCGGCGAGCCGGTCGCACGCCTCGTCGAGCGCCGTAGGCGCAAGGGTGGCGAAGCTCAACCGGGCGCGCTCGCCGTGGGCGACCGGCTCCACGGCGAACGCCGGGCCCGGCACGTAGGCGACGCCGGCGTCGAGCGCGCCGGGCAGCGCCGCCGCGGTGTCGATGCCCGGGAAGCGCGCCCACACGAACATCCCGCCCTCCGGCTCGACGAGCTCGATCCCGTCCCCGAAGCGGCACCGCAGCGCGTCCACGAGCCTCCGCGCCCGCGCCCGGTAGGCGGCGACCGTCCCCGCGAGGTGCGCCGGGACCCGCGGGTCGGTCAGCGCTCCCAGCACCACGAGCTGGTCGAGGGCCGAGGTGTGGAGGTCGGCGGCCTGCTTCGCCCGGGCGAGCGCCGCCACGATCGCCGGCGGGCCGGTCAGCCACCCGACCCGGAGCCCGGGCGCGAGGACCTTGCTCGCCGTGCCGAGCCGCACGACCGGCCGGCCCGGCGCACCGATCGGCGGGTGCGACGTGCCGGCGAACCGGAGTCGCCCGTACGGGTCGTCCTCGACGACGAGGAACCCGTACCGCTCGGCGAGCATGACGAGCGCGGTCCGTCTCCCCGCGGCGAGGGTCGCTCCCGTGGGGTTGGCGAAGTCGGGCGTGACGACGACCGCCTTCGGTCGGAGCCCGCACGCCAGCACCTCGGCCAGCCGGTCGGTGTCGAGCCCGTCGGCGTCGCCGGGCACGCCGCGGAGCGCGGCGCCTGCGAACCGGAACGCCTGGAGCGCGCCCAGGTAGCCGGGCTCCTCGACCACGACGACGTCCCCCGGGTCGCACAACACCCGGGCGAGGAGGTCGAGCGCCTGCTGCGATCCGGTCGTGACGAGCACCTCCTCCGGGGGGTGCCCGGTCACCGCCGCCAGGTGCTCCCGGAGGACGGCGACCCCCTCGGTCGGTGCGTACTGCAGGGCGACCGGACCGGTCGGCCCCCTGCGGGTCAGCGCGCCGGCTGCGGCGTCCCGCAGCAGGTCGACCGGGAGGCGGTCACCGCCCGGCAGGCCACCGGCGAGGGATCGCATGTCCGGCCGCTCGGTCAGGAGCAGGAGCTCGCGGATGGCGGAGGCCCGGTGGGTCCGGGCGCGGACGGCGAGGAGGTGATCCATGCACCGATGATCGGGGCGACCGGGGGGACCGAACCAGACGCCACCGATCCCGGTACTGCCACCACCAGGATCGGAGGGGGCGGTCGGGCGGGCCGATCTGGTGCAATGGGTGGATGGACCGTCGGGACGACCTCGCCCAGTTCCTGCGGGCCCGACGTCACGCCCTCTCCCCTGCGGACGTCGGGTTGCCGACCGGCGGACGGCGGCGGACGCCCGGGCTCCGCCGGGAGGAGGTCGCGATCCTCGCCGGTGTCTCGGTCACCTGGTACACGTGGCTGGAGCAGGGCCGGCCCATCAACGCCTCACCGGACGTGCTCGACACCCTCGCCCGGACCCTCCGCCTCTCCGAGGCCGAGCACCGCCACCTGCGCACGCTCGCCGAGCCTCCCCGCGGGGTCGCGGCCGAGGACCCGTGGTCGGCAGGCCCGCCGTCGGCGCTGGCCCGCTTCGTCGACGCGCTGGACCCTGCGCCCGCCTACGTGCTCGGCCCGGCCTGGCGGATCCTGGCGCACAACCGGGCGCACGCCCGTCTCGCCCCGACGGTCGACCGGGTGGACGGGACCGACCGGAACCTCCTGTGGCTGGTGTTCGCCGACCCGTCGGTGGTGGCGATGTTCCCGGACTGGCCGACCGAGGCGCGCCGGATGCTCGCCGAGTTCCGCGCCGACACCGCCGGCCGGCGGGACGACCCGGAGGTCGTCGGGCTCGTCGCCCGGTTGCGCGCCACGTCCGACGACTTCGCCCGCTGGTGGGACGAGCACGACGTCGCCGCGTTCGAGACGCGGCTCCGCCGTTTCCACCACCCGGTCGCCGGGACGCTCACCTTCGAGCACCAGCGCTTCCGACCGGTCGAGTGGCCCGACCTCTGGGTGTCCTGCCTGCTCCCGTTGCCCGGGGACGACAGCGCCGACCGGCTCGCCGCCTGGCGACTGGTGGGCTGAGGTGCACGACCGGCACCGCATCGACCACGTGACGCCCGAGCCGGAGTGCCACGAGTGCGAGGCACCCGGCCACTGACGATCCGTCAGTTCCCGCGGCGGTGCGCGGCGCCGAGCGTGTCTATCCTCGGATGCGACGACCGTCACCACAACGGAGGAACCCGTGACCGACGTGCAGAACCCGTCCTTCTCGCCCGAAGAGCTCGAGCGGCGGTACGAAGAGGAGCGGATGAAGCGCCTGACCACCGGCGTCCGCCAGTACCGCGACCTCCGCGAGCTCAACATGGACTTCGACGCGGACCCGTTCGTGGAGCCCGGCTTCACGCGGGACTCGATCGTCGAGGAGACCGACGTCGTCATCATCGGCACCGGCTGGGCCGGCATGACGACGGCGGCCTACCTCACCAAGCAGGGCGTCACCTCGTACCGGATGATCGACAAGGCCGGCGACTTCGGCGGCACCTGGTACTGGAACCGCTACCCCGGCTGCATGTGCGACGTCGAGTCGTACACGTACCTGCCCCTCCTCGAGGAGGTGGGGTACATGCCGTCGCAGAAGTACGCCCACGCCTCGGAGATCTTCGCCTACGCCCAGATGCTGGGCCGGCACTTCGACATGTACCCGCACGCCCTGTTCCAGACCGAGTGCACGGGCATGGTCTGGAACGAGGACACCAAGCGCTGGCTGGTCACCACCTCCCGCGGCGACCAGCTCTCGGCCCGGTTCGTGGTGATCTGCGGCGGCGTGCTCCACAAGGCGAAGCTGCCCGGCATCCCCGGCATCGAGACGTTCCAGGGCCAGTCGTTCCACACCAGCCGGTGGAACTACGCCATCACCGGGGGCAGCCCCGAGGAGCCGATGGACAAGCTCGCCGACAAGGTCGTCGGCATCATCGGCACCGGCGCCACCGCCGTGCAGGCCGTGCCGAAGCTCGCCGCCTCGGCCAAGCACCTCTACGTGTTCCAGCGGACGCCGTCGTCGGTCAGCCCCCGGAACCAGAAGCCCACCGATCCCGAGTGGTTCGCCGAGATCACCTCGAAGCCGGGCTGGCACGAGGAGCGGATGGCGAACTTCGTCGACATGACCACGGGCGGCAACCCGCCGGTCGACCTCATCCAGGACGGCTGGACCGAGATGTTCGCGGTCGACGTCAAGAAGGAGCCGGCCGACGAGGAGGAGGCGGTCGCGCTCAAGCTGCTCGACTTCCAGTTGATGGAGAACGTGCGCCAGCGCATCGACTCGATCGTCCAGGACAAGGAGACCGCCGACAAGCTGAAGCCGTACTACGGCATCAGCTGCAAGCGGCCCTGCTACCACGACGACTACCTGCCGGCGTTCAACCGTCCGAACGTGACCCTCGTGGACACCGACGGCAAGGGCGTCGACCGGGTCACCGAGAAGGGCCTGGTCGTCGGCGACACCGAGTACGAGCTCGACCTTCTCATCTACGCCACCGGCTTCGACCAGCCGAACGCCTTCTACACGCACCGACTCGGCTTCGATCCCGTCGGCGAGGGCGGCAAGTCGCTGTCGGAGGCCTGGGACCACGGGCCGTACACCCTGCACGGCATCTTCACCCACGGGTTCCCGAACCTGTGCATGAACAGCCACGTCCAGGGCGGCCAGCACATCAACATCGCCTACGCCTCCACCAAGATCGGCGAGCACACCGCCTGGGTGATCCGCAAGGCGCTCGACGAGAACGTCACGGTCGAGCCCGTGATCGACGCCGAGGAGGAGTGGTACCAGACCATCGTCGGCACCCTCGGTGCCTACGGCGCGTACTTCTCGGTGTGCACCCCGGGCTACCTCAACGGCGAGCTGCAGATGCCCGAGGAGCGTGACGGCCGTGCCGGCGCCTACATGGGCCCGGCCACCGAGTTCAAGGAGATCCTCCGCGCCTGGCGCGACGAGGGCAGCATGGCCGGTCTGGCCAAGTCCCCCATCGACTCCTGAGCCGACGGGCCCTCAGAGGCTCTCGTAGCTCCGACGCACGGCGAGCGCACCGACCTGCAGGGCGGTGCGCTCGTCCGCGTCCAGGGTCAGCGGCAAGCGCCTGAGGACGCCGGATCGGCCGACCACCACCGGCAGGGACAGGCACACCTCGCCCTCGGGTTCGACGACATGCCGCCACGACACCGGCAGCACGGCGTGCTCGTCGGCACCGACCGCAGCCAGGATCCGCTGCACGGCGAGCCCCACCGCCCAGCTGGTGGCACCCTTACCGGCGATGATCCGCCCGGCGGCGCCCCGGACCTCAGCGGCGAGCGCATCGAGGTCGGGGTGGGTGAACGGTCGCCCCAGGGCGTCGGCCACCTCGGCGATCGGCGCGCCACCGACCGTCGCTCCCGACCAGACCGGCAGCGAGGTGTCCCCGTGCTCGCCGACGACGTGGGCGTGCACGCTCGTGGCGGCAATGCCCAGCCGCTCCGCGAGCAGGAACCGCAGCCGCGAGGTGTCGAGGACCGTGCCGGACCCGAACACCCGGTGCGCCTGGACGCCGTGGGCCTCGGCCACATCGAGCGCGACCCAGGCCAGGACGTCGACCGGGTTGCTGACGATGAGGAACAGGGCGTCCGGTGCGACGTCGACCAGGCGGGGGACGAGCTCTCGCACCATCGACGCGTTCGCCGCCGCGAGCTCGAGGCGGCTCTGCCCCGGACGCTGCTTCGCGCCGGCGGTCACGACCACGACGTCGGCGGCCGCGCAGGCTTCCACGTCGTGGTCCCCCACGACGTCGACGGGGTGGACGAACTGCGAGCCGTGCGCCAGGTCCAGCGCCTCGGCCCTGGCTCGGTCGCCGTCGCGGTCGAACAGGACCACCCGGTCGACGCCGCCACGGAGGAGTGTGGCGTAGGCGAGGGCCGTCCCCACGGACCCTGCGCCGACGATCGCCACGGTGCCGAGTCCCGCCATGGAAGGGACCCTACGAGCGTCGGGGACCCCCGCTCCAGAGCGTTGACCAAGGGTTCACACCCCGGTCGCCCGGCGGCAACCCCGGCTCGGGGCGGCCCCCGTACCCTCCGACCCGTGCACCGGACCGACGCAGAGGATCCCGAGCTCGCTGCCGTGATCGCGTCACTCGATGCGCTCGCCGAGGCCCTCCGTTCGGCACCGCACCTGCTCGACCCGTCGGAAGCGCGCTCGAGCAGCCTGCGCAACCTCGAGCACTACGTGGCCCTCCGCCGACAGGATCTCCGGGTCCTCCAGGAGCACCTCGCCGCGTTGGGTCTGTCGTCGCTCGGCGGCGCCGAGCCCAACGTGCTCGCGGCCGTCGAGGCCACCCGACGCGCCGCCCACGCGCTGGCCGGACGACACGGTGCCCGGCCCGACGACATCCAGGGCGCACCGGACGTCGGCGAGGGGCGGACCCTGCTCGCCCGGCGGGCGGACGACCTGTTCGGCGCGCCGCCCACCGGTCGTCGGACACGGATCATGGTGACCATGCCGACAGAGGCGGCCACCGACCAAGCCCTCGTCGAACGACTGGTCGCCGCCGGCATGGACGTGGCCCGCATCAACACGGCGCACGACGATCCGCAGATCTGGCGGGCCATCGCAGCCCGGATCAGGTGGGGGCAGGATCCGGACCGCCCGGTGACCATCCTGTGCGACCTCGCCGGGCCGAAGTTGCGCACGGGGCCGATCCGGCCGGGACCGCGGGTCCGGCGTCTCCGGCCGACGCGGGACGTCCGGGGTGTGGTGAAGCGGCCGGCGCGGGTCCTGCTCGTGCCACCCGGTGTCGCTCCCCCGGTGTCCGATGCCGTGCCCGTCGACCGCCCGCTCTGCGACGTCGCCGTCGGGGACACCCTCGAGGTCGTCGACACGCGCAGCGCGCACCGCGACTGGAAGGTCGTCGCAGTGTCGGCGAGCGGCGTCGAGGTGACGCTCGACCGGACCTGCTACGTCGAGACCGGCACGGCCATCAGCCTCGGACACCGCGTCGTCGCGCGGGACGCCGAGCTCCCGCCCGTCGGTCCGGCCTGGGAGCTCGGCGCCGGCGACGTCGTGGAGCTCACCGCCGACCTCGAGCCGGCCGACATCGGACCCGACGAGCGCGGCGTGGTCAGCATCGGGTGCACCCTCCCCGAGGTGCTCGTGGCGCTTCGGCCGGGACACCGCGTCCGCTTCGACGACGGCCGTGTGGCCGGTGTTGTGTCGGAGACGGACGGGGAGGTCGCCCGGATCCACATCACCGCACCGGTCGGTCGCCGGGCGCGCCTCCGCTCCGGGAAGGGCGTCAACGTCCCCGACACCGACCTCGCCATCCCCGCCCTGACCCCCGCCGACGTCGCCGCGGTGGACGTGGCCGTCGAGATCGCCGACATCGTGTCGCTGTCCTTCGTCGGCGGGCCGAGCGACATCGAGGACCTCCACCGCCTCCTCGAGGGGTACGGAGCCGACGGTCGCCGCATGGGGGTCGTGGCGAAGATCGAGACGGCGCGCGGTTTCCGCTCCCTCCCCGACATCGCCGCCCGCCTCCTCACACGCGAACGGACCGGCGTGATGATCGCCCGGGGCGATCTCGCGGTGGAGGTCGGGTACGAACGGCTCGCCGAGGTACAGGAGGAGGTGCTGTGGCTGGCCGAGGCCGCGCACCTGCCCGCGATCTGGGCCACGCAGGTGCTCGACAGGCTCGCCCGCACGGGGAGCCCCTCACGCGCCGAGATCACCGACGCCGCCTGGGCCGACCGAGCAGAGTGCGTGATGCTCAACAAGGGGCCCTACGTCGCCGAGGCCGTGACCACCCTCTCGGACATCCTGGGCCGCATGGAGGGTCATCTCGTCAAGAAGCAGGCCCTGCTCCGCCGGCTCCACGCGTGGGGCTGACCCCCGACGCCTCGGCCGGGTACCAGCGCCGCTGCAGGGCCAACGCGACGTAGACCAGCGCGACCAGCGCGGGCACCTCGATCAGCGGGCCGATGGTGCCGGCGAGGGCCTGGCTCGAGGTCACGCCGAACACGGCGATGCTCACGGCGATGGCGAGCTCGAAGTTGTTGCCGGCGGCGGTGAACGCCATCGACACCGTCCGGTCGTACGGGTACCCGAGCCGGTGCCCGGTCAGGAACGCCGCGGTCCACATCACGCCGAAGTAGGCGAGGAGCGGGAGGGCGACCCGGACGACGTCGAGGGGCCGGTCGGTGATCTTCTCGCCCTGCAGGGCGAACAGGACGACGATCGTGAACAGCAGGCCGTACAGGGCCACCGGCCCGATCCTCGGCAGGAAGCGCTCCTCGTACCAGGCGGTGCCCCGGCGGGCCTCGAGCACGGTCCGGGTGAGGTAGCCGGCCACGAGCGGCACCCCGAGGAAGATGAGCACCGAGCGGGCGATGTCCCACGACGAGACGCCGAGCTCCTCGGTGTCGAGGCCGAGCCAGTCGGGAAGCACGGTCAACAGGAACCACCCGTAGGTGGAGAAGGCCACCATCTGGATGAGCGAGTTGACCGCCACCAGGACGGCGGCGAGCTCGCGGTTGCCGAACGCGAGGTCGTTCCAGACCAGGACCATGGCGATGCACGGGGCGATGCCGATGATGATGAGGCCCGTGCGCAGTTCGGGCTGGTCGGGCAGGAACAGCCACGCCAGCGTGAACATGAGGAACGGCCCGACCAGCCAGTTGAAGCCGAGGGTGAGCGCCACCGCGCGGTCGCCCCGGGCCTCGGTGCCCACGGCCCGGTACCGGACCTTGGCGAGCACCGGAAACATCATCGCCAGGAGCCCGAGGGCGATCGGCAGGGAGACGGTGTCGACCTTGAACCGGTCGATCGCCTCGTCGAGGTCCGGCACCAGGCGCCCCAGCAGGATGCCGGTGGCCATGGCCAAGCCGATCCAGACCGGGAGGAACCGGTCGAGGGTGGACAGGCGGGCGCTGACGGGCGCCGTGGTGGCCTCGAGGGCGGTCATGGGCGGCGGATCAGCAGCAGGACTCGGCAGCCGGGGCGGGCGCGCAGCACACCGGGGCTTCGGGCTGTGAGGGCTCGTGCTGACCGAGCACGGTCATCTCGGCCTGCTCGGCGTCGGCGGTCTTGACGTACCACTCCCACCGCAGGTCGTCCGGGTCGGTGACCCAGGTCTCGACCTTCTCGGCGTAGCAGCAGATCGTGTCGTCGATGCCCGTGGTCTCGAGCCCGCTGCCCGACAGACGGGCCTCGGCGGCCTCGACCTCCGCGGCGGTCTCGGTCTCCACGCCGAGGTGGTTGATGGTGCCGCCCTCAGGAGCCTCGAAGAGCACCAGCTTCAGCGGCGGGTCGGCGATGGCGAAGTTGGCGTAGCCGGGCTTGCGCTTGGCCGGCTCGGCGCCGAACAGCTTCGAGTAGAAGTCGACCGCGGCGTCGAGGTCGGTGACGTTGAGGGCGAGCTGCAACCTGGCCATGGGGCACCTCCGTGGGTACACTCATCGACAGCTGTCGATGGGATCATCGTAGCGATCCA
>JBEIGA010000070.1:0-15541 GCA_040382135.1 Acidimicrobiales bacterium
CGGCGGGCCGCCCCCTCGCTCTGCAACGCCCGGTCCTTGTGCAGCCGTCCCTCGAGCGCGGCGACGTCCTCCGCGAGCCGCGGGTCCACCACCTCGCCCGACGCGGCCAGCACGGCGAGCTCCTCGGTCGCCCGCCCGGTCGCGCCGGCCCGGGCGAGCGCGAGCGCCCGCAGGTAGTGGAGCCGCACCCGGTCGGCGCCCTCGAGCGCGTCGAGGTCCGGCTCCGACGCGGCGTCGTACGCGGGCAGCGGGTCACCGGCGCGCAGCAGCCGCTCGATCCCCTCGAGCTCGGGACGGGCGCTCATCGTGGGGCCTCCGTCGGGGCGAGGTCGTCGGCGAGGTGCGGGTGCGTGCGGCCGAGCCGGGCCCGCATCCCGCCGGTGAAGGGGTCGATCCGGGTGGCCTCCCCGAGGGCGACCGACCGGAACACCCGCCCGTCGATCCGCAGGAGACCGCACGGCTCCACCGCGGTGACCGTGGCCGTGCGGGGCATGCCGCGCAGGAGGCCGATCTCGCCGAACACGTCGTCGGGCCCGAGGTCCGGGATGGGACCGGCACCGGCGGCGGCGGTCGTGACCCGGAGCCGACCCGACCGGACCACGTACAGGTGGTCGGGCAGCGCACCCTCGGCGAGCACGACCGTGCCGGCGGCGACGTCGAGCTCCGTGGCGGAGCGGGCGAGACGCTCGCGTCCCACCAGATCCATGCCGTCGAACTCACCCAGTCGGCCGAGCCAGTCGCTCATGCCGCGGAGCTCGGCCCGCCGCGCCTCGAGCCGCACACCCAGGACGACCAGCGCCGGCACGGTGAGCAGGCTGACGAGCACACCGGTGGCGCCGACCGCCCCCAGCGCCACGCCCAGCCCGACCGTGGCCGCGAGGACGGGCGCCAGGACCGACCCGACCGTCTCCCCGATCGCCTCGAACGCCTCCTGCACGCTGAAGACCCGGCCCATCACGTCCTCGGTCACCGCCCGCTGCAGCAGGGTCAGCAGCGCGATCTCGTAGACGATCGCCGCCGCACCCTCCACCACAGCGAGTGCGTACGCGGCGGAGCGGACCTCCACGAACGCCATGAGCACGAGGGGCGCGGTCGTGGCGATCCCCGAGGCACCGGCGACCCAGCCGAGCCTCGGCGACGACGCCAGCCGTCCGGTGAACGGTGCGGCCAGGATCCCGCCGAGCCCCGCCGCCGCCATCAGGACGCCGATGCCCTCGGCGCCGAGACCGAGCCGGTCCCGGGCGACGAGCACGTACAGCACCTGCTGCGCCCCGAACGCGAACAGCACGACCGTGGCCAACCCCACCAGGGCGACGAGGCCGCGGTCACGTGCCACCACCGTGAACCCCTCGACGGTCTCGCGCAGCACACCCGCCGGTGCCTCCGACCCGCCGAACGCCCAGGAACGCCGGCCACCACCCACGTCGCCGATGCGCGACACCAGCAGCGCGGACACGACGAACGTCGCCGCGTCGATGCCGACGACGATCGCCGGGTCCATCACCGCCACGAGCGCAGCGCCGAGCGCCGGGCCGACGAACAGCGACAACTGGGCGAGGCTCGCCTGCGCCGCGTTGGCAGCGCCGAGGTCGTCCTCGGTGACGAGGAACGGCGCCGCCGCCACGAGCGCCGGGCGGTACACGGTGCTCGCCGCCGCCGACAGCGCCACGAGCCCGACGGCGAGGATGCGGGACCCGTCGACGGCGATCACCGCCGCCATCGCGAGGAACACCGCAGCACGAGCGAGGTCGAGGCCCACCAGCAGGCGCCGTCGGTCCATCCGGTCGGCCACCGTGCCGCCGAACGGCCCGAGGAGCACGCTCGGCACCAGCCGCGCCAGGAGCGCGACCGCGACCCACGACGCGCCCTCGCCGGCCCCGGCCCCGTCGACGAGGAACGCGATCAGCGCCACCCAGTACAGGAGGTCACCCGCGAGCGACACCACGACGCTGGCGAGCAGCCACCGCCACCGTCGGTGCCGCCACGCCGACCGGAAACCGCGTGCCGGCACCTGGCCGCCCGCCGCTCCCGATGTCATCGCTCTCACCCCCACCGGAGGACGCACGACCGTGATACCAACGAACTGTAGGCGTCTCAGTGGAGCGAGTCCTGCGAGGACGGTGCGCAGCGCACCAGCTTCCAACCGAGGACATGCTGATCGGGTCAACACGACAGCGGCTCCTCCCTCGGCCCGACGCCGGATTGCGCAACGGACCTCGAGGCTCCACCCGGACCTGCCCAGCAGTCCGTGCTCAACACGACACCCACAGCGTGCGCGATCGCACGGAGCGCCGAGTTCGAGGCAGGAGCAACCGTCGCTGCCATCGGGCTCGGAGCGACCCAGGACCATCAGCCCGGACCGTCCTGCGCGTCGACGCCCCCTCAGGATCCTCCGGGATCGGCGACCTCGCCGCACGTACTGCGGAACGTCTCCCCGGCCACGTCTCCGTCGCCCTCCTCCACCACGACCACGGGCACTGGATACCCGAAGACGTTGCCTGCCGCGTCGGCGCCCACCACGAACCCCGGATCGGACAAATAGCGGGCCCACTCCTCCGCCGTGAGATCGCGGCCGACGATCTCGCACGCCCGCCGTCTGAGCTCACCCTGGTCGAACACCCATCGGTCCAACCTGCCGCCGCCGGACAGAACGTACGTGCTGCCGTCGGCCGACGGCAGCACGTACGAGATGTCACGGGTCGGACCGAGCAGGGCCACCTGCTCACCGCGGATGACGTCGTACACCACGACATCGCCGGTCTCCGGGGCGTACACGACGTACTCGCCTCCGCGCACGAGCCAGACCCCGCTCGAGTAGCCCGGATCACCGATCGCCCGACTCGATCCCAGCGCATCGACCGCAGCGATCCGCGGCGTCCCCACCTCGTCGGTGAAGACCACTTGGCCGTCGGCCTCGTTCGGGAAGCAGAGCCGGTGCCGGTCGGAGACAACCTCAAACGCGCCCC
This sequence comes from Acidimicrobiales bacterium, assembly GCA_040382135.1. Taxonomy (GTDB): domain Bacteria; phylum Actinomycetota; class Acidimicrobiia; order Acidimicrobiales; family JBEIGA01; genus JBEIGA01. The sequence goes on from JBEIGA010000070.1 coordinate 2,967, forward strand.
TCGTCCAACGAGCGTGCGCCACCTGGACGCAGCCGCCCACGAGCAGATCCGAACCTCCCCCCGTCAGACCCCAGGCATATCTGGACGGGACGACGTCCCGGACCTCGTCGAGGACCGCCCCGCTCGCAGCGTCGAGCGCGAACAGGTTCCCGTCGACATCGAGCGCCGCCACCACGCCTCCGTCCAGGGCGACGAGACCGACGACCGGTTGGGGTACGGCAAGCCTCCAGAGCTCGTCGCCGTCAACGTCGAGACCGACCAGAAAGCTCTCCTGCAGCGGTTCGACGAGATCAGCAGTGAGCGCCTGCTGCGTCCGGCTCGCAGCCGCCGCCTGCTGCTGCCGGAGGAGTTGCAGATCGACACCCGGGAACTCCACCACCGACACGACCCAGCTCTGTGCACCGGCCGCCAGGGCAGGCACCACGGCGTTGTCGCCCACCTGTGACGTCCAGATCACCGACCCGTCGTCGACGGAGCGGACCTCGACACCGCCGGGTTGGAGCCCGATCCCGACCCGGTCCCCGAAGGCCCCGAGCGAATCCGCGTACTCGCCGCTCGGAGCGCGTCGGCAACTGGAGCCGACTGGTCCAGGTCCATCCGGTACCAGCCCCTACCTGTCAAGGCCCGGAGCTCCGACCCCTCCTCGTCAGGATCGAGGTACAGCACCGGACATCCCAACGAGGCGAGCGTGGTCGCCTGTGGGTCCTGCTCGGAGAGGTCGTAGCGGAGGACGACCCCATCCTCGCGCCCGGCGAACAGGGTTCCGCCCTCTGAGGCGAATTGCAGCGAGCGTATGGAGTTCCGTCCGTCGGAGTCGTCGATCACCTGCACGATCTCGTAGGTGGCGAGGTTGATCACGTGGATCCGACCGGTGTCGAAGGCGGCTACCGCGACGGAATCCGATGCCTCATGCACTGCGACGGCGGACAAGGCCTCCCCAACGGGAACGATTGCCTCGACTCCGTCGGCGGAGACGGCCACCAGCTCCGCAGCGGCGGTCTCGACGTAGACACGGGTCCTGGAAGCTTCCCAAGCAGACATCGGCACTCCCTCGGAAACGACCGGGACGCTGGCGATCACGCGCAGGTTCGGCACGGACAGGAAGGTGACCCCCGTACTCGAGACGACAGCCAACTCCTCACCCCCGTTCACAGATGCGATCGAGGGATTGGTGTCGTCCACGCGGCGGCTGGCGAGAACCTCACCGCCAGGGAGTCCGATCACCTCGATGGCGCCGTCCACGTTCGTAACGGCGAGCAACCGCCCGCCGTCCATCTCGACGAGACTGCGGGCGTTCTCACCGACCTGCACCGACGCACCGACTGCGCCGGACCTCATGTCAAGGGGAACGGCCTTTCCCGAGCCCTCCAGGACCCAGATCCTGCGCTGTGACGGACCGATCGGGGCACCCACGAACTGCGCCATCAACGGCTCGACCTGAACGAGCGACCGTGCGCCGCCGAGCAACTCAAGCAGCCACCGCCGCCACCGCGAACAGCGCCAACGCCACCCCGGCACCCACCACCGTCCGCACCATCCGCCGACGACGCCGCCACGTCCAGACACCCCGACACCTGGTCCCAAACCAGATCCCCACCCGTGACGACCGGCAGGACCCGATCCGGGTCACGGTGCTCGATCCACCAGCCGATCTCACGGGCGACCCACTCCGAGCCCGCCGGCTCCGGCGACGCCAGGAACACGAACCACTCCGACGCCCCCAACGCCTCCTCGATCCCCGCCCACAGCTGCGGGCTCGCAGCGAGTCCGGTCTCGTCCCGGAACACCCGCAGGGCACGACGCCGCCACCACGGCTTCGCGAACCGCTGCAGGCCCGCCTGCACCTGCGGCGCCAACCGACCGTCCGCAGCGTGGCTGTACGACATGAACGCGTCGAAGCCCACCCGACTCCCCCAACCATCACGACTGCCCAGACTGCAGGGCCAGCTCGACGATCAGGCCGCGGTTACCCTCGCGTCCGTTCGACGAACACGGGGGGCACTCGGTGAACGGTCCGACGGCACAGGGCGGCATGGGGTGGCATCCGGACCCCTACGGCCGCCACCGGCAGCGCTGGTGGGACGGGGCACGCTGGACCGAGCACGTCTTCGACGACGTCGCCGGCACCGACCCGCCGCCGAACGCACCCGCACCGGGCGGCTCAGGAGGCTCGGCCGGTTCGGTCGGCTCCGGATCGACGGCCGACCCGATGCGGCACCTGCGACGGATCCTCGACCCCGACTCGCCGGCCAGCGGCCCGACACCTGCCGAGCAGGAGCGGCTCGCCGCCGCCGGCCACCGGTCCCCCGCGGTCACCTCCTACGTGCTGTGGCGCCGTTCGGTGCTGCTCGTGATCCTCCCCGCCCTCTCCTTCGCCGGCGTGCTCGCGCTCGTCACCGCGGCCGGCGCCGAGACCGCCGGGCTCACCGGGCTCGGCGTCCTGCTCACCTGGCTGCCGGCCATCACCGTCTGGGCGGCGCCGATCGGTGCGCTGGTCGGCCTGCGCGACTGGACGCACCCGGAGCGGGGCAGCCGGCCCGTGCTCATCGGCTGGGGCATCTCGATCATCGTCCCGATCCTCGTGGCCCTGGTGCCCCTGGAGGGGTGGATCGACGTCGGCGCGCTCGAACAGGAGGCCGACTTCCAGTTCGGCGTCGGATCGGGGGCGAGCCTCATCACGTCGGTCCGCGTCAGCCTCGCCATCGGCTACGCCGCCACCCTCCTGCCGACCGTGATCTCGGTCCCGTCGGGTGTGCTCCGCGGAGCCTCCCGCATCAAGGCGCTGCTCCCCCACGCCCCGATGCCTGGCTGGTTTCTCGTTGCGGTCTCACCGTTCTCGGGCCTGCTCCTGCTGATCGCCTTCGTGCTGCTGCTCCAGCTCGCGGGGACCGGCCTGCTCACCGTCGCCGTGGCGCTCCTGACCGCCGCGCCGCTGCAGTACCTGTTCTGGCGCACGGCCTGGACCGACACCACGGGTTCGGCCGACGCCGCCGCAGGTCGGGGGAAGGCGAGCCGGGTCGGCACCGCCTGTGTCGCCGGTGGCCTGGTGTTCCTGGTGATCTGGGCGCTGACGGCCGAGGTCATCGGGGTGAGCGTCGTCGGCTCGGGCGACGAGGCGCTGCTCTCGTGGCTCGACGGCATCCGCACCCTCGTCGAGGTCGGCGCCCGCGGCCTGCTCGCCGGCGTGGTGTTCGCCCACCTCTTCCTGCGCATGTCCATCCGCCAGTGGCGCGACACCCGAGCGCTCTCGGCCGAGGACGCGGCACGACAGACCGCCGACCTCGAGGCCTTCGGCGGCGTCACCGCGAGCGGGGACGCCGGTTCCGGGCGCTGAGGACCGATCGCCCGGATCAGCGTGTGACGGTGTCGCCGATGTCGGCGATGGCGTTCAGCGCCTGGCCGAGCGCGAGCGGCCAGCTCGCCAGCATCAGCACGATCGGCGCGCCGATGAAGATCATGCCGAGGGTGTTCCAGAAGCCCTCAGCGGCGATCGTCAGCGAGACGGCACCGAAGGCCGCCGAGACGATGCTGAGGACGCCGAACACCTTCAGGAACATCGCCCAGGACCGCAACGTGCCCTACCGGCTCATGCTGTGAACCTCCGGTTCGACGGGATCCCCTCGGATCCCTCCGGCCGCAGCGTGACCTGCCACGTGTCATGACCAGGGCGCAGCGCGGGTGCCGGATCGGAGCAGGTCCGGTCACCGTGCGACCGCCCCCGGGCGTGCACCGGTGTCGGCACCGTCGCGCTGGACGATCTCGCCGGCGACGACGGTGGCCACGTAGCCGTCGGCCCGCTGCAACATCCGCTTCGCACCGCCCGGCAGGTCGCGGACCACCTCGTGGCGGTGGAGCCGCACGGCGTCGAGGTCGATGAGGTTCAGGTCGGCGCGCAGACCCGGGGCGATCGTGCCGCGGTCGCGCAGGCCGAGCAGCTCAGCCGGCCTCGACGTGAGCTGCTGCACGGCCACGGGCAGCGGCAGGGTCGCCGGGCGACGGTCCCGGACCCAGTGCGAGAGCACGTGGCTGGGGTAACTCGCGTCGCAGATCAGGCCGACGTGGGCGCCGCCGTCGCCGAGCCCCAGCACCGTCCCCGGGTGCGCCAGCAGCTCCAGCGTGGCGTCGAGCGACCCCGGGTACCCGTTGAGCATGTAGGCCATCAGTGCCCGGCCGTCCTCGGCGATCGTCCAGTCGTAGAGGATCTCGAGGGGGTCGCGGCCGGTCCGGGCGGCGACCCCCGCCAGGCTGTCGTCGGGGTGCGGTTCGTGGTTCCAAGGCGTCGTGAGCGCGAACACGGCATCCGCCTCGCGCAGCATCAGGTCCCGCAACGGGACCTCCGCACCGCCCCGTGCGTCGGCGAGGATGCCGTCGCGCACCGCCGGGTCGGCCATCCGCGCCGCACGCTCCCGCGGCGACATCCCGCTGAGCGAACGGAACGTCGGCCCGCCGGCGAAGGGGTGGCGGGTGGCGAGGCCGCACAGCAGCGCCTGGCGGTGGGCCCCGATCTGCGGACGGAGCAGCGCCCCCGACCGGTTCGCCCGTTCGATGTCGGCGAGGGTGGTCCGCCAGGCGTCCGAGCCGTCGGTCGACGCGCCGAAGGGGAAGGTCGCCCGCAGCCCCGTCTCGCGGGTCAGCTCACCCACCCAGTCGAGCTCCCGCCGGAGGACCTCCCGGTCGGCGCCCGCCGCCATCGGGAAGATCACGGCGAAGAGTGCGTCGCGATCACCGGCCCCCTGCCGCACCGCCCGCGCCAGGGCGACGATCTCGTCGAGGCCGGCGAACGTGCCCGGCACAGGGCGCCCGTCGGCGGCCAGGTGCTGCTCGAGCCGGTTGACCGAGAGCCCGACGGCGCCAGCGGCGACCGCCTCCCGGACGACCTCGGCCATCCGCTCGACGTCGTCCTCCGTCGCCGGCTCGTTCGCCGCGCCGCGCTCGCCCATGACGAAGGCCCGGACCGCCCCGTGCGCCACCTGCACCACGACGTCGAGCGCGAGCGGTGCGCGGTCGAGTGCGTCGAGGTACTCCGGCACCGACTCCCAGTCCCACCGGAGCGCCTCCCGCAGGGCGGCGCCCGGGATGTCCTCGACGCCCTCCATGAGGCCGATCAGCCAGTCCCGCCGGTCGGGCGGGGCGGGAGCGAAGCCGACCCCGCAGTTGCCGACCGCGACCGTCGTCACCCCGTGCCAGATCGACGGCGTCGCCAACGGGTCCCAGGTGAGCTGGGCGTCGTAGTGGGTGTGGACGTCCACGAAGCCCGGCGTGACCACGAGGCCGTGCGCGTCGAGCTCGGTCCTCCCGCGCTCGTCGACGTCGCCGACAGCGACGATGCGCCCTCCCTGGACCGCGACCGCTGCCTCGTAGGGCGCTGCGCCGGTCCCGTCGACGACGCTCCCTCCCCTGATGACGAGGTCGTACATCTCACCCTCCGGTCGTGGTCGTCGGTGCGTGCAGGTGGCAGGTGACCGTGACCTCCCCGACGACGGTCTCGGGCGGCCGCACGGTGCGGCACAGCTCCATCACGACCGGGCATCGGGTGTGGAACGGGCAGCCCGCCGGCGGGTTCGCGGGGCTCGGGATGTCGCCGCCCAGCACGATGCGCCGCCGGGACCGCTGCAGCCGGGGATCCGGCACGGGGACCGCCGAAAGCAGCGCCTCGGTGTAGGGGTGGCGCGGGCGGGCCACCACCTCGGCGGTCGGGCCCGACTCGACGATGCGACCGAGGTACATCACGGCGATCCGGTGGCTGATGTGCGCGACGACCGAGAGGTCATGGGCGATGAACAGGTAGGCGATGCCGAGCTCCCGTTGCAGCTCGGCGAGCAGGTTCACGACCTGGGACTGGGTGGACACGTCGAGCGAGCTGACCGGCTCGTCGCAGACGACGAACCGGGGTTCGAGCGCGAGCGCCCGGGCGATGGCGATGCGTTGTCGCTGGCCGCCGCTGAACTCGTAGGGGTACCGGCCGAGGGCGTGGCTGCCGATGCCGACGAGGTCGAGGAGGCGTGCCACTTCACGGTCCCGCTCTGCGCCCTTCAGGGATCGGTGCACCTCGAGCGGCTCGCCGACCGTCTCCGCAACGGTGCGGCGGGGGTCGAGCGACGAGTAGGGGTCCTGGAACACCATTTGCGCGCTGGTGCGCGCCCGCTGGAGGGCCCGGCCGGTCAGCGCGGTCACGTCGGCGCCGTCGATCGTGACGCTGCCCGTGTCGGGTTCGAGGAGTCGCAGCACCGCCCTGCCCGTCGTCGACTTCCCGGACCCGCTCTCCCCGACCAGGCCGAGCGTCTCCCCCGGTCGGATGTCGAACGCCACACCGTCGACGGCTCGCAGGTTCCCGACCGTGCGCCGCAACACCCTCGACCTGATGGGGAAGTGGACGCGGAGGTCGTCGACCCGGACGACCGGCTCGCCGTCGACCGTCGGCGGGTCGACGGCGTCCCCGTGGGCCACGACCGTCGCACCCGCCAGCACCAGCTCGTCCACCCGCCGGCACCGCACGGACGCCAGGGCGCCGCCGCCGGCCGGCAGCTCCTCGAAGCTCACGGCGCCCACCGAGCAGGCGGCCTCGGCGTGGACGCACCGGGGGTGGAACCGGCACCCCTCCGGCATCGACTCGGGAAGCGGGACCTGGCCCGGGACGGTGACGAGCGGGGCCCCGACGGCCGTGGCCTGGGGCATGGCGTCGAGCAGGCCCTGGGTGTACGGGTGCCGCGGCCGGTCGAACAGCTCGGTGACCGACTGCTGCTCGACGACCTGGCCGCCGTACAGGACCGCGACGTCGTCGCAGATGTCCGCGACCACGCCGAGGTCGTGGGTGACGAAGACGATCGCCATCCCCAGCTCCTGCTGGAGGTCGCGGAGGAGGTCCAGGATCTGCGCCTGGATCGTGACGTCGAGGGCGGTGGTGGGCTCGTCCGCGATCAGGACCTTCGGCTCGCAGGCGAGGGCCATGGCGATCATGACCCGCTGGCGCATCCCGCCCGAGAACTGGTGCGGGTAGTGGCGGAGCCGGCTGCGGGCATCGGGGATGCCGACCAGCTCGAGGACCTCGACGGCACGCTCGCGGGCGGCCGCCCTGGAGACCTTCCGGTGCGCCCGGATGACCTCTACGATCTGGTTCCCCACGCTGAACGCCGGGTTGAGGCTGGTCATCGGCTCCTGGAAGACCATCGCCATCTCGGCGCCCTGGATCCGTCGACGGGCCCGGGCTTGGAGCCCGACGAGCTCCCGGCCGCCGAGCCGGATCGATCCGGCCACCACACGGGCACGCCCCTCGGGGAGGAGGCCCATGGTGGCGAGCACCGACACCGTCTTGCCGCTCCCGCTCTCCCCGACGAGCCCGGTCGTGCGACCGACGTCGACCGAGAACGACACGTCGTCGACGACGCGCACCCAGCCCCGTGGCGTGGCGAACTCGACGGCCAGCCCCTCGACCGCCAGCAGCGCCCCGCCGGTGGCCGGCGTGGACGGCGCGGGTGCGGGTGCCGACCTCCTCGCGGCCGCCCGGCGGCGACGGGTGCGCGGCCGGACCATCTCGCGTCCCATCGCATCGCGCAGGCCGTCGCCGAGCACCTGGAAGGCCAGGACCGTCAACGTGATCGCCAGCGCGGGCCAGAGCACGAGCAGCGCCGACAGCCCCTGCGTGTACGCCGTGAACCCCTGCTGCAGCATCGAGCCCCACGACGCCGCGGGCGGAGGATCACCGAGGCCGAGGTACGAGAGCCCGGACTCGGTGACCAGGACGAAGCCGAAGCTCATCGTGACCTGGATGATCACGGCGGGCGCGATGTTGGGCAGCACGTGGGACAGGACGATGCGCCGGTGCGGGCTGCCGAGGGAACGCGACGCCTCGACGTAGACCTCCTCCCGCACGGCGAGCACCTGGCCCCGGGCGAGGCGCATCATGCCGGGCAGGAACACCACAGCGACGGCGAGGCTCAGGTTCACCGAGCCCGGGCCGAGCATGGCGGCGATGGCGAGGGCGAGCAGCACGGGCGGGAACGCGCCGACCCCGTCGGCGATCCGCATGAGCACGGCGTCGGGCCAGCGGCGGAAGTACCCGGCCACCACGCCGAGGGGCACGGCGATGCCGACTGCGAGCACGACGGACTGCAGCCCGGTGCGCATCGACAGGCGGGTCGCGTGCACGAGCCGGGTGAAGGTGTCACGACCCAGGTCGTCGCTCCCGAGCCAGAACTCGGCCGACGGGCCGGCGTTGCGGTCCGCGACCGACATGCGCTCGGGGTCCCTCGTGACCAGCCAGGGACCGAAGAGGGCGACGAGGACGACGAGGAGCAGGAACAGCAGCGCCGCCATCGCGGCCCGGTTGCTCCGAAGCCGGCGCATGGTGCGCCAGGTGGCGGAGCTCCGCTGGGGCGGGGCCAGCTCGTCCGCCGGGACGAGCTCCACCGGGGCGGTCACGGTCATCCCAGCCGGACCTTCGGGTTCACGACGGCGTAGAGCACGTCGACCACCAGGTTGACGAGGAGGAAGATGACGGCCATCAGGAAGGTCACGCCCTGGATGACCGGGACGTCCCGGCCGCTGACCGCGGTGGCGATCATCCGCCCGAGACCGTTGATCGAGAAGATCGACTCGATGATGACCGTGCCGCCGAGCAGGTAGGCGAACTGGATGCCGAGCACGGTGATCGCCGGCATCGACGCGTTCTTGAGGGCGTGCTTCCCGACCACCTGGACCGGGGACAGCCCCTTGGCGCGGGCGGTTCGGACGTAGTCCTCCTCCATCGTGTCCACCAGCGCGCCGCGCACCTGCCGGGCGATCGAGGCGGACGCCGGCAGGCCCAGCGCGATCCACGGGAGGACGAGGTGGCGGAACCACTCCCACGGGTCCTCGCTGAGCGGGACGTACCCCCGGGAGGGGAACCAGCCGAGGTTCACGGCGAAGACGACGACGAGGAAGAGGGCGACCACGTAGGACGGCAGCCCGATCGCGAGGCTCGTGAGCAGGGAGATCACCCGGTCCGTCCGGCGGCCCGGCCGCACGCCGGCGACGATGCCGGCGACCCCGCCCAGCACAGCGCCGATGCCGATCGCCCCGAGCGTCACCGAGAGGGTGAGCGGGAAGCGGGTCCGGATCTCCTCGCCGACCGACCGGCTCGAGAAGATCAGCGAGTTGCCGAAGTCGCCGCGGACCGCCCCACCGAGCCAGTCCACGTACTGGACGACGACGGGACGGTCCGTGCCGAGCTCCGCCCGGATCTCGTCGAGCTGCTCCGGGGTCGCGTTCTCCCCGGCGATCGTCGTGACCGCGTCGCCGGGGAGCAGCAGGATCAGGCCGAAGGACAGGAACGTCGCGACGAGCAGCAGCGGGACGAGCGCGAGGAGCCGGCGGAGCGCGAACCCGACCATGTCAACGCTCCCCGGTTCGGTCGATCCCCACGATCGCCGTCAACTGCGCAGGACGTAGGCGTTCGCGAGGCCCACGCTGTCGCAGACGCCCATCGCCGCCTGCACCTCGCCGCCCAGCACATCGTTGGAGAACACGACGTTGCGCGGCCGCCAGAGGATCGGGACCCAGAGCGCCTCCTCGATCGCGATGGTGGCCGCGTCCCGGACCAGGGCGTCGTAGGTCGCCGGATCGGCGTACGCCGCGTTGGCCCGGGCGATGAGGTCCTGGATCTCCGGGTGGGTGCCGCCGGTCGAGGAGGCCTGGAAGGCGTCGCCGAAGTTGTCGTTCAGCATGATCGTCGGATCGGCGTTGCCGGGCGTGGCCGCGCTGAACGCGTTCGTGGTCGGGTCGCCGTACCAGTTGGCGACGATGTCGGCCGTCGCCGGGGCGGGGACGAGCTCCACCGAGAAGCCGATGTCGTCGAGGTTCTGCTTGACGATCTCGGCCTGGCGCCGCTGCTCCACGTTCGTAGGAGCGCCCGGAAACACGATCCGCAGCGGCGTCCCCGGCGCGACGCCGGCCTCGGCGAGCAGCGCGCGTGCCCGCTCCGGGTCGTAGGGGTAGCGCTCGGCGAGCTCGTCGACGGCCCACTGGGACGCCTCGGGGAAGTACTGGGAGGTGATCTGGCCGACACCCCCCGCCGCCGCGACGAGCACGGCATCCTTGTCGATGGCGTGGTTCAGGGCCTGCCGGACCCGGAGGTCGTCGAACGGTGCCGTCGTGCGCCGCAGCGTGAGCGCGAGCTGGTACACGAGGCCCGCCGTCGGCGGCGTGCGCAGGACCGTGAAGTCCGTGCCCACGAAGGTGTTGGCCGTCTCGCCGTCGAGGCTTGCGAGGTGCACCTCACCGGTCTCGAGCGCGGTCTTCGAGGCCGGACCGAGGTCCACGTCGACGAAGGTGATGCCGCCGAGCTGGTACGGCGAGTGGAAGGCGTCGTTGCGGACGAGGCGCAGCTCCTGCCCGGGCTGCAGGGACTCGACCTTCATCGGACCGGCACCGATCGGGTACTCGGTCTCCCCTGCCCGGGTCGCCGGCGACACCGGCATCCCGCTGAGACCCGCCATCACGGAGATCATCGCGTTGGCCCACGGGCCATTGGTCGTGATCCGCACCATCCGCTCGTCGACGGCCTCGATGGCGCTGATGCGCTGGGCGAGGACGATGGTGTTCTCCGCGGGGAAGCCCCCCTTGATGAGCTCGACGGTCTCGACGACGTCGGTGGCGGTCACGGGTGTGCCGTCGCTGAAGACGATCCCCTCCCGCAGGACGAACTCGATGGTCTCCGGGCTCGTCACCTGCCAGCTCTCGGCGAGCGCCGGCTGCGGGACGTTGTCCTCGTCGATGTCGACCAGGGTCGAGTAGATGTAGTCGAACATCATGAACTCGCACTGGTTCGTCGAGTTCCACGGCAGGAGCTCGTCCTGCGAGAGGAAGTTCGCGAAGTTCGCCCCCCAGACGAGGACCCCGTCGGGATCGGGCTCACCGGCGAGGTCGACCTCCGAGGGGAGCGCCGACGACGCCGTGTCCCCGGCGGTCGTCGCGGGCGTGTCACCGCCGGCTGCACCGTCGTCGGCGTCCCCGCCCCCGCACGCTGCGCCGAGCAGGCTGAGCGCGAGGACGATGGCGAACCAGGACCGCATGCGAACGCGCACGGACGAACCCCCTCTGATCGGTGCGGTCCCCCCGAACCGCTCCGCGTCACGGTAGCAGCAGCATGTGACCGATGTCGCACCGCTGTTCCCCCGGTGCCGCCGACGCGACCGCAGGCCGAGCGGGCGCTCCGCGGGGACGAGCGACCCGGCTGATCGCGCCCCGCCGCCCTTCGTGACTGTCACACCCCCTGGGTAGGGTTCGAACATGCGTTCTGCGCCGGTGGTGGATGCGATGGTCCGGGTGGACGAGGTGCTGTCCGAGGTCGAGGCGGCCCTGGCCCGCTTCGACGTCGGGCTGCTCGCCGATGTGCACCCGGAGCACTTCACCGCGTTGGTGGCCCGGGCGGCGCAGCTCGCGGACCGGGTCGAGGCGTTGCGGGTCGACACGGTCGGCGCCGCCCACGACGCCGGCGCCTCCAGGCTCGACGCGTTGCGCAGCCCGAGCTGGATCGCGCACCGCACCCGCTGCCGCAAGGGCCGCGCCCACGCAGACCTGCACCACGCCCGCGTGCTGCGCCGGCTCCCGGTCACCGCAGACGCGTTCCGGGCCGGTCGGATCAGCCGCGACCACGTCGCCGCCCTCGCCGCTGCGCACCGCGGCCTGCTCGCCCCGCTGCTCGAACGCGACGAGTGGTACCTCGTCGCCGTCGCCGAATCGTGCCCGTTCGGTGAGTTCACCGAGGTCCTCGCCCGCTGGCGGCTCGCCGCGGACCCCGACGGCCCCCAACCCCCGGCCGAGGAACCCTCGTTCCGGCTGCGGCCCTCCGTCGAGGGCATGTTCGACGGCATCCTCCGCACCGACACCCTCACCGGCGCCGAGCTCACCGCCCTGCTGGAACGCGCCGAGAAGGCCGAATGGGAGGCCGACTGGGCCGAGGCCCGCCGCCTCCACGGCGACGCCGCCACCGAGGCCCACCTGCCCCGCACCCGCGCCCGGCGCATGCACGACGCCCTCCTCGCCCTCGTCCGCCGCGGCGCCGCCAACCCCGGCACCATGCCCCGCCCCGTCATCAACGTCGTCATCACCGAAGACCGCTTCCGCGAACTGCTCGAGGAAGCCGCCGGCGCCCCCGCCGTCACCCGCCACCCCATCGACGTCGCCGCCCACCACGACACCCCCCGCCTCGACGACGGCACCCCCCTCACCGCCGACGACCTCCTCCGCCTCGCCGTCGACGCGTTCATCCGCGCCGTCGTCGTCGACCCCGCCGGCCGACCCGTCGCCATCACCCGCCGCCAACGCCTCTACACCGGACCCCTCCGCGAGGTCCTGCTCAGCCTCACCCGCACCTGCAGCTTCCCCGGCTGCGACATCCCCGCCCGCCGCTGCGAGATCGACCACATCGAACCCTGGCGCCACACCCACCAGACCACCGGACCCAACGGCTGGCCCCTCTGCGACCACCACCAGAAACACAAAGAAGCCGGCTTCACCCCCCACACCCACCCCGACGGCACCACCCACTGGACCCGCCCCGACGGCACCCCACTCGAATGACACCGCCGCCGGGAGCC
>JBEIGA010000071.1:0-15435 GCA_040382135.1 Acidimicrobiales bacterium
GAGGTGATCGACGAGCTGCTGGGACACGACGGCGTCGTGGTCACCTCCTCGTTCCGCCTCCCCGGCGACCTGCGCAGTCGGGCCCGTGCAGCCTTCGACGCCGACCCGGACACCGCGTGGCGGACCTCGTTCGCGTCGCCGGCGGGCAACTGGCTCGAGGTCCGTCACGACGAGCCGGTCGAGGTCGACGCGCTCGCGCTGGACGTCGTGGTCGACGGCCGCCACTCGCTGCCGTCGGCGCTCCGCGTGCTGGCCGACGGAGTGGAGGTCGGCACCGTCGCCGTCCCCGACCTCGTCGCCGTCGAGAGCGCCACGACTGCGCGCGTCGAGCTCGACCTCCCGGCCTTCACAGCGCGCACGGTCCGCATCGAGTTGGCCGAGGTGGCTCCGATCCTCACCAAGGACTGGCACACGGGTGCAAACGTCGTGATGCCCGTCGCCATCGCCGAGGTCGAAGGGCTCGACGTCCCCGTCGTACCCGATCGTCCCGTGGCCACCGCGTGCCGCACCGACCTCGTCGTGCTCGACGGCGAACCCGTGCCCGTGCGGGTCACCGAGATCCCCGGACGCCCGGCCACCGACCGTGCCGAGCTCGCCCTCGAGGGCTGCGACACGGTGCGACTGGAGGCCGGCACCCACGAGATCGAGACGGTCGCCGGCGCCATCACCGGCCTCGACGTCGACCGGCTGCTGTTCGCCTCGGACCGCGGCGGTGAGGCGCTCGCCGGTCCCTGGGAGGTCGACCTGCCCGCAGCACCCGAGGTCACCGTCACCGCCCAGGGCCGCGACACGGCCACGGTCGAGCTCGGCGACGCCGACGCCCCCTACTGGCTGGTGCTCGGCCAGAGCCAGAGCCCGGGCTGGGAGGCCGCCGAGGGGCTCGGCGCCTCGACGCTCGTCAACGGGTACGCGAACGGGTGGCGCATCGAACCTGCCGACGCCCCGGGCCGGCCGGTGGCACTGGCGTTCACCCCGCAACGGGTCGTGTGGTTCGCCATCTGGGCCTCGGTGCTCGGCCTCGTGCTGACCATCGCCCTCGCCCTCCGGGGGCGGCGTCAGGGATCCGAGCCAGCGCGCCCGCCCTCGGACCTCCCCCACGTCATGGCCTTCACCACGGCCGGCCTCCGGGCGCCGTCGCCCGCGCTCATGACCCCGGCGGTCCTGCTCCCCGCGGTCCTCGCCGCCGGCGCCGCGCTGCTGAACCTGCACACCGCCGTCGTGCCCGGCGCCGTGCTGGTGGCGGTCGTGACGGGGCTCGCGGCACGGGGTGGCCGGCTCCGGATCCTCCCGACGCTCGCCGCCGCCGCGTCTCTGGGCGCCGCCGCCCTGTTCGTCGTGGCGAAGCAGTTCGACCAGCAGCTCCCTGCGGACTTCGCCTGGCCGCAGCAGTTCGAGCGGGTGCACGTGCTCGGCGTCCTGGCCGTGGCCTTCCTGATCGGCGAGGTGCTGCTCAGCGTCGCCGAGGCGCGCCGCGCCCCACGCGACGGCTGATCCTCGAAGCCCCCCGACGCCCGCAGGTGGGACAGGATGGGGGCATGGCACCCGGACCCCCGATCGCGCTCATCCACGGCATGGCCACCTCCTTCGACCGCACCTGGGTCGACAACGGCTGGGTCGACCTGATCACGGAGGCGGGCCGTGCGGTGGTCCGCGTCGACCTCCTCGGTCACGGCAACGCACCGAAGCCGCACGATCCCGAGGCCTTCGCCGACTTCGAGGGCCACGCCCTCGGGCAGCTCCCCGCCGAACCGGTCGATGCCATCGGGTTCTCCCTCGGGGCGCGGACGTTGCTCGTGCTCGCGAGCCGGCACCCCGAGCGGTTCCGCCGGATCGTCGTCGCCGGCGTCGGGCGGAACCTTTTCGAGCGCGACGAGGCCCACGGCCGGGCGATCGTCGAGGCGGTGACCGGGACCCCCGATCCGGAGAACCCCGAGGCCATGCACTTCGCCGCCCTCGCCGAGTCGCCGGACGTCGACCGGGAGTCGCTCGCCGCCCTGTTCCAGCGGGAGGGCGGCCCCGAGATCACCCCGGCGTCGCTCGCCACCGTCACCCATCCGGTGCTGGTGGTGCTCGGCGACCGCGACTTCGCCGGTCCCGCCGACCCCCTGCTGGCCGCGCTCCCCCAGGCCACCCTCGTGACGTTGCGCAACGTCGACCACTTCGCCACGCCGAAGGACTTCGGCTTCATCGACGCCGCGCTCGGCTTCCTCGACGCGCAGCCGTTCTGACCCGGGATGCGCACGTACCTGCTCCTGATCCCGGTGGCGGTGAGCGCCGTGGTCGCCGCCGCGGTGCTCGGCGCCGGCACCGCGATCTGGAACGTGCTGGTCATCTGCGTGCTGAGCATCCCCCTCGCCCTGTCGGTCTGGGCGCTGCTGGACATGGCCAGGCGACCCCAGTGGGTCTGGGCGATGTCCGGACGTTCGCAGGCGCTCTGGATGGTGGGCGTGCTGTTCGGGGTGCTGCTGCTCGTCGTCGGACTGCTGATCTCGCTGCGGTACCTGCTCAGCGTGCGCCAGGACCTGCGCCGGATCGAGGCGGGCGACCTGCCCTCCTGGTGAGCCCGGGCGGTCAGGCCCGGGCGCGGGCGATGGCGTGCCGGACGAGCTCGATGAGCGCCGCACGTGCAGCCTCCGGCTCCCGAGCATCGGTCACGAACACCGGCACGTCGGGCCGGAGGACGAGCGCCGCCCGCACCTCCTCCACCGGATGGGCGACCCGACCGTGGAACGCGTTGACGGCCACCACGAAGGGCACGTCGTTCGCCTCGAACCGGTCGACCGCCCCGAACGCGTCGGCCAGGCGCTCCGTGTCGACGAGCACCACGGCCCCTACTGCGCCGCGGCAGAGGTCGTCCCACATGAAGCGGAAGCGCTCCTGCCCCGGCGTGCCGAACAGGTAGAGCACGAGGTCGTTGCCGAGGCTGCGGCGACCGAAGTCCATGGCGACGGTGGTGGCCGTCTTGCCGGTCCCGGCGGCCGGCCGGTCGACGCCCGCAGCGACCCCGGTCAGCTCCGCCTCGGTGGTCAGGGGCTCGATCTCGGAGATCGCCCCGACGAAGGTGGTCTTGCCCACGCCGAACCCGCCGGCGACCACGATCTTCACCGGCAACGGCGGCGGATCCTCCGCCAACACCGTCGTGCCCGGGTGCTCAGAGGGAGCGGAGGCCATCGAGCACCTTCTCGAGCACGGCCACGTCCGGTCGTCCGCCGTCGCGTGCCGCGTCCGTCACGCTCGTCCGGACCAGCCCCTCGGCGAGGAGATCGCCGACCAGGACGCGGATCACCCCGAGGGGGAGCCGAAGGTGGGCCGACAGCTCCGCAACGGCCAGCGGCGCAGCCGCCATGCCCACGATCCGACGGCACTCGGTGCCGAGACGGCCGACCGAGGCGAGCCCCTTCGAGGTGGACGCCACGATCGTCTCGATCGGCAGTTCGACGGCGGGCCGGGTACGGCCTCCCGTCATCGCGTACGGGGGGATCCGCAGGGCCCAGTCGTCCCGGTCGTCCAGGCTGCCGTCGAGGCGTTGCGCCGACACCGGCGACCTCACCGGATCCCGGGCTCGCCCTGGGGCAGGCTCCGCTGGAGCTCGAGTCGGAGTGCGGGGGTCAGCAGGGCACCGATGCGGTCCGCCGCGACCGCCAGTTCGTAGCCGACCAGACCGACGTCGGCGGTCGCCGTGGTCGAGACGGCGAGGCACGAGCCGTCTGCGATCCCGGTCATGAAGAGGAACCCGTGCTCCATCTCGATCATGACCTCGAGCACGGCTCCCCCGCCGAACCGTCCCGCGGCACCGTGGGCCAGACCGATCATGCCCGAGGCCACCGCCGCGAACCGATCGCCGGTCGCCCGGTCGAGCCCGCCGGACATTGCCAGCGGCAGCCCGTCGGGCGAGACGACCACGGCCTCGGTCAGCCCGACCGTGCGCTCCACGAGATCGGCGACGAGCCAGCGCACGTTGTCGGCTGTCGGCGACCCGCTCATTGGTTCACCGCCCGGTCCGAGCCCCCGTCGGAGCGGCCCCGCGCCAGACCGTTGCGGTAGCGAGCCACGGTGCGCCGCACCTCCTCCGGGCTGCGACGCGATCCGTCCACCGGGTTCGTCGGCGGGTCGACCGGTGCCGCCGCCTGCGGTGCCACGGGGCGGACCGGCAGCGGCCCGGACCTCGGCACCGGCTGGTAACCCGAACCCGGGAGGAAGCCGAGCTCGTCCGGCGTGACCGTCCGTTCGTCGCCCCTCGCCCGCACCGCTCCGGCGCCCACGAGGGCGGACGAGGGCAGGGGAGTCGGGGGAGTCGGGGGCGGCGGCGCGGTCACGACCCGGTCGGGTCCGACCACCGTCGGGGGCAGCACCGGTGCCACATCGAGCACCGAGGCCGGGAGCAGCACTTGGGCGACGAGGCCCTCGTCCTCGCCGGCGACGAGACGGACCGCGATGCCGTGCCGGTGCGCCAGACGAGCGATCACCGTCATCCCGAGCGTCCTCGCCAGGTCGAGGCCGACGGCAGGAGGTCGCAGGAGCGTCGCGTTCAGCTCGTCCAAGCGGCGCGGCGGTACGCCGTCGCCTCGATCCGTGACCAGGAGGAGGTAGGTGTCGCCGGTCCGCTGCCCGGTCACCTCCACCGGGGTCCCCGGCGGCGAGAACGCGGTTGCGTTGTCGAGGAGCTCGGCGAGCAGGTGGGCGAGATCGGCAGCCACGGTGCTGCGGACCGGCACGTCCTCGACGCCCGCGGCCACGACTCGCTGGAACTGCTCGATCTCCCCCGTCGCGATCCGCACCACGTCGGGCATCGGGACCGGTGCGCCCTGGCGGCGCCCCGGCGTCGACCCGGCGATCACCAGCAGGGACTCGGCGTTGCGCCTCATGCGAGTGGCCAGGTGGTCGAGCTCGAAGAGGTTCCGGAGCCGCTCGGGGTCCTCCTCGCGCGCCTCCAGCTCGTCGACGAACCGGAGCTGGCGTTCGATGAGGGCCTGGTTCCGGCGCGCCAGGTTCACGAAGAGGTCCGAGATGCCCGTCCGGAGCAGGGCCGCCTGTTGTTCGGCCACCTCCCCGGTCACCTGCTGCAAGGCGTTGAAGGAGGTGGCGAGCCGCCCGATCTCGTCGTTCGAGCGGACGGGGACCGGGGCGAGCTCGTCCGCGATCCCGCCCGCGTCGTCCGGGGAGCGAAGGCGGTCGACCAGCCGCGGCAGCCGACGCGTGGTCACCTCGTCGATCGACTCCGTCAGCTCGCGCAACGGCCCGGTGATCGAGCGGGTCACCAGCAGGGCGACCCCGAGCGCCAGCGCGAGCGCGGCCGCCGTGCCGACCGCGAAGGTGAGGGCATCGCGCCGGGCACGGTCGCGTGCATCCTCCACCGCCTGCCGCTGTGCGGGCAGATCGGCCGCAACCGCCTCCGCCACGGGGGCCACCTTTTCGGCGACCTCGCCGGGCCGTCCTTCCTCGGGCGCGCCGCCGGCGGCGACGCGCTCCACCGTCGACGGCGCGAGCGGACCCGTGCGCAGGTCTGCGGTCACCGCGATCGGCGCGCTGCGTTCGACCACCTCGGCGCGGGCCAGCGCAGCGTCCAGGCGGTCGGCGGCCGCCAGGATGCCCGTCTCGTCGCCCGTGAGGAGCTCGAGCCCCAGCACCGTCGCCGCATCGTGGGCCTGGAGCCGGACGAGGCCGGGTTCGAGATCCGCGCCACCGGCGTCGACCTCGGCGGCGGCGGCCGTCACGATCCCCTCGGCGATCGCGAGGAGCTCCCGGGTCGCGGTCGCCAGGCCGGTGACGGCCTCGCTCTCGGCGGCGCCGCCACCGGCACCGGGGGCCATCGCTGCGACCGCTTCGTCGAACCGCACGATGGCGGACGAGATCTCGGCGGCCGGCGAGGCGACGAGGGGCTGGGCCCTCCCGCTGCCGTCGAGGAGGGCGGTGAGGCGAGCCTGCGCGTCGTCGGCGGCAGGCCGTGCCGCTGCAGCGATCCCGTCGGCGGCGGCGAGCGCGAGTTGGGCGTGGGTGGCGGCGAGGTCGGTCGCCGCCGCCGCCAGTTCGACGACCTCGGGCTGGGTCGCCGCGACCCGGGACCGGTCGAGACGCTCACGGACCTCGAGGGCGGCCATGGCCAGGATCACCGCCACCAGCGGCAGCAGGATGCAGGCGATCCTCGCCCTGACGGTGAGCCTGGTGAACGACATCCGGACGGCCTCGGTGGGTGCGCGGAGCGCGAGCACGCTCCTCCCCCAAGGATCGGCCCGATCCCGGCGTTCTTGAGACGGGTTCCCGCCCGGCGGCTAGCGCAGCGGCGCCGCGCCACCTGCCCGGCGGCTAGAGCAGCGGCGCCGCCCTGCCCGCCTGGCGGCTAGCGCAGCGGCGCCGCGGTGGGCGGGATGGGGGCGGGCAGCAGGGTGTCGCCGGTGAGGTACCGGTCCACCTCCGCTGCGCAGGCGCGGCCCTCGGCGATGGCCCAGACGATCAGGGACTGGCCGCGGCCCATGTCGCCGCACACGAACACGCCGTCGGCGTTGGTCATGTAGTGGGCGTCGCGCGCCACGTTGGAGCGGGCGTCGAGGGCGACGCCGAGCTGCTCGAGCAGACCGCCCTGCTCGGGTCCCGTGAAGCCCATCGCCAGGAGCACGAGCTCGGCCGGGAACTCCTCCTCGGAGCCCTCCACCTTCTCGAAGACCGGCCGGCCGTCCACGACCTTCTGCTCGACCCGGTGGGTGCGCAGCGCCCGGACGTTGCCGTGCTCGTCCCCGAGGAAGGCCTCGGTGTTGATCGCGTACTCGCGGATGCCGCCCTCCTCGTGCGCGGAGGAGACCCGGTAGATCATCGGGTACGTGGGCCAGGGGTTGCCCTCGCTGCGGTCCTCCGGCGGCCGGGACATGATCTCGAACTGGTGCACCGAGGCGCAGTCCTGGCGGTGGGAGGTGCCGAGGCAGTCGGCCCCGGTGTCGCCGCCGCCGATGATGATCACGTGCTTGCCCTCGGCGGTGATGGGCCAGGTGTCGAGGTCGCCCTCCTGCACCCGGTTCGCCCAGGGGAGGAACTCCATGGCCTGGTGGATCCCGCCGAGCTCACGCCCGGGGATGGGCAGGTCCCGCCACCGGGTGGCACCGCCGGCGAGGACCACCACCTCGAACTCGCGGCGGAGCTGATCGGCGGTGACGTCGACACCGACGTCCACGTTGGTGCGGAACTCGGTGCCCTCGGCACGCATCTGCTCCAGGCGACGGTCGAGGTGCCGCTTCTCCATCTTGAACTCGGGGATGCCGTAGCGCAGCAGGCCGCCGATGCGGTCCGCCCGCTCGAACACCACCACGTCGTGCCCCGCCCGGGTGAGCTGCTGGGCGACGGCGAGCCCGGCAGGACCGGAGCCCACGACCGCGACCTTGCGGCCCGTGCGCACCGCGGGCGGCTCGGGCAGGACCCAGCCCTCCTCCCAGGCGCGGTCGATGATCTCGACCTCGATCTGCTTGATCGTGACCGGCGGCTGGTTGATGCCGAGCACGCAGGCGCCCTCGCACGGCGCCGGGCAGAGGCGGCCCGTGAACTCCGGGAAGTTGTTGGTGGCGTGCAGCCGCTCGATCGCCTCACGCCAGTGGTCGCGGTAGACGAGGTCGTTCCAGTCCGGGATCAGGTTGCCGAGCGGGCAGCCGTGGTTGCAGAACGGGATGCCGCAGTCCATGCACCGCGACGCCTGCGTCCGGAGGTGGTCCGCGGGGAAGTCCTCGTAGACCTCCTTCCAGTCGCGGAGGCGCACGGGTACCGGCCGCCGCGTCGGCAGCTCGCGCTCGGGGTGCTTGAGGAAGCCCTTGGGGTCGCCCATCGTCGTGTCCTCAGCTCTGGGCCGCGGCCATGACCGCGGCCAACTCGTCCTCGCCCGTCTCGCGGGCCCTGCGCTGGGCCTCGAGGACCCGCTTGTAGTCGGTGGGCATGACCTTGGCGAAGCTGCGCCGCAGCGCATCGACGCCCTCGGCGTCGACGTCGGCGAGCAGCCGAGCCGCAACCGCCGAGCCGGTCTCGGCCCGGTGCCGGGTGATCCGGTCGAGCAGGAACTCGACGTCGTCGTCGTCGAGGGCCTCGAGCTCCACCATCTCCCGGTTGAGGCGCTTTGGCAGGAGCCCCTCCGGGTCGAGCACGTAGGCGATGCCGCCGGACATGCCGGCCGCGAAGTTCCGGCCGGTGCCGCCGAGGATGACCACCCGTCCGCCGGTCATGTATTCGCAGCCGTGGTCACCCACGCCCTCGACGACGGCCACGGCGCCCGAGTTGCGGACGCAGAACCGCTCCCCCACCACGCCCCGGATGAACACCTCGCCGCTCGTGGCCCCGTAGAGGATCACGTTGCCGGCGATGATGTTCTCCTCGGCGACGATCGGGCAGTCGTCGGGCGGGCGGACCACGATCCGTCCACCCGACAGGCCCTTGCCCACGTAGTCGTTGGCGTCGCCCGACAGGCGGAACGTGATGCCCCGGGGCATGAAGGCGCCGAAGCTGTTGCCGGCCGAGCCGGTGAAGTCGACGGTGATGGTGTCGTCGGGCAGGCCGGCGCCGCCGTACCGCTTGGTGACGTGGTACCCGAGCATCGTGCCGACGGTGCGGTTGACGTTGCGGATCGGCAGCTCGAGGTGGACCGGACGGGCGTCCTCGAGGGCGCCCTCCGCCAGTTGGATCAGCGTCTGGTCCAGCGCACGGTCCAGGCCGTGGTCCTGCGTGGTCACCTGGTGGCGCGGGGTGCCCGGCGGCAGGTTCGGCACGTAGAGGATCGGGGTCAGGTCGAGGCCGTCGGCCTTCCAGTGGTCGATCGCCGCCTCGACGTCGAGCACCTCGGCGTGGCCGATGGCCTCCTCGAAGGAGCGGAAGCCCAGCTCGGCCAGGATCTCGCGGACCTCCTCGGCGATGAACTCGAAGAAGTTCACGACGAACTCGGGCTTGCCCGAGAACCGCTTCCGGAGCTCCGGGTTCTGGGTGGCCACGCCCACGGGGCAGGTGTCGAGGTGGCAGACGCGCATCATGATGCAGCCCGACACGACGAGCGGTGCGGTGGCGAAGCCGTACTCGTCGGCGCCGAGCAGGGCGGCGATGACGACGTCGCGGCCGGTCTTCAGCTGGCCGTCGCACTGGACGACGATGCGGTCGCGCAACCCGTTCAGCAGCAGGGTCTGCTGGGTCTCGGCGAGGCCGAGCTCCCACGGGGCGCCGGCGTGCTTCACGGACGTGAGCGGCGAGGCGCCGGTGCCGCCGTCGTGACCGGAGATCAGCACCACGTCGGCGTGCGCCTTCGAGACGCCGGCAGCCACCGGGCCCACACCGACCTCGGCCACCAGCTTCACGTGGACCCGGGCCTCGGGGTTGGAGTTCTTCAGGTCGTGGATGAGCTGGGCGAGGTCCTCGATCGAGTAGATGTCGTGGTGCGGGGGCGGCGAGATGAGCCCCACGCCCGGCGTGGAGTGCCGGGTCTTGGCGATCCACGGGTACACCTTGTGGCCCGGCAGCTGGCCGCCCTCGCCCGGCTTGGCCCCCTGGGCCATCTTGATCTGGAGGTCGTCGGCGTTGACCAGGTACTCGCTGGTGACCCCGAAGCGACCCGACGCCACCTGCTTGATCGCCGAACGCCGGAGGTCGCCGTTCTCGTCGGGGACGTAGCGCTCCGGGTCCTCGCCTCCCTCGCCGGTGTTCGACTTCCCGCCGATCCGGTTCATGGCGATGGCGAGGGTCTCGTGCGCCTCGGCGGAGATGGAGCCGTAGCTCATGGCGCCCGTGGAGAAGCGCTTCACGATCTCGCTGACCGGCTCGACCTCCTCGAGCGGCACCGGCGGCCGCACCCCGTGCCGGAACCGGAACAGACCCCGGAGGGTGGCGAGGCGGTTCGCCTGGTCGTCGACGAGCTTCGTGTACTCGCGGAAGACGTCCATGCGCCCTTCCCGCGTGGCGTGCTGGAGCTTGAACACCGTCTCGGGGTTGAAGAGGTGGACCTCGCCCTCGCGGCGCCACTGGTACTCGCCGCCGACCTCGAGGGTGCGGTGCGCCCGCTCCCGCGGGTTCTCCGGGTGGGCGAGGCGGTGGCGGCGCGCCACCTCCTCGGCCAGGACATCGAGGCCCACGCCGCCGATGCGGCTCACCACGCCGGTGAAGTACTCGTCGACGAGCTCCCGGCCGAGGCCGATGGCCTCGAAGATCTGGGCGCCCGTGTAGGAGGCCACCGTCGAGATGCCCATCTTGGACATGACCTTGAGGATGCCCTTGTCCGCGGCCTTCACGTAGTTCTTGCGGGCCTTGGCCCGCGCCGAGTCCCGGTCGCCCTTCGCGGACAGGCCGTGCAGCTCGTCGTCGATCAGCTGGTCGAGGGTCTCGAACGCCAGGTACGGGCAGATGGCGGCGGCGCCGAAGCCGATCAGCAGGCTGAGGTGGTGGACCTCACGGGCGTCCCCGGCCTCGACCACGAGACCGACCCGGGTCCGGGTCTTCTCCCGGATCAGGTGGTGGTGGACGGCCGCTGTGGCGAGCAGCGACGGGATCGGTGCCAGTTCCTTGGTGCTCCCCCGGTCCGACAGCACGATGATGCTCGCACCCTCGGCGATGACGGCCGAGACCTCTCCACGGATGCGATCGAGCGCGGCGCGCATGCCGGCGCCGCCCGCAGCGACCGGGTAGAGACAGGACACGACCACCGTGCGGAAGTCGTCCACTCCGTCGGGGCCGTCGACCTCGATCAGGCGGGCGAGCTCGTCCTCGGTCAGGACCGGGTGGGGCAGGAAGATCTGGCGGCAGGACTCCGGCTGCGGATCGAGCAGGTTGCGCTCGGGGCCGATCACGCTGCAGACCGAGGTGACCAGCTCCTCGCGGATGGCGTCGAGGGGCGGGTTCGTGACCTGGGCGAAGAGCTGCTGGAAGTAGTCGAACAGGAGCCGGGAGCGTGCCGACAGCACGGCCACCGGGGTGTCGGTGCCCATCGAGCCGAGGGCCTCCTTGCCCTCGACGCCCATCGGCGCCAGCAGCAGCTTGAGCTCCTCGTGGGTGTAGCCGAAGGTGAGCTGGCGCTCGGTGAGCGAGCCCTCCTCGGTGCTGCGCCGCTCGCGGCGGGGCAGGTCCTCGATGGAGAGCAGGTTGCGGTCCAGCCACTCCTGGTAGGGGCGGGCGGCGGCGAGCTCGGCCTTGATCTCGTCGTCGCGGACGATGCGGCCCTTGGTGGTGTCGATGAGGAACATGCGGCCGGGCTGCAGCCGGCCCTTCTCCACGATCTTCCTGGACTCGACGTCGACCACGCCGACCTCGCTCGCCATGATCACGAGGTCGTCGTCGGTGACCCAGTAGCGGGACGGACGCAGCCCGTTGCGGTCGAGCACCGCGCCCATGACGGTGCCGTCGGTGAAGGCGATCGACGCGGGACCGTCCCACGGCTCCATCAGGGAGGCGTGGAACTGGTAGAACGCCCGCCGCTCGGGGCTCATCTCCTCGTGGTTCTCCCAGGGCTCCGGGATCATCATGAGGACGGCCTCGGCGAGCGGGTACCCGCCGAGGTGCAGGAGCTCGAGCGCCTCGTCGAAGCCCGCGGTGTCCGAGGCGCCGGGGGTGCAGATCGGGAAGAGGCGCTGCAGGTCGCCGGGGATCCGGTCGCTCGCGAGCAGGGCCTCGCGGGCACGCATCCAGTTGCGGTTCCCCTGCACGGTGTTGATCTCGCCGTTGTGGGCGATGTACCGGTACGGATGGGCCAGCGGCCACGACGGGAACGTGTTGGTGGAGAACCGCGAGTGCACGAGCGCCAGCGCCGAGACCATCCGCTCGTCGGAGAGGTCCGGGTAGAAGGCGCCGAGCTGGGGCGAGGTGAGCATGCCCTTGTAGACGAAGGTCCGGGCCGACAGCGACGGGAAGTAGACGCCGTCGTGGGCGGAGCTCTGCCCGCCCATCGCCTCGTTCACCTGATCCGGGCCACCGGCGACGCGGATCTCGTGCTCGATCCGCTTGCGCACCGGGTACAGGGCGCGGTCGAGGTCGATGCCCGACAGCCCCTTGCCGGCCTGACCCCTGCCAGCGATGAACACCTGGCGGAACCGGGGCATGGTGGCAAGGGCCTGGGATCCGAGGTCCGACGCATCGACCGGCACCTCGCGCCAGCCGAGCACCTCGAGCCCCTCGTCCTCGACGATGGCCTCGACCTGGAGGGCGGCCTGGTGGGCCTGCACCGAGTCCTGGGGCAGGAAGGCGATGCCGGTGGCGTAGGACCCGGCGGGCGGGAGCTCGAAGGGGACGACCGCGCGGAGGAAGGCGTCGGGGACCTGGATGAGGATGCCGGCGCCGTCGCCGGTGTTGACCTCGGCGCCCGCAGCGCCGCGGTGCTCCAGGTTGCAGAGGGCGCCGATGCCGAGCTGCACGATCTCGTGACGGGGGCGGCCCTTGAGGTCGCAGACGAAGTTGACGCCGCAGGCGTCGTGCTCGAAGCGGGGGTCGTAGAGCCCCTGGGCGGGCGGCAGATCTCGCGACATACGTCTTCCTCACGCATGGACCCCGGGCCGGCGCGGCGCTGCGCCTCGGGGGAGTTCGGATCGTGGGTGGCGGGACGTCGTTGGCCCTGGCCGGGAGGGTGACCGTACCGTTCCGGCAGGGGTCCGGCCCATTCGGACCACGGACTCCGCCGGTGCCGTGACCGGCGCAACAGACGGGTGCAGCGCTGCACCGGCGTCGCGGGCCATCATACGGTTCCATGCACCTGGCCGACCTCGAATTCGCGCGGGACCTGCTCGAGCTGGTCGACGCCTCCCCCACCCCGTACCACGCCGTCACCAACCTGCGGGCGGGTCTCGAGGCGGCGGGGTTCACCGCCCTCGACCCCTCCGCCGCCTGGTCGGGCCCCGGCGGACGCGCGTTCGTCGCCATGGGCGGGACGCTCGTGGCCTGGGCGGTGCCCGAGGACGCTGCCCCCCAGACGCCGTTCCGCATCGTCGGGGCTCACACCGACAGCCCGAACCTGCGGCTCAAGCCCCGCCCCGACACCGGCGGCTCGGGCTTCCGCCAGCTCGGCGTCGAGGTCTACGGCGGGGTGCTGCTCAACTCCTGGCTCGACCGCGACCTCGGCATCGCCGGACGGGTCGCCGTCCGAGGGTCGGCAGGCCCCGACCTGCGCCTGCTCCACGTGGCCGAACCCGTCGCCCGCATTCCCCAGCTCGCCATCCACCTCGACCGCGACGTCAACGAGCGCGGCCTCACCCTCGACCGCCAGCTCCACCTCGCACCCGTCTGGGGCACCGGCGCCCCCGAGGCCGGGGGCTTCGGGCGCTGGCTCGCCGATCGCCTCGGCGTGGACGTCGACGACGTCCTCGGGTGGGACCTGATGTTCCACGACCTCGCCCCGGGATCGTTCCTCGGCGTCGATCGGTCCATGCTGAGCGCGCCACGGCTCGACAACCTCCTCTCGTGCCACGTCGCGGTGCGCGCCCTCGTCGACGCCGTCGAGCGCCCCGCCGGGGCCGACGACCCGATCCCGGTCGTCGTCCTGTTCGACCACGAGGAGATCGGCAGCACCAGCGCGGTCGGGGCCACCTCCACGCTGTTGCGCACCGTGCTGGAGCGGCTCGTGGGCCGGCGCGGCGGGGGCGCCGAGGACCTGGCACGGGCCCTCGCCGGCTCGCTCGTGGTGTCGGCCGACAACGCCCACGCCACCCACCCGAACTACCCGGAGCGCCACGAGCCCGCCCACCCGGTGCGCTGCAACGGTGGTCCCGTCGTCAAGCGCAACGCCCAGGTGCGCTATGCCACCGACGCCGGCACCGAGGCCGAGGTGGTCCTGGCGGCCGAACGGGTGGGCGTCCCGCTCCAGCAGTTCGTGGTCCGCTCGAACCTGCCCTGCGGTTCCACGATCGGTCCGCTCACGGCGGCGGCGCTCGGCGTCCCCACCGTCGACGTCGGGGTGGCCCAGCTCGCCATGCACTCGGTCCGGGAGCTCGCCGGCGCCCACGACCCGGCCCGCCTGGCCGCCCTGCTCACGGAGCTGCTGCGCCCCACGCGCTGAGCGTCGCTCAGCGGCGGCGGACCCGGGCCCGGCTGCGGCGCCCGACGCCGCGGAGCCGGCGGCCCGGCTCGGAGAACATCAGCAGGATCGGGAAGATCTCGAGGCGCCCGACGATCATGAGCAGCGCCAGCACCATGCGTGCGGGCGCCGTGAACGGGCCGACGAACGACGCCGTGGGTCCCGCCTCGCCGATCCCCGGGCCGACACCGCCCATCGAGGTGGCGACCCCGCCGATGGCCGTCTCCAGATCGGAGCCGAGTGCGGTGACGACCATCGTGCCGACCACGAGGCAGAGGGCGTACAGGCCGACGAAGCCCGCCACCCGGGAGACCACCCACTCCGCCTGGGGATCCCGTCCCACGCGCACGGGGAGGACCGCCCGAGGGCGACGGGCGCGCCGGACGGTCCGCAGGGCATGCCCGGCACCGATCTGGAGGCGCTTGACCTTCAGGGCGCCGGAGGTGGAGCCCGTCATGCCGCCGCTGATCATGATGAGCACGAGGACGAGCTGCGCCGCCGGTGTCCAGATGACGAAGTCGCCGATCGACCCGACGTCGGTGGCGCTGCCGAAGCCAGCGGTGGAACCGAGGCTCACCAGGTTGAACGTCCCGTGCCGGAGTGCGGTGAGGAAGGCGACGCCGTCGTTCCACCAGAGCAGCACGGCGATCAGCAGCGAGCTGCCGCCGAACAGCAACGCGTAGACCCGGAACTCGCTGTCCCGGACGTAGACCCGCGGTCCCGATCGCAGCGCCCGCCAGTGGAGGGTGAAGTTCGTGGCCGAGATGAACAGACCCGCGATGACGACCGCCTCGACCAGGGCGCTGTCGAAGCGACCGATCGAGTAGTCGTAGGGCGCGAAGCCGCCGGTCGCCGCGGCGGCGAACGCGATCGACACCGCATCGTAGAGGTTGGGGCCCGGGGTGAGCAGCAGTCCGAGGGTGATGAGCGCGGTGACCCCGACGTAGAGGATCCAGAACCGCCGGGCGGTCTCCGAGATCCGGGGGACGAGGCGGTCGGCGCTCTCGCCGGGCGCCTCGGCGGTGACGAGGCCCATGCCCCCGACGCCGAGCGCGGGCAGCACGGCGACCACGAGTACGACGATGCCCATGCCGCCGAGCCACTGGGTCATCTGGCGCCAGAAGAGGATCCCCCGCCCCTGGGACTCGATGGTGTTGCCGTCGACCCCGAAGACCGTGGAGCCCGTGCAGGAGAAGCCCGACGCCGACTCGAAGACGGCGTCGGAGATCTCCACGATCCAGCCGATCCCGGGCCGCTCGAAGGTGCGGGCGAGGATGTACGGCAGGGCACCGAAGACGGTCACCGCCAGCCACGTCACCCCCACCGGCGCGAACGCGGAGGCCCGCTCGATCCGGCCGAGCGTGGTGAACAGTCGGGCGACGGCCCCAGTGCCGAACGTGATCGCCGCGGCGATCAGCATCGCCCCGGTCGCC
>JBEIGA010000072.1:0-15208 GCA_040382135.1 Acidimicrobiales bacterium
CGCACCGGCATGGTCGGCCCCGGCGGTTCCGTGTTCAAGGTGTACTACGGCGACGTCCGCAAGCGGATGGGCGCCCTGGCGCACCGCCTGCTCGAGCGCATGAGCCTCGCCGCGGGCGACCTCGAGGGCCTCACCGACGAGGACCTCGTCGCCGACCGCCTCTACGCCCTCACCCTGTCCATCGCCGCCGGCACCTCCCAGATCCAGCGGAACATCATCGGTGAGCGGGTCCTCGGCCTGCCGAAGGAGCGTTGACGTGGACTTCGAGCTGTCCGACGACCAGGTCGCCCTCGTCGAGGGCATCGCCGCCCTCTGCGAAGGGCGCTTCGACATCGCCGCCGTGCGCGCCATGGAGGAGGCCGGGCTCGACAAGGGCCGCTGGGCCGAGCTGGCCGAGACCGGCGTGTTCTCCATCACCGTCCCCGAGGCCGACGGCGGTCTGGGCATGGGCTGGGCCGACGCCGTCGTGGTGTTCGAGCAGCTGGGCCGGTTCCTCGTGCCCGGCCCGCTCGTGGGCCAGTTCCTCGCCGCCGGCGTGATCGACGGCGCCGCCGACGGCACCACGGTGGTGGGGCTGCTGTCGCGGCCCGAGGACGGTGAGGCCGCCATGGTCGAGCACCTCGACGCGCTCGACGTGCTCTGCGTGCTGGACCACGAGGGCGTCTGGGCGGTCGACGCCCGCTCGCTCTCGGGCACGGCGCTGCTGCCCATGGACCCGCTCACGCCGGTGCACCGCGTGCGCGAGCTGCCCCAGGGCGAGCTCGTGGCCGGGCCCGAGGTGGCGGCGGCGTGGGCGGTGCAGGGCACGGTCCTCACCGGTGCCCTGCAGCTCGGCCTCGCCACCGGCGCGCTCGAGCTCGCCACCACCTACGCCAAGGAGCGCATGCAGTTCGGCAAGCCGATCGGCTCGTTCCAGGCCGTGAAGCACCTGTGCTCGGACATGGCCAGCCGCTGCGAGGTCATCCGCGCCGGCGTCTACTGGGCGGCCTGCGCCCTCGACGATCCCGAGGTCGCCGACCCGTCCTACGCGGCCGACGTCGTGAAGGTCGTCGCCGGGCACGCCGCCGACAACGGCCGCGACTGCATCCAGGTCCACGGCGGCATGGGCTTCACGTGGGAGGTCGACGCCCACCTGTTCCTGAAGCGGATCTGGGTGCTCGACCACGCCTTCGGCGAGGAGCACGACGCCGCAGAGGCCATCGCGGCCACGCTCTGACAGCACAGCGGCCACGCTCTGACAGCGCACTACGGTTCGGTCATGCCGGACCGCACCGCCGTCACCACCGAGCTGCTGCAGGCGCTCATCCGCAACCGCTGCGTCAACGACGGAGCGCCGGAGTCCGGGGAGGAGGTCCGCAACGCGGACCTCCTCCGTTCGTTCGTGGAGGGGCGCGGCCTCGACGTGGCCCACTACGACGCCGCGCCCGGCCGCCGGTCGCTGATCGCCCGCATCGAGGGCTCGGACCCCACCGCCCCGAGCGTGTGCCTGATGGGCCACACCGACGTGGTCCCGGTGAACCCCGAGGGCTGGACCCGTGACCCCTTCGGCGGTGAGCTCGTCGACGGGGAGGTCTGGGGCCGGGGCGCCCTCGACATGCTCAACATGACCGCATCGATGGCGGTGGCGTTCCGCGAGCTGGCCGACCGCGGCTTCCGGCCGAAGGGCGACGTGCTCTACTTCGCCGTCGCCGACGAGGAGGCGAGCGGCACCCACGGCGCCGAGTGGCTCGCCGAGCACGACTGGGACGCCATGAAGGCCGACTTCGTGATCACCGAGAACGGCGGGCTGGTGCACGGCCCGCCCGAGGCGCCGGTGATCACCGTGAACGTCGCCGAGAAGGGCTACGCCTGGCGGCGCCTGCGGGTGCGGGGCACGCCCGGCCACGGCTCCATGCCCTTCGGCGCCGACAACGCGCTCATCAAGAGCGCTGAGGTGGTGCGGCGGCTGTCGGCCCACCGGCCGCGGGCCCAGCTGTCGGACCTGTGGCGCGGCCGGGTCGAGAGCCTCGGGCTCGACGACGAGCTGCGCACCGCGCTCCTCGACGAGGACCGCATCTGGGACACCCTGGAGTCGATCCGGGCGTGGTCACCCGCCGCGGCCCGCCACTTCCACGCCTGCACCCACATGACGATCTCGCCGAACGTCCTGCACGCCGGGCAGAAGGTGAACGTGATCCCCGACAAGGTGGAGATCGACGTCGACATCCGCGTCCTCCCCGGGCAGACCGCGGCCGACGTCGACCACGAGCTGCACGAGGCGCTCGGCGAGCTCGCCCACGAGGTCGAGATCGTCGGCATCGGCGACCACGGTGCCACCCGGTCGCCGCACGACACGCCCCTGCTCGACGCGCTCACCAGGGCGGCGCAGCTCCGCTACCCGAACGCCCGCCTCCAGCCCGAGATGCTCGTCGGCCTCACCGACGCCCGGGTGTACCGCGACCGCGGCGCCGTCGCCTACGGCGCCGGACTGTTCAGCCGCAACATGTCGGCCATCGACTTCGGGTCCCGCTTCCACGGCAACGACGAGCGGGTCGACGTGGAGTCCCTCGGCATCATGACCGACTTCTGGATCCACACCGTCGAAGCCCTCCAGGATCTGTGAGGTGAAACGCGTGACCGTCACGCGTTTCGGCCCAAAGAACTCAGAAGATGGTGTGCTCCCTCGTCAGGAAGAGGGTGGAGCGGGCGAAGTCGATGAACGTCGACTCGTCCTGCAGGAGGCGGGCGCCGGCGGCTCGTGACGCCTCGGCCTTCTCGGGCGGGGTGTCGCCGGCGAGCCACACCTCGGTGATGCCGTCGTAGGGCTCGCCGGCGTCGCGGGAGCGCACCAGGCGGTCCGTCGGCTCGCCGGGGATGGTGTGGCTCTGCACGTAGCGGAGCATCGTCGGCAGGTCACCCGCCTCCCAGAGCGAGCGCACCAGCGGGCCGTGCTCCTCCAGCCAGTAGCGGGAGAACGCCTCGAACGACAGCTCCGGGCGACGGCGGACGCAGAACACCAGCTTCAGGACCTCGGCCATGGGGCGGAGGTTAGGGCGGGGGAGCGTCGGCGGCCCGGCCGCGTGGGACCG
The DNA here is from genome assembly GCA_040382135.1 of Acidimicrobiales bacterium. Classification (GTDB taxonomy): domain Bacteria; phylum Actinomycetota; class Acidimicrobiia; order Acidimicrobiales; family JBEIGA01; genus JBEIGA01. Next base: position 3,069 of record JBEIGA010000072.1, read on the forward strand.
GTGGCACACGACCGCCTACCCTCCCCGCAGCAGCCGAGGGGGGCACGATGAAGGGGATCGTCTTCGACGGTGCCGAGATGCGGGTGGTCGACGGGCTCGAGGTCCGCGACCCCGGTCCCGGCGAGGTGAAGGTCCAGATCGTCAACAGCGGCGTCTGCCACAGCGACGTCTCGGTGCTGAACGGCACGATCCCGTACCCCGTGCCGGTGGTGATGGGCCACGAGGGCGCCGGCGTGGTGGTCGAGGTCGGCTCCGGCGTCACCAGCGTCGCGGTGGGCGATCACGTGGTCCTGTCCACGCTCGGCAACTGCGGCGCCTGCCCGGCCTGCGACTCGGGGCGCCCCACCATGTGCAAGGCGGGCATGGGCCAGGACCGGCCGCAGCCGTTCACCCTCGACGGCGAGCCCCACTACAGCTACGCCAACATCTCCACGTTCACCGAGCACACGGTCGTGAAGGCGCTGCAGGCGGTGCCCGTCCCGAAGGAGATGCCGCTCACCTCCGCCGCGCTGATCGGCTGCGGCGTGCTCACCGGCGCGGGCGCCGTGTTCAACCGGGCGAAGGTGCGGCCGGGGGAGAGCGCCGTGGTGGTGGGCACCGGCGGCATCGGCCTCAACGTGCTGCAGGCGCTGCGGTTCTCGGGCGCGCACCCGATCATCGCCATCGACGCGAACCCGGCGAAGGAGGCGCTCGCCGTCCAGTTCGGTGCCACCCACTTCGTGAACGCGAGCGTCGAGGACCCGTTCGAGGCGGTCCAGCAGATCCGTCCCGGCGGCGTCGCCTACGCATTCGAGTGCGTGGGCTCCAACGCCCTCATCGAGCAGTGCATCCAGCTGATCGACTGGGGCGGCACGGTCGTCATCATCGGTGTGCCGCCGCTCGGGTCGAGCATGACCGTGGTGCCGTTCGACCTCTACCAGGACAAGACGATCATGGGGAACCGCTACGGGTCGTCGCGGCCCCACGCCGACATCCCCCGCATCGCCGAGCTGTACCTCGCCGGCCGCTACCTGCTCGACGAGCTGGTCACCGCCGTCTACCCGATGGACGACATCCACGGGCTCGTGCACGACATGCACGAGGGGCGCCTCGCCCGCGGCGTGCTCGACGTCTGTCCGCTCTAGCCTCCGGGCCGTGCGCCCGCGCTTCCCCCTCCCGGCCGCCGTGCTCGCCGCGGCCGTCCCCGCCCTGCTGCTGGTCGCGTGCAGCGAGGACCAGGCCGACCTCGGGTCGGCCACGTCCTGCGAGGAGCTCGTCGACGCCTCGGCCGAGGTGACCCGCGGTGTGCTCGCCGACGTCGCCGGGCTCACGATGGCCGACCTGCAGGCGCAGGACACCGAGGACCCGTTCGCCTCGCTGCGCGCGCCCTACGCCGGTTTCGCGGAGCGCGCCCAGGAGCTCGGCTGCGGTGACGCCGAGCTCACCCGTCTGGCGTGCGAGTCCTACGACGACGTCGTGGACGCGGCGGTCGGCGAGGTGGCCGAGGCCTTCCTCGAGGACTACTACGCCGCCTGCGACTGATCGGCTCCCCGTTGGCGGGGCGTTGGCATGACGGGTTGACAGGAAACGCGCCCGGCTGCCACCCTTCGGGCTCCACGTGGTGGAGGTGGCAGGTGGCACAAGGGTCAGGGATCGTCGGCGCCCGGCGACGTGTGGTCGCAGCGGTGGCAGCGGGCATCCTGCTGTGGTCGTCGACGGGGGTGGCCGGGGCAGACGAGGGCGCCGAGGCCCCTGCGGCGCCTGCGGCAGCGGAGGTGGCCGAGACCGGCCAGGTCGGGATCCTGGAGGACAGCGACCCCTGCGCCTTCGAGAGCGGGACCGATCCGGTCGACCCCTACGAAACGTTCGACGTCGTCTACTACGAGTTGGGCTACCTCTGCGACGCCGAGATCTGGGGCATGGCCGTCGAGCTCAGGAGATCGGGCAACTCGTTCCTCTCGCAGCCCTTCGAGCTCGAGTTCTGGCTGGACGGAGCCAGGTCCCAGGGCTCTTTCTCCGACAACCTTCTCTACTTCTGTTGGGCGGGAAGAAGCAACGTCGTGATCGATGCGGCCGCCGTCGCGTCGGGTACGGCACCGATCTACCGATCCCAGACCTGTCTCGACTACGCAGGGTCCTCGCCGGCGGTCGGCGATGCCGAGGTGGTCCTGCTCGACCCGTGGACGCTCGTGGTCTTCGTCGACGCTCGGTTGATCGGCTCACCACCGGTGAACGATCTCCTCGGCGGCATCGAGCCCGCCGACGGCCGCGGCGGCATCAATGCCGGGTACCGCGAGCGATTCCCGGACAACGGCCTATTGGACGTGTCCACGCCGCCGACCACCTTCGTCCCGAAGGCCGACCCGGGTGGTGCGCGGCGTTCCGAGGCACACTCCATCTTTCGTCTCTATGCGGCGTACCTCGGCCGTCAGCCCGATGTGCCGGGGCTCGCGTACTGGCAGGACGAGTACTTCTCCTGCCGGCGATCGCTGAACGACATCTCGGCCTTCTTCGCCTCGTCGCCCGAGTTCCTGGCGCGCTACGGCTCGCTGTCCGAGTGGGACTTCGTCCGACTCGTCTACTGGAACGTCCTCGGCCGCCCTGGCGAGAACGAGGGCCTCTATCACTGGACGTCGATCCTCGTCAGCCGGGTCCAGACGAAGGGCCAGGTCATGACCGGCTTCACGGAGTCGGCGGAGTACGTGCAACGCACGGGGACGGAACCGCCGAGCCCGCCGGTGTGCATCGCCAAGGGCGTCACCGATTCCGTGTACCGGCTCTACCAGGCGTACTTCCTGCGTGAGCCCGACGCCGGTGGCGAGCGGCACTGGAACCAGCAGTACGGGCGGTGCCTCGTCCAACTCGCTGCGGTGTCCGACGCGTTCGCCTCGTCACCGGAGTTCGCCGCCCGCTACGGGTCGCTGTCCGACCGGGCCTTCGTCGAGCTCGTCTACCAGAACGTGTTGGGTCGTCCCGGTGAGGCAGGCGGCGTCGACTACTGGACGGCCATGCTGCAGCAGGGCGCGCTGAGCCGAGGCGGCGTCATGATCGGGTTCTCGGAGTCCGCCGAGATGCGCGGACGCACGGGCACCGCAGCGCCGGTGTCGCCCTGCTGATCCCCTCTCGCGTTCTGTGAGGTGGGTCCCATGACGGTCATGGGATCCACCTCACAGAAACGCTGGATCAGAGGAGGTCGGCGATGGGGACCCGGAGGTCGTCGGGGGTCACGACGGGGGAGTACCGCGCCGTGACGTTGCCCTCGCGATCGACCAGGAACTTGGTGAAGTTCCAGGGGATGTCGGAGGTGCCGTCCTCGTTCGGGGCCTGCTCCCGCAGGTACCCGTAGAGCTCGGCCGCGCCCTCGCCGTTGACCTCGATCTTCGAGAACATCGGGAAGTTCACGTCGTAGTTCGACCGGGCGAACTCGAGGACCTCCACGTCGGTGCCCGGTTCCTGGGCGCCGAACTGGTTGCACGGGAAGCCGAGGACGACGAAGTCCTCCGACCCGAGCTCCTTCTGCAACGTACGCAGACCTGCGTACTGGGGCGTGAGCCCTCAGCGACTGGCGACGTTGACGACGAGGCAGACCTTGCCCGCGAACTGCGAGAAGTCGACGGTCTCCCCCGTGATCGAGGTCATCTGGAACTCGTGGAACGGTGCCACGGCGCCTCCTCGGTGGTGGGATGGATCCCTCCGACCGTACCCGCTGGTGGCGCCCGCATCACGATCCGTCGGCCGGTCGCCGTGGGCGCGAGACTGCGGAGATGTCTGACGAACTGCCGAACGGCTGGGGCCCGTCGCTCGACGATCTCGCCGAGCGCCGTGCGGTCGCCCGTGCGATGGGTGGCCCGGAGAAGCTCGCCTCCCACCACGGCCGGGGCAAGCTCGACGCCCGCGCCCGCCTGGAGGTGCTGTTCGACCCCGGCACGTTCACCGAGTTCGGCACCCTCGTCGGCAACGTGCCCGCCGACGGCTTCGTGTGCGGCCACGGCCTGGTGGACGGCCGGACGGTCATGGCCGGCGCCGAGGACTTCACCGTGCTCGGTGGCTCCATCGGCCCCGGCGCGGCCAACAAGCGGTACCGGCTCGGAGAGCTGGCGTTGCAGGAGCGCACGCCCCTCGTGATGCTGCTCGAGGGTGCGGGCCACCGTCCCCCGATGAAGGGCGAGTCGCACGGCCGGGCCCCCACCGACCTGCTGATCCAGGCGCAGCTGTCCGGCAAGGTGCCCGTGGTGACCGGCGTGCTCGGCGCCTCGGCCGGCCACGGCGCGCTCATCGCCCCGATGTCGGACTTCGCCATCATGAGCCTGCAGGGAGCGATCTTCACGGCGGGGCCGCCCGTGGTGAAGGAGGCGCTGGGCGAGGAGGTCACCAAGGAGGAGCTCGGCGGGCCGGCCGTGGCCATCGGCTCGGGGCTGATCCACAACGTCGCCGCCGACGACGTCGCCGTGCTCCAGGAGATCCGGACCTACCTCTCCTACTTCCCGTCGAGCGCGTGGTCGTACCCGCCCTCGGCGCCCACCGCCGACCACGGGCCGCGCCTGCTCGACGAGATCCTCGAGCTGATCCCGCGCGACAACGCGAGCCTCTACGACGTCCGGCCGGTGGTGAGCCTGCTCGTCGACGGCGGCCGCTTCTTCCAGATCCAGCCCGACTTCGGGCCCGCGATCGTCTGCGCCCTCGCCCACCTCGGCGGCGAGCCGGTGGCGATCGTGGCGAACCAGCCGCAGGTGATCGCCGGGTCGATCGACAGCGACGCCGCCGACAAGGCCGCCCACTTCATCCAGGTGGCCGACTCGTTCCACCTGCCGCTGGTCCTGCTGGCGGACAACCCTGGCGTCCTGGCCGGCACGGTGTCGGAGCGCGCCGCCATCCTGCGCGCCGGCGCCCGGATGTTCGCCGCCCAGACCCAGGCCCGGACCATCAAGCTCCAGGTCACCATGCGCAAGGCGTACGGCTTCGGGTCGATGGTCATGGGGATGGTCGGGTTCGACCACCAGACGTCCACGTTCGCCTTCCCCGGGGCCACCATGGGCGCCATGGGGGCGAAGGGGTCGAGCGCCGCCGTGGGCGCCGACGCCGAGCGGGCCGCCGAGATCCGCACGGCCGAGCTCCAGGCGTCCTACAACTCGGCCAGGACGCTCGGGTTCGACGAGATGATCGACCCCCGCGAGCTGCGCAACGCCCTGCTGCGGTCGCTGCGGCTCGGGCTCAACCGCCGGCAGTCCGCCGCCGAGCCCACGGCCCGGTTCGCGATCAGCCCCTGAACCCGGTGCCTGCCGGCGTCGCCCGTCACGAATCCGGGCAAACCGTGCCGCAACGGTCCCGACGCGTGCCACCATTCCCCCGGTCCACGTCACGCACGGAGTCACCCCATGGAACGCATCTCCCGTCGCATCGCCGCCATCACCGAGTCGGCCACCCTCGCCGTCGACGCCAAGGCGAAGGCGCTGAAGGCGGCCGGCGAGCCGGTCATCGGCTTCGGCGCCGGCGAGCCGGACTTCCCGACGCCCGCCCACATCGTGGAGGCCGCCGTCGCCGCCTGCCGCGACCCGAAGATGCACAAGTACTCCCCGGCGGCGGGCCTGCCCGAGCTGAAGGAGGCCATCGCCGCGAAGACGCAGCGGGACTCCGGCGTCACCGTGTCGCCCAACCAGGTGCTCGTGACCAACGGCGGCAAGCACGCCGTCTACAACACGTTCGAGGCGCTGCTGAACCCCGGTGAGGAGGTGCTGCTCCCCGCCCCGTACTGGACCACCTACCCCGAGCCGATCGCCCTCGCCGGCGCCGTGCCGGTGGTGCTGCCCACCGACATCGCCTCCGGCTTCAAGGTCACCGTCGAGCAGCTCGAGGCCGCCCGCACCGAGCGCACCAAGGCGCTGGTGTTCGTGTCGCCCTCCAACCCGACCGGTGCGGTCTACTCGCCCGAGGAGACCGAGGCGATCGGCCGCTGGGCCGCCGAGCACGAGATCTGGGTGCTCACCGACGAGATCTACGAGCACCTCGTCTACGACGAGCACCGCTTCACCTCGATCCTGGGCCTGGTGCCGGAGCTCGCCGACCGCTGCGTGATCCTCAACGGCGTCGCCAAGACCTACGCCATGACCGGCTGGCGGGTGGGCTGGATGATCGGCCCGGCCGACCTCATCAAGGCCGCCACCAACCTGCAGTCGCACTCCACCTCGAACGTCGCCAACGTGTCCCAGGCGGCGGCCATCGCGGCGCTGAACGGCGGCCTCGACGACGTCTACGAGATGCGCGCCGCGTTCGACCGGCGGCGCAAGCTGATGCACTCGCTGCTGTCGGGCATCGACGGTGTGGAGTGCCTGTCGCCCGAGGGCGCGTTCTACGCGTTCCCGTCGTTCGAGGGCGTGCTGGGTCGGGAGATCCGGGGGAAGCGCCCGGCCACCACGAGCGAGCTCGCCGACCTGATCCTCGAGGAGGTCAAGGTGGCGATCGTCCCCGGCGAGGCGTTCGGCTCGCCCGGCTACGCCCGCTTCTCGTTCGCCCTCGGCGACGACGACCTCGGCGAGGGCATCAACCGCATCGCCGACCTCCTGGGTCGCCGGGGCTGACGATGGCGGAGGTCTGGCCGTACGGCGCCTGGCCGTCGCCGATCGGCGCGGACCTCCTCGTTGCCGGCGCAGCCTCCATCGGGACGGTCGTCGTCGACGGCGACGACATCTGGTGGGACGAGCGCCGGCCCGGCGAACGCGGCCGCACTGCGGTCGTGCGGTGGCGCGCCGGTGTCACGACGGAGGTCACCCGGCCCGACGACGACGTCCGCACCCTCGTGCACGAGTACGGCGGCGGCGCCTGGTGGGCCCAGGACGGCCGACTGTGGGCGGTGTCCATGGCGGACCAGCGCCTGTGGTGCCAGAGCGCCGACGGCGAACGGGTGGTGCTCACCTCGGGGCCGCCCTCCCCCCGCGCCTTCCGCTACGCCGACGGTCGCCCCACCCCCGACGGCGCCGGGTTCGTGTGCGTCCGCGAGCGCCACGACGTCGAGCCCGGCGAGGAACCGCGCAACGAGCTCGTGCGCGTGGCGGCCGACGGGTCGCTCCGCGTCGACGTGCTGGTCTCCGGACCGGACTTCGTCGCGTCGCCGCGCCCGTCGCCCGACGGCACCCGGCTCGCGTGGATCCAGTGGGACCACCCGAACATGCCCTGGGACGACACCGAGCTGTGGGTCGCAGAGCTCGCCGACGTGCCCGGCACCGCCCGCCGGATCGCCGGCGGTGCCGTGGCGTACCAGCAACCCCAGTGGGGTCCCGACGGCGCGCTGTACGTCCTGGCCGACGTCGACGACCGCTGGGCCGTCCACCGGGTCGACGAGACACGGCTCGAACCGGTGCTGACCGCCGACGGCGAGATCGGCCATCCCGCCTGGGGCTTCGGCGGGTCCTCCTACGCCTTCCGTCCCGACGGCGGGATCGCCGCGGTCGTCACGTGCCAGGGCGTCGACCGGCTCGACGGGGCCGGCGGCGCGGCGTCGTGGGCCTCCTCCGTGGAGGCGCTGCGCTGGCAGGGGGACCACGCCGTCGCGGTGGCCGCGTCCTGGGACCGCGAGGCCGTGGTGCTCCGGGGCGCGGAGATCCTCCGTCCGGCCCGCGCCCTCGGCCTCGACCCCGCCCTGTGCCCGGCGCCGGAGCTGCTGACGTTCCCCACCACCGGCGGGGAGCAGGCCCACGCCGTCTTCTACGCGCCCGCCAACCCGGACGTCGTCGGCCCGGTCGGGGAGCGGCCGCCCCTGCTGGTGCTCGCCCACGGCGGGCCCACCGGCGCCGCCCGCACCGCGCTCGACCTCGGCATCCGGTACTGGACCAGCCGCGGGTTCGCGGTGGTCGACGTCAACTACCGGGGTTCCACCGGCTTCGGCCGGGCCTACCGGCACCGGCTGCAGGGCCAGTGGGGCGTCCTCGACGTCGACGAGTGCCTCGCCGCCGCCCGCCACCTCGTCGACCGCGGCGCCGTCGCCGGCGACCGACTCCTCATCCGTGGCGGTTCCGCAGGCGGCTTCACCGTGCTGGCCGCTCTGGTGTTCCACGACGTGTTCGCCGCCGGCGCATGCAGGTACGGCGTCGCAGACCTGGAGGTCCTGGCCCGCGACACCCACAAGTTCGAGGCGCGCTACCTGGACCGCCTGATCGGCCCGTACCCCGAGGCCCGCGACCTCTACCTCGAGCGGAGCCCCATCCACCACGTCGACCGGCTCCGCACCCCCACCATCGTGCTGCAGGGCGCCGAGGACGTGATCGTGCCGCCCAACCAGTCCGAGGCGATCGTCGCGGCCCTCAGGGCCAACGAGGTCCGGCACGCCTACCTGCTGTTCCCGGGCGAGCAGCACGGCTTCCGGCAGGCCGCCACCATCGTGCGCGCCCTCGAGGCCGAGCTCGCCTTCTTCCTCGAGGTGCTCGACATCCCGTTGCCGCCGGGCCTGCCGCCGGTCGAGCCCGGCTGAGCATCGGCGCAGCGGGGCGCGCGCATGCGCGAGGATGAGGGGGCTCCGCCACCTCGATCAGCGACGGACCCACGATGAGCGGCTCCACCACCCCTCCCGGCTGGTATCCGGCGCCGGGCGACCCGCCCGGCACCCACCGCTACTGGAACGGCACCGAGTGGACCACCGGCCCTCAGCCGATGCAGCAGGCGGGCATGCCACCGATGGTGGGGAGCCAGGGCACGGTGCACGGCCGGCCGCTCGCGTCGCCGGGTCAGCGCATCGGTGCCCGCCTCATCGACGCCGTGATCATCTCGGTGGCGCTGGGGGCGCTGGTCGTCGCCTTGTTCTTCAGCGGCGACGACGACTTCAACCAGTTCACCGGCTTCAACATCGGCTACACGCTCATCCTGCTCGTCGCCAGCGCCGCCTATGAGGTCGGCTTCGTGATCTGGAAGGGCGGCACCCCGGGCAAGCTCGTCCTCGGGCTCCGGGTGATCCAGCAGGAGGATGGCCGGACCCCGCCGGACCAGCAGCACGCCTTCATGCGCTGGGTGCCCACCCTCCTCGGCTACGTGCCGTTCGTGGGCAGCCTGATCTCGCTCGGCATCTCCATCCTGTCGCTCGTCTGGCTGTTCAACGATCCGAACCGCCAGACCGTGTACGACAAGATCGCCAAGACCTACGTGGTCAAGGTCTGAGCGAAGGTCCCGGCCCATCTGCTTTGGCGGGGGGCCGCCGGGCCGACATGATGGGCCCATGGCCCGCATCCTCGTCACCGAGAAGATCGCCGACTCCGGTCTCGACCGCCTCCGCGCTGCGGGGCACGAGGTCGACGTGCAGGAGGGCCTCTCCCCCGAGGGGCTCCTCGAGGCGGTCCGCGGCGCCCACGCCCTGATCATCCGCTCCGCCACCCAGGTCACCGCCGACGTGCTCGCCGCCGGCGTGGGCCTCGTGGTGGTGGGCCGGGCGGGCATCGGGCTCGACAACGTCGACGTCGCCGCCGCCACCCGCCAGGGTGTCATGGTGGTGAACGCGCCCCAGTCGAACGTGCTGTCGGCGGCGGAGCACACCATGGCCTTGCTGCTGTCGCAGGCCCGCAACATCCCCCAGGCCCACGCCGCGCTGGTGGCCGGCCGCTGGGAGCGGACCCGCTGGGAGGGCGTCGAGCTCTCCGACAAGACGCTCGGCATCGTCGGCCTCGGGCGGATCGGCAAGCTCGTCGGGCAGCGGGCGATGGCCTTCGGGATGCGCCTGGTCGCCTACGACCCCTACGTCTCCCCCGACCGGGCCCGTCAGCTGAACGTCGAGCTGCTCGGTCTCGAGGAGCTCGTGGAGCGGTCCGACTTCATCACCATCCACGTGGCCCGCACGCCCGAGACCGTCGGGTTGATCGGCACGGAGATGCTGAAGCGGGCCAAGCCCGAGCTGCGGGTGATCAACGTGGCCCGCGGCGGCATCGTGGACGAGGCCGCGCTCTACGAGGCGCTGGTGGAGGGCCGCATCGCCGGAGCGGCGCTCGACGTCTTCGCCACCGAGCCCACCACCGATTCGCCCCTCTTCACCCTGCCGAACGTGGTCGTCACCCCGCACCTCGGCGCCAGCACCGTCGAGGCGCAGGACAAGGCCGGCTTCACCATCGCCGAGCAGGTGCAGCTCGCCCTCGCCGGTGACTTCGTCCCGTTCGCGGTCAACATCGACGCGGCCGAGGCGGCCGAGACGGTGCGCCCGTTCCTGCCCCTCGCCGAGCAGCTCGGCGCCCTGTTCGCCTCGCAGGCCGGGCATCTGCCCGCCCAGATCGACGTCGAGTTCCGCGGGGAGATCGGCGGGTACGACAACAAGCTCACGCTGCTCTCGGCGGTGAAGGGCATGCTCGGCCAGATCAGCGACGAGCCGGTCTCGTACGTCAACGCCATGAGCATCGCGAAGGACCGCGGCGTCGAGATCCGGGGGATCAACAACCCCACGCCAAAGGACTACGTCAACACCCTCTCCATCACCGGCGGCGAGCACGGCATCGCCGGGACCCTCGTCGGCATCGACGGTGCGCCCCGTCTCGTCATGGTCGACGGGCACGACGTCGACCTCCCGCCGGCGCCCCACATGCTCGTGGTGCACAACAACGACACCCCCGGGCGCATCGGTCTCGTGGGGATGATCCTCGGCGAGGCCGGCGTCAACATCGAGAACATGGACGTCGGTCGCACCTTGGTGGGGGAGCGAGCCGTCATGGTGATCGCCCTCGACCGCGCCCTCGACGCCGCAGTGCTCGACGAGCTCCGGGCCGCACCGGGGATCCTCTCGGTCACCGCGCTCGACCTCGCCTGAGCCCCCCGGCGCAGGGCTCGCCGCCCCCGTCGGGCTGTGCAAGGCTCTGCGCCGAACGGCGGGACCCGACGCACCTCGAGGGGGAGCTCCCGCATGTCGACCACCGCGTCCCGTCCCGACCCGACGGCCGGGATCCGCCCGCTCGGCGTCCTGCCCATGCTCGGGATCGTGGCGGTGTACCTGGCGATCCTGCTGTTCGTGCCGATGCTCACGACCGAGGCGCTCGACAGCTTCAGCTACGGCGTCTTCCCGGACGTCGAGACCGTCGTCTACGCCCTGATCATCCCGGTCGGGCTGTCGGTGGTCTTCGCCGCCGGCGTGATCTCGGCGCTGGGGTGGTGGACGCCGGTGCGGACCGACCACCGCCCGGTGCAGCGCTGGGTCTGGTTCGTGCCCGCCACGATGGCCGTGGCCATCGCGCTCGGCACCGACTACGGCACGCTCGCCGACGAGGGGATCGGGTTCACCCTGGTCCTCCTGCTCGGTTGCCTGCTGGTGGGGACCGGCGAGGAGCTCGTGTACCGCGGCCTCGCCGTCACCACCTTCCGGCGCAACGGGTTCACCGAGGCGAAGGTCGCCCTGTGGTCCTCGGTGCTCTTCGGTGCCTCGCACTCCATGAACGTCTTCACCGAGGACAACTCGGCCATCCCGCAGGTGCTGGTCACCACGGCGGCGGGGTTCTTCTTCTACCTGGTGCGGCGTGTCTCCGGCGGCATCGCCGTGCCGATCGTGCTGCACGGCCTCTGGGACTTCGGCCTGTTCACCGGCGGGGTCACCGACGAGGCGTACGCCGGGACGTTGTTGTTCATCCTCGCTGACCTGGTGATGCTGGTCGTGCTGCTGGTGCGCCGGAAGCGGATCGAGCCGGCGGCGGTGGCCGCTCCTGCCTGACGGTCAGCGCTTCGCGGCGCGGAACCCGTTGGCCTCGGCGTCCGCGGCGCTGGGGTAGCAGCGGTCGGGGAAGGTCCGCTCGTAGGCGACGCCACCGGGCACGTGGTAGATGCCGCTGGTGCGCTTGGCCTTGACGGGATAGCCGTCCGGCGGGGTGCCGTCCGGGTGGGGCGGCATCCAGGGGCGGGGTCCGGACGTCTCCTCGGGCGCTGCTGCAGCAGCAGCATCGTCCGGGGACGGGACGAGAGGCGGCCAGTGCGCCGGACCTGCGGGTGCGGCGGGATCCGGCTGCGACCGGGTCGCCCGGACGAACCGGGCGACGACGATCAGCACGAACCCGGCGAGGAGCGACTTGGCGGCTCGACCCATGGGGCGAGGCTACCGGTCCGGTCCGACGCCCGGGCCGGATGGGGCCCAGCCCTAGACTCGGCAACGTGGAGCACGCGCACGACCAGGCCACCGGGTCCGCGGACCGGGTGATCATCTTCGACACCACCCTGCG
>JBEIGA010000073.1:0-15033 GCA_040382135.1 Acidimicrobiales bacterium
CGTGGTATTTGCACCGATCTTGAGGTTCGCTGGCGCCGCGGCCCGATCCCTCCCACCGGGCCCTAGCCCTCCGCACCGGCGGGTTTGGTCCCACTTTTTCGTGCCCCCAACCCGGCCAGTTCGAGGAAGAGGGGGAGAAGGCACGACGGCTGCGGCGGCTCCTCGGGCCCGACGGGTGCGCGAGGATCGACCCTGGACGAACGGAGGACGAGGTGCGCGGACCCATCCGTGTCGGCGGGATCGAGTACGCCCGGTGGGGGTTCGACGTGGGGCTCCTCACCGATCGTCCCGAGCCGCTGCTCGAGTTCTGGTCCGGCGACGTCGGGTTCCCCGTCGAGCGTGTCCTGGACCCGGTCCCCGGCGTCCGCCAGCACAAGCTCAGCATGCACGGCGCGGTCCTGAAGGTGAACGCCGTCGGCGGGCCGCTCCCGGCACGGGCGCCCCGGGCCGGCGTGCGGATGCTGCTGCTCGCAGACGACACGGTGGACTCGCCGGTGCACCGGCCCGATCCGGATGGCAACCAGGTGTGCTTCGTCCCGCCCGGGTTCGCCGGTGTCGACCGCTTCGGTGTCCACCTGTCCGTGTCCGACGAGGCGGCGCACCACCGCTTCCTCGGTGAGGTCGTCGGCGCGCCGCAGGTGGGGGATCGCACCTACCTCGTCGCCGGGGCGCCGCTCTCCTTCTCGTGGTCGCCCGATGTGGTGGGGGCGAACACCGGAGCCGGCGCCGGATACACGTACCTGACACTGCAGGTGGTGGACGTGCACGCCGCCCACGAGACCCTCGTCGGTCGGGGTGCCACCGAGCTCCAGGGGCCGAGCGCGGAGCGGTTCGCGAGCGACTCGATCGTGTCGTTCGTCGCCGACCCGGACGGCAACCGCATCGAGATCTCGCAGCGCCCCGACCTCGTCGCCGCGCTGCTACGTTCCGATCCCTGGGGGTGATGTCGATGCACGACGGTGCGCGCCATGTGGTGATCTCGGCGGACGGACACGCAGGTGCAGACCTGCGCGACTACCGGCCGTACCTGCCGTCGGGCCTCCACGACGACTTCGACCGCTGGGCCGACAGCTACGTCAACCCGTTCGGCGACCTGGAACGCCCCGACGCCAACCGGAACTGGGACAGCGAGGTCCGCAACGAGGCGCTCGAGGCCGACGGCGTGGTCGCCGAGGTGCTCTACCCCAACACGGTCCCGCCGTTCTTCCCCAGGGCCGGGCTCACGGCCACGGTGCCGTCCGCGGCCGACTACCCGCTCCGCCTCGAGGGGCTCCGGGCGCACAACCGGTGGCTGGCGGACTTCTGCGCCCTCCTCCCGGGCCGACGGGCCGGGGTGGGCCAGCTGCTGCTGAACGACGTCGACGACGCCGTGGACGAGGTGCACTGGATCGCCGACCACGGCCTCACCGGCGGAGTGCTGCTGCCCGGCATGCCGCCCGGTGTCGGCATCGAGCCGCTGCACTCGCCCCGGTACGACCCCGTGTGGCGGGCGTGCGAGGAGCGCGGCGTGGTGCTCAACGTGCACGGGGGGAGCGGCTCGCCCGACCCGGGCATGTACCCGTCGTCCGCCACGCTGTTCGTGCTCGAGGCGTCGTTCTTCGCCCACCGGCCCCTGTGGTCGCTGGTCCTCTCCGGCGTGTTCGACCGCTTCCCCCGCCTGAAGCTCGTGTTCGCCGAGGCCGGATCGAGCTGGGTCCGCAACACCCTCACGGCCATGGACACCATCCAGGCCAAGCAGGAGTCCGGGAACATCGGCGTGATGACCATCCGCGACCCGTTCCGCCTGCAACGCACGCCGAGCGAGTACTGGGAGTCCAACTGCTGGCTCGGGTCGAGCTTCATGACCCGGCCCGACGCCGAGGACCGCGACGCCGTCGGCGTGCACAAGGTCATGTGGGGGAGCGACTTCCCCCACGACGAGGGCACCTTCCCGCACAGCCGGGAGGCGCTCGCCCACACCTTCGCCGGCATCGACCCCGTCGACGTCGCCCGCATGGTGGGTGGCAACGCCGCCGAGGTCTACGGCTTCGACCTCGCCGCCCTGCAGCCGGTCACCGACCGCATCGGCCCCGAGGTCGCTGCGGTGTTCGCCGGCATCGACACCGTCCCGGCCCACACCACGAGCTTCGCCTTCGGGCCGCGGACGGTCGGGGTGTCCTGACCGTGCCGTGGCCCGAGCTGATCGATGCGCTCCGGCCGGTCCTGCTCGACTGCGGGCTGACCGAGGAGACGAAGTGGCAGAAGCCGTGCTTCTGCCACGAGGGCCGGAACATCCTGATCCTCCAGGAGATGAAGGACTTCCTGGCTCTGATGTTCTTCAAAGGTGCCCTGCTCTCCGACCCCGACGGGATCCTCGAGGAGCAGGGGGAGAACTCCCGCTCGGCCCGCAGGATCTGCTTCCGGTCCCTCGACGACGTTGCGCAGGTTGCGACGGTGCTGCCGTCCTACGTCGCCGAGGCGGTCCTGGCCGAGCACGAAGGTCGGCGGGTCGAGGCGGCACCGGAGCCCGCGCTGGTGGCGGAGCTCCAGGAGCGGCTGGACCGGGACCCGGACCTGCGCCGTGCCTTCGAGGCACTGACGCCGGGTCGGCGGCGGGAGTACCACCTGCACATCGTGTCGGCGAAGCAGGCATCGACCCGCGCGGCGCGGGTCGAGAAGCTCGCGCCGCGCATCCTCGCCGGCAGAGGCCTGCGGGACCGCTGAGAGCACCACGGAGCACAGGGAGCGGACATGGGGACACCGGTCGTGGACGGCGTGGTGCTGGTGCACGGGGGCACCTGCGCAGCGGACATCTGGGACGAGGTGCTGCCCCTGCTGACGTTCCCCGCCGTCGCCGTCGACCTCCCGGGTCGGGGCTCGAACCCGGCCGACCTCGCCTCGGTCACGCTGGAGGACTGCGTCGCCACGGTGATGGCGGCCGCGGACGCCGCCGGGTGGGAGCGCGTGACGCTGGTCGGCCACTCGATGGGCGGGGTCACCATCACGGAGGCGGCGATGTGCCACCCGGAGCGCGTCGCCTCGGTGGTCTACCTGGCCGCGCTGGTCCCGACGCCGGACCGCACCGCGGCCCAGCTCATGACCGGCGGCGACCTGCCCGACGGGGTCATGCAGCGGATGCCCGACGAGCTCACCCGCACGATGTTCGGCAACGACCTCGACGACGAGCGATGGGCCACCGTCGCCGCCCGCCTCGTCGACGACGCCGCCGGGATCATCAACGCCCGGGTGCGGGGGGTGCCGCTGCACGTGCACCGGGTCTACATCGACTGCACCGACGACGTGCCCGTCTCGCCGGCCCTGGTGGAGGCGATGTTGCCCCTGCTCGGGTCCGACGTCGAGCGGCGCACCATCGAGTCGGGCCACATGGTCATGAACTCGCAGCCCGAGACCCTCGCAGAGGTGCTCGCCGAGACCGTTCGAACGACCAAGGGGGAACCATGACCGGAGTGATGAGCGGCATCCGTGTGCTCGAGGTGGCGGAGCACACCTTCGTGCCCGCGGCGGCGGGGATCCTCGCCGACTGGGGCGCCGAGGTCATCAAGGTCGAGCACGTCGAGCGGGGCGACGCTGCCCGGGGGCTCGCCTCCACCGCGGGGATCGTGGTCGGCTCCGGCGGCGTCAACGTCCTGATGGAGCACGCCAACCGCGGCAAGCGGAGCATCGGGCTCGACCTGGGACGCCCCGAGGGCCTCGAGGTGCTCTACGCGTTGGCGAAGACCTGCGACGTGTTCCTCACCAACAAGCTGCCCGCCGTGCGCACCAAGTTGCAGATCGACGTCGACGACATCCGTGCGCACAACCCGCACATCGTCTACGTGCGCGGCACCGGCTACGGCCCGAACGGCCCCGACATCGACCAGGGCGGCTACGACTCGCTCGCCTTCTGGGCGCGGTCCGGCACGGCGATGGCCATGAAGTCCCCCCTCGTCGAGGACATGCCGAGCCAGCCGGTCCCGGCGCTGGGCGACTCCATCGGCGCGATGTTCATCGCCGGTGGCATCTCGGCGGCGCTGCTGCACCGCGAGCGGACCGGTGAGGCGAAGGTGGTCGACGTCTCGCTGCTGAGCACCGGCATGTGGGCGCTCTCGGCCGCGATCGGCCTCGGGCTGCAGATGGGCGTCGAGTGGGGCACGCTCATGCAGTCCGCGGCGAGCGCCATGCGGAACCCGCTGGTCGGCAACTTCCGCTGCTCGGACGGGCGCTGGGTGTCCTTCAGCATGCTCCAGGGGTTCGCCTACTGGCCCGGGATGTGCGAGGTGCTCGGCCACCCGGAGTGGATCGACGACCCTCGCTTCGCCACCGTCGAGCAGCTCTTCGCCAACGGCGCCGAGGCCCGGGAGCTCGTCGCCGGCGCGCTCGCCACGCAGCCGCTCGAGTACTGGAAGGTCAAGCTGCGCGAGCAGCGGGGCCAGTGGTCGCCGGTGCAGGACTCGCTCGAGGTCACGGTCGACCCGATGGCCGTGGCGAACGGCTACGTGGGCGAGACCGCCACCAGCGAGGGCACGCCGTTCAAGCTCGTGACCACGCCGGTGCAGTTCGATGAGGTGCCCAGCCCGCCCGGCCGTGCCCCGGACTTCAACGAGCACGGCGACGACATCCTGCGCGAGCTCGGCCTCGACGACGAGGCGATCATCGCCCTCAAGATCGCCGGCGCGGTCGCCTGAGGCGCTCGCCGTGCTCCGGTGACCGGTGCACCTCCGGCGCACCGCCGCGGTCGCGCTCGTGGTGGGGACGCACCTCCGATGTCGCTGATGCCGGTGTCGAGCTTGTCGATGCCGTGCACGACGAACAGTCCGTCGAGGATCACGCGGAGGACGAGCGGTCCGACCGGTGTGAGGGCGTCGAGGCGTCGGAACAGCTGCTTCATGGTGTTGCGCTCCGATCGTCGACGAGTTGGTGCGTGGAGAAGGTCGCAGCTGTCGTCCGGCTTCCGTGATCGTCGGGCAGTGGACCATCCCGATCTGGCGGGAAGGGGGTCGGGCTCGGGCGGGTTTCCCGAGCTCATGAGGACCTTTCCCGTCATCGGCGGCGCCCGCGCCTGTCCGGTGCAGGTCACGACCCGGCACGAGCTCGCGGACGACTCGGTCGCCGGGGTCCCGGTCACGGTCTCGTCCTGTCCGCACCGCATCTCGGCGATCGCGGACGTCCGAGAGGTGGGAGGGCGCGTGCTGGCCTTCGGGACGTCGGGGCTTCTGCGCAACTCGTCGCTCGCGATGTACGACCGGCAGACCGAGGGCCTCTGGTCCCACCTCGACGCCCACCCCAACGGCCTCGTGCCGTCCCGGGACACGGGGTTCTCGCGGGCCGACGGGCGCCCGCCGAACCTCGGGCCGGACACCCGGTTCGTCGGCCGATGACTTCCGAGCCACACACCCCGGCGACCCCGTCCACCGCGGCGGAGCGGTTCGAGCTGTGGGTGATCCCGGAGATCGAGGTGCTCTACCGCGTCGCCCGATCGCTCACCCGCGACGATCGCGCAGCGGAGGACCTGGTGCAGGAGACCCTGCTCCGCGCGTTCCGTGCCATCGAACGGTTCGATGGCGCGCACCCGCGTGCGTGGCTGCTGACCATCCTCCGGAACACGAACATCAACAGCCACCGTCGCCGACGTCCCGAGCTGGTCGGCCTCGAACGCGGGGACGGTCCGGACCGGGATCCCGCCGACCCCGACATCGACGTGGAGGCGTCTGCGCTGGCCGGCTCCTTCGACGCCTACCTGGTACGTGAGCTCGACGCCCTCCCGCACGACTTCGGGACCGTGGTCCGACTCGTCGACGTCCAGGGGTTGTCCTACGCCGAGGCTGCGGCCGCGCTCGGCATCCCTGTCGGCACGGTCATGAGCCGTCTGCACCGCGCTCGTCGTCGTCTGCGTGACTCGCTCGCCCGGGCCGGGTATGCACCAAGGAGCATGTGATGATCCGATTCGGACGCCGTCGCCGGCTCAACTGCCGTGAGGTGGGTCGGCTCCTGCAGTCGTACCTCGACAACGAGGACTCCAGCGGCACCAGGGAGCAGATCCGCGCCCACCTCGACGACTGCCGCCGCTGCGGCCTCGAGGCCGAGACCTACCGCCGGATCCTGGAGTCGCTCGCAGGTCACTCCGACCCGTTGCCCGAGGCATCGCTCGATCGGCTCCGGTCCTTCGGGCGGGCGCTCGCCGCCGGCGGCGACCAGGCGGCACCGTGAGCACCGGCACCACCCTCGACCCCGAGGTGGTAGCGGGCGGTCGGCTACCGGACGAGGTGGACCTGGTCCGCTCCGGCAGGGCTCCTTCTCCGTCATCCGGAGGATGTGCTGGAGCTCAGCCAGGAGACCGTCGCGCGCCTCCTGGGCGTCCGACGCTCGAGCGTCAACCAGGCGCTGCAACGGATGGCGGCACGTGGCGACGTGCGGTTGGCATACCGACGGGTGGAGATCCTCGACCGGCCGGCGCTCCGACGGCTACCTGATCTCCGCTGAGGCCCGCCGCCCGGACGGCTGGACCGGTACCTGAGCGCGGAAGCGGCGGAGCGGTCCCACGCCGCGGCGTTCAGAAGCGGGGGAGGACCTTGTCGACGAAGAGCTGGAGGCTCTCCCAGCCGAGCTCGGGTGGGATGCCGCCCATGAGAGGGTGGAGCGCCACGGCGCCGTTCGTGCGGCCGAGCTCGACGCACTCGTCGGGGGTGACGACCTTCCACATGCCCGAGGCGATGAGGCTCTCGACCGTGACGTCGCCGCTCATGGCGACGGCGTTGTCGTGGTCGCCGGTCTGCCAGGTGGCGTAGGAGCCGGCGTCGTAGACGGCGTAGTCGCCGATCTGCGCCCAGGTACGATCGGGGTCCTCGGAGACCATCACGAACGATGGACCCGACGGTGCCAGGAACATCCCCTGGTAGCCCTCCGCAGCACACGCCTCGCGGTAGAGCTCGCCGATGGCGGGGTCCGTCGACATGGTGAACAACGGCAGACGCAACCGGGCCGCGCGCCGCGCCGAGGCGGGCACGGAGCCGCCGGCCCAGACCAGCGCCTCCATGGGTGAGGTGGGCGTGGGCGTGACCACGACGGTGCGGCCCCGCCAGGTGAAGGGCTCGCCGGTGAACGCCTGGCGCAGCACCGTGAGGTACTCCTCGGTGAGCGCGCCCCGTGCGCGACGGTCGACGCCGGCCATCTCGAACTCCTCGTGGCGGTAGCCGAGCCCGGCGACGATGCCGAAGCGTCCGCCGCTGACCAGATCGAGCGTCGCGATCGACTCGGCGAGCCGGACCGGGTCGTGCAGCGTGATCAGGAGGGCGTTGACCGTGACCCGCACCCGGGAGGTCGCCCCGAGGATCGCGCCGGCGAGCGCGATCGGGGCCGAGACGAAATCGACCCCGTGGTGCTCCGACACCGTGACCGCGACCGCGCCGTGCTCGTCGGCCCAACGGGACATCGCGACGCTCTCGGAGTACAGCGCCGCCTCACCGATCGGGGCGAACGGCGCCAACCGCAGGTCGAAACGGATCGCGAACGCGGGGCTCATGGCTGCTCCTCCTCGTGGGGCCTCGCCGGCGTGAGCTCGACCGTCAGCCAGAGCTCGTAGGGCAGGTCGGCGAGTCGGCGGTGCAGATCCTCCCGGACCTGCGCCCCCTGGGCGATCGTGACCGTGGGGTCGGCCGCCGCCTCGAGCTCCACGTACAACTTCGGTCCGACCTTGGTGCTGTACAGGACGGGGTCGCGGAGGCCGAACGCCTCGACGAGCTCGGCGAGCGCTGCCTCGACGGCGGCTCGGGTGGTGTCGGGGGGTGCACCCTCGAGCAGCTCGGTCAGGGTGGTGCGGACCATCCGCACGGGCGTCCCCACCAACAGGAGGCACGAGACGAGGACCATCACCGGGTCGATGTAGGGACCGGCCTCGGACCACGACGAGCCGTCGACGGCTGCCAGCAGCGCGAAGCCGGCGACCATGCCGACACCCCGCCACGCCGCCACGCGCCACCCTGCCGTCTCCGACGCCAGCAGATCGGAGGACCCCGTGACGCGGGCCATCCAGATCGCCACGGCGACCGACGCCACGGTCACGACGATGCCGTAGGCGATGGCCCAACCCGCAGTGACGTCGCTGCCGCCGTCGCGGATGGTGAGCACGGCCTCGTACGCGGCGTAGAGCAGGGTGGCCGTCAAGACGGCGCCCTGGACGAAGATGGCGAGCGGGGTCGCCGCCTCCATGCCGAAGGGGTAGCGGCGGGACGGCTCCCGCTCCGACAGCGACGAGGCGAACAGCAACAGCCCGGAGAGGACGATCCCGACGAAGGCATAGGCCCCGTCGAGCAGGATCATCTGCGAGCGGCTAGCGATGCCCCACACGATGCCGAGCGCTCCGAGGATCGCCGAGGCGACGATGGAGACGAGGAGGACGGGCCGCTCGGCCGCTCGGTCACGGTCCGGCATGGCGGCACGGTACCAAAGGAGCTGCCCGCACCTCAGGGTCTGCTCGCACCTCAGGGTCTGCCGATCACTCGGTCCTGCCGTAGCGCTCGAGGACGTCGACGAGGAGGCGCGCCCCGAAGCCGCTCATGCCGCGGGTCCGCCAACCGCCGGGCTTGGCGACGGCTGCGACGCCGGCGATGTCGATGTGGGCCCACGGGACCCCGTGCGCGAAGTGGGCCAGGAACTCGGCGGCGCTGGAGGCCCCGGCGTTGGCCTGCCCGAGGTTCTTCATGTCGGCCACGTCGGAGTCGAGCTCGGCGCGGTAGTGGGCGCCCATCGGGAGCTGCCACACCGGCTCCGAGGTGGCGGCGCCCGCCTCACGGATCAGGTCGACGAGGCCCTGGTCGGTGCCCATGACCCCGGCGATCTCCGTCCCGAGCGCCCGCATGCACGCCCCGGTGAGGGTGGCGATGTCGATGATGGCGTCGGGTGCGAGCTCGGCCGCCATCACCAGGGCGTCGGCCATGATGAGCCGCCCCTCGGCGTCGGTGTTGAGCACCTCGACGGTGGTGCCGTCGCGATGGGTGATGACGTCGCCCATCTTGAAGGCGGTGCCCGACGGCATGTTGTCGGTGCACATGATGTGGGCGGTGACCTTGGTGGGGACGCCGAGCTCCCGCAGGACGAGCATCGCGGCGAACACGGCGCCGCCGCCCGACATGTCGTTCTTCATCATGGCGTGGACCTGGTCGCCGGGCTTGATGGCGAGGCCGCCCGAGTCGTAGGTGAGGCCCTTGCCGACGAGCGCCACGTGGCGGCCGTTCGCGACCGAGGGATCCGGCTCGTAGGTCAGCGTGATCAGCCGGGGTTCCTCGTCGCTGCCGCCGTTGACGGCGATGATGCCGCCGCAGCGCTCCTGGAGCAGCCAGTCGCGGTCGTGGGTCTCCACGCCGAGGCCGTGGGCGGCGCCGACCCGCTCGGCGATCGCCGCCCAGCGCACGGCGGTCAGGTGGGCGGGCGGGCAGTTGGCGAGGTCCCGCGACACGCCGGTGGCGAGGGCCTTGACGTGCCCACGGTGGGCGGCACCGACGAGATCGTCCGTCGGGTCACCGACGATGTGGATCTCCGACACCTGGGTCTTCGTGGCTTCCGAGCGCAGGGCGTCCCACGCGTACCGGGCGAGGATGATGCCCTCGACGAGGCCCTGGACGGCGTCCGGGTCGGCGGCTGCGGTGCCGATCTCGACCGTGATCCGGGTCGCGCCGGCAACGGCCCCGGCGATCGCAGCACCGATGTCACGTGCTGCAGGGAGGTCGAGCGCACGGTCGCCGGTGCCGACGAGCACGGTCGGCGGTGCGCCTGGGAGCACGAAGGTGGTGCCCCGCTCGGCCGTGAAGCCGACGGCCGCCAGCGCTGCGGCGTCGGGAACGTCG
This sequence comes from Acidimicrobiales bacterium, assembly GCA_040382135.1. GTDB lineage: Bacteria > Actinomycetota > Acidimicrobiia > Acidimicrobiales > JBEIGA01 > JBEIGA01. The sequence goes on from JBEIGA010000073.1 coordinate 9,819, forward strand.
GGCCCCGGGGAGCCGGGGCTCACCAGCACCGCGAGGAGGTCCGTATCGGTCCGTGCGTCCGAGCCGACGACGACGCGGATCGAGGGGATCGAGGCCAGCGAGGGGACGGGGTCGAAGTCGTCGCGGACGGGTACGGCACGGGTCATCGGAGCGGTCTCCTGGGAGGTGCATCGCGGGTGCCCGGAGTCTCCCACTGCCGGATGCCCGGTGGATCACCCGCCCGGGGTGAGAACGTGAGCACGCACGGGGTCGTACGATCCGGGCGTGAACGCCGCCATCCCTCCGGACGACGAGACCGAGACCCGCGCCTCCTGGTTCCCTCTCGCAGTCGTCATGCTCTGCCAGATCCAGATCTCGTTCAACGCGTTCAACGTGTCGATCGAGGGCATCGTCGAGGACCTCGGCATCCCTGCCAGCTCGGTCGGGCTGGCGCTCACCACCAGCACCTTCGCGATGGCCGGCTTCGTCCTGCTCGGCGCCCGGCTCGCCGCCCGGATCGGGGTCCGCCGGGCGTTGCAGCTCGGGATGATCGGACCGACGGTCGCAGCGATCGTCATCTCGCTGACCGACGCGGGCTGGAGCCTGTTCGCGGTGCAGGCGCTGTCCGGTACGACGGTGGCCCTCGTCGCCCCGTCGCTCACGGTCCTGGTGGCGAGCAACTACCAGGGCCGCCAGCAGGCCCAGGCGATCGGCTTCCTCGCCTCGGCGATCCCGCTGGCCCAGGTCGTGTCGTTGCTCATCGCCGGCGCGTTCGCCTCCAGCATCGGGTGGCGGTGGTCGTTCGTGCTGCTGTCCGTGATCGGCCTCGCCAACCTCGCCCTGAGCTTCCGGTTGTCACCCATCGAGCCGCGACCGGACGTGGTCATCGACTGGACGGGGGCGGCGCTCTCGTCGATCGGGGTCATCCTGTTGTCGGCCGGCTTCAGCTTCCTCAACGCCTGGGGGTTCCTGAACGCCAAGGACGGCGCCCCGTTCGACATCGCAGGGATCTCCCCGGTGATCTTCCTGCTCGTGGGAGGTGTGATCCTCCTGCAGGCGTTCCTCCGGTGGACCCGGAAGCGGACCGACGCGGGGGAGCCGCCGCTGTTCTCGCTGGAGGTGCTGCGCTCGTCCAAGGAGCGCTCGATCGTGGCCTGCATGTCGCTGATGCTGTTCATCGGCACCGCCACGAGCTTCCTGCTGCCCCTCTACATGCAGGTGGTGCAGGGTTACAGCGGATGGAAGACCTCGCTGTCGATCGTGCCGTACACGCTGTCGATCTTCGTGGCGAACACCCTGGTGTCCCGCCTCTACGACCGCTTCAGCCCGGCGCGCATCGCACGGGTGGCGTTCGCGGTCGTGTTCCTCGCGCTGACCCTGATCGCGTTCACGATCAGCAACAGCTGGGGGCAGGTGTCGATCGTGGTCGGGCTCGTCACCCTCGGTCTCGCGCAGGGGTGCATCGTCGCGCTGGTGTTCAACAAGCTGCTGATGTCCGTCCCGAAGGAGCTGGCCGGCGACGTCGGTGCCTTCCGCGGGCTCACCCACAACATCTCGGGCTCCGCCGGCATCGCCGTCGGCACCGCCCTCGCCGTCGCGACCCTCGGGGTGTTCGTGGCCCGTGACGTCGCCGCCTCCGCGATCTTCAGCGACGAGCTGGTGGCGGAGGTCAACCTCGACAACGCCGACTTCATCACCAACGACCAGCTCACGCGCTTCCTGGAGGAGGAGACCAGCGCCACGCCCGAGGAGATCGAGGCCGCGGTCGACGTGCTCGCCGACGCCCGGCTCGACGCGCTCCAGCTCACGTTGATGCTCCTCGCCGCGCTGGCGTTGCTGGCGCTCGTGCCTGCGGGCGGGATGCCGGACTTCCGGACACCCGACCTCACCGTCGAGGACGAGGAAGGCATCCTGTCAGGCACACGCTCGGCCTGAGCGCCGACGGCTCGTCTCCAACCGAAGGACGCCATGGACGACAGCACGATCACGTTCCTCGTACTCGGAGCAGCAGTGGTGCTCTTCGTCTCCAACCGGGTGCCGGTCGCCGTCGTGGCGGTGGGCGTGTCCCTCTCCCTGTGGGCGACGGGCGTGCTGGAGATCGAGCAGGCGACCGCCGGGTTCGGGGACCCGACCGTGGTGTTCATCGCCGCGCTCTTCGTCGTCAGCGAGGGGCTCGACGCAACCGGGGTGACCGCCTGGGTGGGACAGATCCTCATCGACCGGGCGGGGAACGACCGTGCCCGCATCGTGACCTACTCGGCGCTCGTGGTGGCGCTGCTCACGGCGTTCATCACCCCCAACGCGGCCGTCGCGGCGCTCGTGCCGGTGCTGGTGATGATCGCCGTGCGGCTGCAGCAGCCCACCTCCCGCTACCTCATGCCACTCGCCTTCGCAGCCCACGCCGGATCGCTGCTGACGCTCACCGGCAGCCCGGTCAACGTGCTGGTCTCCGAAGCGGCACGCGATGCCGGTGCCGGTCAGTTCGCCTTCTTCGAGTTCGCGCTGGTCGGCATCCCGCTGCTGGTGGGGACGATCGTCATCGTCGTCCTGGTGGGTCCGAAGCTCCTCCCGGACCGGACCCCGACCACGAGCACGGCGGACCTCAGCGGGCTCGAAGGGGCCCTGCGGAAGCAGTACCGGGTCGAGGGCGAGACGGTCGAATCGCTCTACGGACGCAACTACGGCGTCGGAGAGGTGGTCGTCCCGCCACGGTCGAATCTGATCGGCCGCCGCTTCCGCCCGGGCATGACCACCGACAGCGGTGAGCTCGTGGTCGTCGCCGGGCTGCGCGACGGGAAGCCGGTCAGCCGGAAGGGGTGGGACATCCAGGCCGGGGACGCCCTGTTGGTGCGGGGGACCTGGACGGCGCTCAGCCGCCAGATCGAGCTCGACGACGACGTCCTCGTGGTCAACCCACCGGACGTCGTCCGGCGCCAGCTCGTCCCCCTCGGCGTCGGGTCGTGGCAGGCGATCGCCGTCCTCGTCGGCATGATCGTCCTGCTCATCACCGATGTCGCGCCGCCGGCCGCCGCCGGGTTGCTCGCCGCCGGTGCGCTGATCCTGCTCAGGGTGCTGACGATCGATCAGGCCTACCGGTCGATCATGTGGACCACGGTGATCCTCGTGGCCGGCATGATCCCCCTGTCGACCGCCATGCGGACGACCGGTGCCGCGGACCGCATCTCGGACGGGTTGGTGAACCTCGTCGGCGATGCGGGTGCCTACCCCCTGATGATCGCCATCTTCGTCGTGGTCGTCGTGCTCGGTCAGCTGATCAGCAACACGGCCACGGCACTGATCGTCATCCCCGTCGCGATCACGGCGGCGACCGAGCTCGACATCGCCATCGCACCCGTCCTGCTCTGCCTCAACGTCGCCGCGTCCGCCGCCCTGCTCACACCCGTCGCGACCCCGGCGAACATGATGGTCATGGAGCCGGGCGGCTACCGCTTCGGGGACTACTGGAAGCTCGGGTCGGCGCTGCTCTGCTGGTACTTCCTGATCGCCATCGTCTACGTGCCCCTGATCTGGCGGCTCTGACGTCCTGGCGGTTCCGCGCCCGAGGGGCGGGTGCCGTTCAGGGAGTGCGCAGTTCGCGACCGCCGGACTCGGACCAGGTGCTGCGCAGGGAGGCCCGGAGGCGGGCGGTGTCCCGCAGCTGGGCGATCAGCCCGGCGACGGCGATGACGACGTAGAGCCCGTACCACCACCAGTCGTCGTCGAGGACCTCGGTGGTGGCCGCCGAGTCGAACTCGTCGGTCGACACGACGCCGAAGAGGAGCATCAGCCCGGTCACGACGGTGCTCGAACCGGCCAGCGCCGTGAGCAGGGTGAGGAACACCATGGGCAGGTCGGCGGCGATGGCGACGAACGCCAGGAGCGCCCCCACGATCACCCCGACGAGCACGATCACCCACGACCAGCGCACGCCGAGGGCCACGGTGACGCTCGTGCCGAGGGCGAAGCCGATCGCCGCCATCCCGAGCAGGACGGCGACCTCGTAGTACAGGTAGGCGATCGCCGCGAACACGAGGGCGACGGCGAGCCCGACGAGCCAGCCGAGCACGTTCGAGAGGAAGCCCTCGTCGGTGATGGACGAGACGAGCCCCGCGCCGAACACGAACCCGGCGAGCGCGCCCCACACCGGGATGACCAGCCGCATGGCCAGGTAGCCCCGGAAGCAGAACAGGGCACCCACGAGGATGGCGAGCAGCCCGACCACGATGTCGTTCACGACGACCGTCCCTTCTGTGCGGCGGCGCCGACAGTAGCAAGCGACAGCAGTCGCAGCCCGGGTGCTGCAGGTCTGGGAGACTCCGCACCCGATGATGCGTGCGCTCCCCGGTCCTCGGTTGTTCGCCACACCGGTCGATGAACCGCGGGCCAGGCGGGCGACCGACGCCATCGTCGCCGCCGTCAGCGCAGCAGGTCTCGTCGTGCTGGGCTGGGTCACGGCTCCGCCGTCCGGGTTCGAGACCGCGCTGTCCGGCCTCTTCGCCGCAGTCCCCGACTTCTTCGGCGGGCTCTGGCGGCTCCTGGTCGGCCTGCCCGTCGTCATGGCCGTGCTGTCGATCGTGGTCGCCGCAGTTCGCCGACGGATCGCGCTGGCCCGTGACCTCGTGCTCGCTGCGGTGCTCGGGTTGCTCACGGCCCTCGTCGCCGCCAGGGTGGTGGACGGGAGCTGGCCCGACGTCCTCGACGCCGTGCGGGCCGACTCGTCGCCACCGGTGTACCCGGCGGTCCGACTCGCCGTCGCCGGTGCCGTCATGATGACGGCCTCGCCCCACCTTACGAAGCCCGTCCGCCGTCTCGGGAGGTGGCTGCTCGCCGGTGCCGCACTCGGCCTCGTCCTGCTGGAGGCCACGAGCCCGGTCGGCGCGCTCGCCGGCCTGCTCGTCGCCGCCCTCGCGAGCGCCCTCGTCCATCTGGCCTTCGGTTCCAGCGGCGGCCGCCCGGGCCTCGATCACGTGGCCGCCGCGCTCGAGGAGCTCGGTGTTCGGAGCACCGACCTGCGCCCTGCCGACCGCCAGGCGGCCGGCGTGTTCCTCGTGCGGGCCGAGCGCGAGGACGGGGAACCGCTGCTCGTCAAGGTCTACGGGCGCGACGCGCACGACACCCAGTTGGTCGCCACCCTCTGGCGCACGGTGTGGTTCCGCGAGCCTGGCACCTCGATCTTCGTGCACCGGCTCCAACAGGTCGAGCACGAGGCGTTCCTCACGCTGCTCGCCGCCCAGGC
>JBEIGA010000074.1:0-14999 GCA_040382135.1 Acidimicrobiales bacterium
CTGAGCGGGAACCGCCGCAGGGGGCGGTGGCGCCCCGACGCCACGGTCCGCGCCGTCGCCGTGTTCGGGAGCGTGGTCGTCGACCTCACCGAGGTCGACCTCGACCCCGTCGGGCTCGGCGCGCCCGACGAGCTCACCGTCGTGGCCGTCGCCGTGTTCGGTGGCGTGGAGGTCCTGGTGCCCGAGGGCGTGGCGGTGGACCTCGGCGGCTTCGCCGTGCTGGGCGGCAAGGACGCGCGGGTGCCGGCCGTCGGCTCCGGGGACCCGGCCGGCCCGGTCGTCCGGGTGCGGGCGCGGGCCGTGCTCGGCGGGGTCACGGTGCGGTCCCACCGCTTCCGCCGGGGCTTCCGCAGCGGGCTCCCGTCGGGTGGTGCGTCGTGACGGTGGCCGCCGTGGTCCTCGCCGCGGGCGCGGGGTCGCGGTTCGCCGGGCCGGTCCACAAGCTGCTGGCGGAGCTGCGGGGCCGGCCCGTGGTGGCGTGGGCGGTCGACGCGGCCGTCGCCGCCGGGCTCGACGAGGTGCTGGTGGTGACCGGAGCCGCCGATCTGACCGGGGTGCTGCCGCCCGGCGTGCGGATCGTGCACAACCCGGCATGGGCCTCGGGGCAGGCGTCGTCCCTCCAGGCCGCGGTGGCGGCGGCCGGCGCAGCGGGGCACGAGGCCATCGTCGTCGGCCTGGGCGACCAGCCGTTCGTGCCCGCGTCCGCGTGGCGGGCGGTGGCGGACGCCGAGTCGCCGCTCGCCGTCGCCGTGTTCGGTGCGCCGGGTCCGGGGGGAGACGCCCGGCCGCCGGTCCGGATCCACCGCTCGTTGTGGTCGGAACTGCCCACGGAGGGCGACGAAGGGGCCCGCGGCCTGCTTCGGAGGTGCCCCGAGCTCGTGGTCCGGGTACCGTGCGGAGGCGATTCGGCCGACGTCGACACCCTGGAGGATCTCGAGCGGTGGAACTGAACAACGAATTCGAGGTCAAGGCCCCCATCGATCGGGCCTGGGAGATCCTCACCGACGTCGAGCGCATCGCGCCCTGTCTCCCGGGCGCCCAGCTCCAGGAGATCGAGGGCGACGAGTTCCGCGGCATCGTCAAGGTGAAGGTCGGCCCCATCACCGCCCAGTACAAGGGCAAGGCCAGCTTCCTCGAGAAGGACGACGTCAACAAGAAGGCGGTGCTGAAGGCCGACGGCCGTGACACCCGTGGTGCCGGCAACGCCGCCGCCACCATCACCGCCCAGCTCGAGCCCCACGGCGAGGTCACGCGCGTCACCGTGAACACCGACCTCCACGTCACCGGCAAGGTCGCCCAGTTCGGCCGCGGTGTCATGGCCGACGTCAGCGCCAAGCTGATGACCCAGTTCGCTGACAACCTCGGCCAGCTGATGCTCTCCGAGGGGGCGCCCGCCGAAGCTGCCCCGGCGGCCGAGGCGGCCCCGGTCTCGGAGCCCGTCGCCGAGGCTGCCCCTGCGGCGGCGCCCGCTGCCGCCGAGGCACCCAAGGTCCGCCGCATCGACGCCCCGGAGCCCGAGCCGGTGAACCTGCTCGACACCGCTGGCGCGCCGGTGGCCAAGCGGGCCGTGCCCGCCGTCGGCCTGCTGCTCCTGCTGCTGATCATCTGGCGAGTGCTGCGCAGCAAGAAGTGACCTCGGAGGCCGATCGCGCGGCCGTGGCCGAGCTGCTCGGCCGTGCGCCCGAGAGCGAGTTCGAGGTCGTGGTCCGGTCCCCGTCGGGGGCGCCGGTCGTGATCCGCAACGCGCCCTTCCTCCGCGACGGGCGCCCGATGCCCACGCGCTACTGGCTCGTGGGCGATCGTGAGCGCGTGCTGGTCGGCCGGCTGGAGTCGGCCGGCGGGGTCCGGCGCGCCGAGGCGGCGATCGACCTCGACGAGCTGGCCGCCGCCCACGCCCGGTACGCCGCCGAGCGCGACGCCCTGGTGCCGGCCGACCACGAAGGCCCCCGCCCCTCCGGCGGGGTGGGTGGCACCGCCCGCGGCGTCAAGTGCCTGCACGCCCACTACGCCTGGTACCTGGCGGGTGGCGACGACCCGGTCGGCCGATGGGTGGCCGATCACCTCGAGACGGAGACCCCCGCATGACCGATGTGATCGCCGCCATCGACTGCGGGACGAACTCCACCCGCCTGCTCGTGCACGACGGCGAGCGGGCGCTCGAGCGGATCAACACGATCACCCGGCTCGGCCAGGGCGTCGACGCGTCCGGTCGCCTCGCCGACGAGGCCATCGCGCGGACCGTCGCCGTGCTGGCGGACTACCGGGAGATCATGGACCGCCATGGCGTGGGCGACCGGGTGCGGATCACGGCGACCTCGGCCGCTCGTGATGCCGCCAACCGCGACGCCTTCTTCGACGCCGCCGAGGCCGCGGTCGGGGTGCGGCCGGAGCTGCTGTCGGGCATCGAGGAGGGTCGCCTGTCGTTCCTCGGGGCCACCGCCGACCTCGACCCCGCGCTGGGCCCGTTCCTCGTGGTCGACATCGGCGGCGGGTCCACCGAGTTCTGCTTCGGGACCACCGACTGCGAGGCGAACCTCTCGATCGACATGGGCTGCGTGCGCATGACCGAGAAGTACCTCGAGCACGACCCGCCCCTGGCGGAGGAGCTGGCATCGTGCCTCTCGGTGATCGAGCTGCACCTCGACGACGTGCTGCGGGCGATCCCCCAGCTCACCGAGGCCCGGACCTTCGTCGGCCTGGCCGGCACCGTGTCGGCCACGGCGTCGGTGGAGCAGGGGCTCGCCGAGTACGACCGGGACCGGATCCACCACTTCGTGCTCACCAAGGCGGCGGTGGAGGACGTCTTCCGCACCCTCGCCACCGAGTCCCGGGCCGAACGGATCCACAACCCGGGGCTCGAGGAGGCCCGGGCCGACGTGATCGTCGGGGGGCTCTGCGTGCTCGTGAAGGTCATGCGCCAGTTCGGGTTCGGCGAGTGCCTGGTGTCGGAGTCCGACATCCTCGACGGCCTCGTGATGTCGCAGCGGTCCTGACCGGCTCGTGACCTCGGACCCGCTCCGGCCGCCGGCGGGCCGGTCTACAGTCGCCCCATGACGACCCTGTTCGGTCGGCGGGTCATGCTCCGCCCGCTCCACACCGGTGACTACCCCGCCTGGCGGGAGGTCCGGACCCGGAACAGCGCCTGGCTGACCCGGTGGGAGCCGTCCCGCTCGCCCACTGCGCCGGACGTGATCGGTGACCCGCACGCGTTCACGATGCGCTGCAACGCCCGCCAGCGGGAGCGGCAGCTCGGGGTGGGGCACGGCTTCGGCGTGTTCGTCGACGGCCGCTTCTGCGGCGAGATGAACCTGTCCAACATCATCCGCGGCGGGTTCCAGAACGCCCACATCGGCTACTGGATCGACGAGGCCGTCGCCGGTCACGGCTACACGCCCGAGGCGCTGGTGGTGGTGCTCCGGTTCGGGTTCGACGAGCTGGGCCTGCACCGCCACCAGATCTCGATCATCCCCCGCAACACGGCGAGCCGTCGGGTGGTGGAGAAGCTCGGCATCCGGTGCGAGGGGCTCGCCGAGCGCTACCTCGAGATCGACGGCCGCTGGGAGGACCACCTCCGGTTCGCCATCACCAGCGAGGAGTGGGAGGAGCGCCGGGCCGAGCTCACCGCGGCCTGGCTCTGACCCCGACCGGGGTTCAGCGCGCCGGGACCGAGACCGTGACGCCGATCGGGGCGCGGGTGCCGTCCGGGCGGATCCAGCCGCCGCGGAGCGTCGCCGCGCAGGTGGCGCGACCGGAGCGCATGCGGACCTGGTCGATGCCGTGCCACAGGCGGACCGCGTCGCGGTTGGGGAGGGTGCCCACGCGGTGGCCGGCGATGCGGACCGCTATGGCGGCACGTCGCCTGCCCTTGCGGCGCCGGCCGCCCTCGGGGACCAGCTCCGCGAGGACGGTGAGGTCGACGCCGCGGTCGTGGAGCCGGTCGGCGGCGATGCGGCGGAGCACGCCCTGGCTGTCGGCCTCGCCGTAGACCTGCACGGTGACGTCGCCCCGCAGGGTCGGCGCACCGACGAGCTGGTGCTGGGGGAGCGGCGCCGCCCCGGCGACCCACGCCGGCGCCGGGGCACAGGACCGTTCGGGACCGGCGCCGACCATCCAGCCGTAGCGGTGGCCGCTCGCGTGCCGGCTCGGCGGAGCGACGACGAGCCCGCCCTCGCCCTCGACGTCGAGGCCGGGGCCGATCGCCCGGGACGGCACGATCCCTCCCGGATGCGCGAGCCAGAGGTGCCGGCCCCCGCCGCTGGTCAGCGACACCGGGGTCGACCCGATGCGCCCACCTGCCGCCTCCGCCGCCGCGAGCTCGTCCTCGCCGCCGCGCCGGGGGTCCACGTCGAGCACCAGCAGACCCGAGACGGCGCCGGTCACGACACCGACGTTCGCGGTGGGGTGGGCCCGCCACCAGGCACGGATCTCGTCGGGTCCGGCCCGTCGCTCCATGAGGTCCCGCCACGGCACCCGCGGGTGCTTGCCGGGAGACCCGCAGGCGACCCGCCCGCACGAGCACGCGCCGAACTCCACGTCGTGGAGCGGGACGACCGACCAGCCACGGGTGGCGGCGGCGAGGGCGGCCCGGAGGAGGGCGTCGGTGCCGACGATGGTCAGCCCTTGGAGATCCGGGCCTTCATCGCCCGGGTCATCTCCAGGAACTCGGGCTGGTTCATCGACCAGGCCTGCGGCTCGATCTCGAGCTCGACGGCGGCGTCGCCGCTGCCGATGCCGCTGGTGCCCTGGATGGTTGCCTTGGTTCGGACCAGCAGCTCCCGGGGCACGCCGGCGCACTTCGCGGCCATGGCCCGGGCGGTGTCGAGGAGGGCGTCGTCGTCGACGCAGCGCCAGGCGAGGCCGATGCGGGCCGCGTCGTCGGCGGAGATCACCTCGTTGAACAGCACCATCGCCTTGACCGTCTGGAGGTCCGTGAGGTTCCGGAGGCGCCAGGTGTGCCCGCCGCCGGGGTGGATGGCGATCTGCAGGAACCGCGAGTCGAAGCGGGCACTGCGGGCGGCGAGGACGACGTCGCAGGCGAGCACGAAGTTGAGCCCGGCGCCGATGGCCGGGCCGTTCACCGCGGCGATGGTGGGGAGCGGCGAGGAGGCGACCCGGAGGAACCCTGCGTAGATCTCGCGGAGGCCCTCGGCGTGGCGCTTCTCGAGCAGGTCGTCGAGGTGGCCGCCGGCCGAGAAGACCGGGGGCGCGCCGGTGACGACGATCGCCCGCACGGCGGGGTCGGCCTCGACGGCGTCCATGGCGGCGATGAGCTCGGCGTTCATGTCGAGGCTGAGCACGTTGCGCCGGGCCGGGTCGTTCAGGGTGATGACGGCGACGCCGTCCGCGACGTCGGTGAGCACGAGAGCCATGTGCGGAGTCTCGCACCCCCACTCCCGAACCGGCCGGGTGGGAGCCACGTTTCCGTGCTTCCGGACCGGCCGGTTCGACGATGTGGGGTCACCAGTCGTCGGGATCGGGGTCGTCGCCGTCGCGGGCCGCGAGGTGGCGCCGGCCGGGCTCGCAGTCGGGGAGCGCCACGCACCATCGGCAGGCGGGACCGGGCTTGTGGACCGGCGGCCGGATGCCGGTGCGCAGCTCGAGCAGCTTCTCGACGCCGGCCACGACCCGCTCGGCCGCCGACTCGAGCAGGGGCACGGTGACCGCCTCCTGCACGATGCGCCCCTGGTCGAGGTAGTAGGAGGCCAGCTTCCGGGGCGGGACCCCGATGCGGAGGGTCTCCACCAGGGCGTAGAAGCGGAGGTCCTCGACGTGGGTGGGGGAGGTGCCGCCGGTCTTGAGGTCGACGATGACCTTGCCCGCCACCAGACCATCGGCGGCGCCGAGGGTGAGGTCGACCTTGCCGGCGAGCACGACCTTCCCGCCGGCGAGCTCGGCCCGCTGCCGGCTCTCGGGGCGGGGCGTCCAGCGGGGCTTGAGCGGCGGGAAGCACTCGAGGAAGGCGCAGAGCCGATCGTTGGCCTCGTTGCGCAGCTCGGCCCGCTCACCCTCGCCGAGGCTCCAGAGCCACTCGGCGAAGCCGTTCTCGGCGACCTCGAGGCGGGCCAGGGCCTCGTCGATCAGGTCGAGGGGGATGCGCTCGCCCCGCCAGTGGATCGACAGCTCGATGGCCTTGTGGGCCACGACGCCGCGCCCGACGGGGATCGACCAGTTGAACGGCGCGTCGCGTTCGGCGAGGTAGCGGGCCTCGCAGCCGTGGAGCTGGGCGAGCAGGTGCTTCGAGATCCAGAGGGTCTCGCCGCGGGCGAGGTGTTCCACCATGGGCTCGAGCCCCGCCTCGAGCCGGGCCCGCAGCAGGTGGCGCAGCTCGGCGTCGAAGCTCGGCCGATCGTCCCGGCTCGCGCCGAGCAGGCGCATGACCTCCTGCTGGGCCGGGTTGAGCGGGGCGGGGTTGAGCGGCTCCGGTCCCTCCATGCCCCGATGGTACGACCGGGCGGTGACCGGCCGTGACTGTCAGACCCCCCGACCATGATGGGCGACGTGGAACCCGCCTCGCTCCGATTCGCCGCCGCCGCCCGGGCGCTCACCCAGGCGGCCCGCCTCCGGGGGTTCGATGCCCCCACCTTCCGCAGCCCGCCCGGGCGGGCCGACGTCGACCGCACCATCCGCCGCCGGGGTGAGGCCGTCACCGTGTCGGTCCGGGTGCGCAACCGACCGTGGTCGGCGGTCCTGTCCGACATGGTCGAGGGGATCGTGGTGGTCAACCGGCTCACCGGCGTCCCGGCCGACCGTGCCCGCGCCGCCCTGTGGGACGCGGTGGACGAGACCGGCCACCGCGCCGCCTGAGCGGAGGTGTCGGAGGCATCCCACCAGAAATCAGGAGTGGTACGCTCCTGTCGTGAGTGGGACATACCCTGTCGTGATGGGAGACCGGGGCCGCATCGTCGTGCCGGCGGAGCTCCGTGAGCGGGCCGGTCTGACGGAGGGCTCGCCGCTCGTCCTGGTCGAGACGCCGGAGGGCATTGCGCTGCTCACCCGCGCCCAACTGCTCGACCGCGTGCGGCGCGAGCTCGACGGTGCCGATCTCGTCACGTCGCTCCTCGCTGACCGCCGCCGTGCGGCATCCGAGGAGGACGCGGCGTGAGCGCCGTGGTCGACTCGTCCGCGTTGCTTGCGTTCCTCCAGGGCGAGCGCGGGGCGACCGTGGTCGAGGAGGCACTCCTCGCCGGCGCCCGCTGCGGTGCCGCGAACTGGTCCGAGGTGGCCCAGAAGATCCGGAGCGCCGGCCGCGACTGGTCCCTGGCGAGGGCACTGCTCGACAGCTACGGGCTGCGCGTCGAGCCGGTGCTCCGGGAGGACGCCGAATGGGCGGCGCGCCGATGGGTCGTAGGGGAGGGGTTGTCGCTCGGCGACCGCCTCTGCCTCGCGGCGGGAGCGCGCTTCGACGAGGACGTGCTCACCGCCGACACGTCGTGGGGAACCGGCGGCAGGATCCGCCAGATCCGCTGACCTCGGGGATCCGGGATACGGTACCCGCCTGGTCCGGGTGGCGGAACTGGCAGACGCAGGGGGCTTAAACCCCCCGGGTGGCGACACCGTGCGGGTTCGAACCCCGCCCCGGGCACCACGGTCACCGGGCGTTCCGATCGCCCATCGCCGCGCGGGCTGCTGACCTGTGGGCTCACGCGCCCGGTGCGTGGAGTGCACAGGACGCAACTGAGGGTTCGCATCGTTTCACTACCCGACTCGATGACCAGTCAGCAGTCTGTGCGCATGGAGCAACGACGCAGATCCCGACTCGACGAGCCGATCAGCATGGTGTTCCTCGATGGATGGAAAGGGCGGTACCTCCCGCTCCTGCGCCTCCTGGAGGACCGTCTGGTCAACGGGGCGATCATGGTCGCCCAGGACACGACACCCGGTCCGGAGCTCTGCGAGGACGACCTCCACGACATCCGCAGCAACACCGGTTCCCACGGGTCGTCGGCCGTGCCGGTCGACGACGGGCTGGAAGTGGGCGTCGTCATCCGATGAGTCGGCGAACCGAACGCATCATCTCCGACGTCGCTCTCGTGGGGACCCTCGTGCTGTCGTTCCTCACGCACGAGAGCGGAGCGCTGCTGCACTCACTCGTCTCTCTGGTCTTCACGGTCGTGCTCCTCCATCACGTGAAGCACAACTGGACTGCGTATCGGCGACCGGGTCGTCGGTCGAAGTGGGCAGCCAACCACACCGTCGCGCTGCTGATGGCGGCGGCAACGCTGACCGGGTTCAGCTTCTGGATCGCCGGTGAGGACGGCGCCCTCGCACACGGCCCCCTCTCGGTGGCGGCGACGATCGCCGTACTTCCTCACCTCTGGGTTCATCGTCGGACGGCTGTGCGGCTGCTCAGACGACCGTCCAGGTCCGGGCCGCTGTCAGCGGCATGACGGTCGTGGGAGACTGCACGTGGTGACCCCGTCGGACATCGACCTGAACCTGTTGCGCGTGCTCGATGCGCTCCTCGAGAACGGGTCGGTGACGGGTGCAGCCAAGACCCTCCACCTGTCACCGCCGGCCGTGTCCCGATCGCTCGCCCGTCTGCGCTCGGTGGTCGGTGACCCGTTGTTCGTCCGGGCCGGACGGTCGCTCGTCCCCACCGATGTCGCCATCAGCCTGCGCGAGCCGGCCCGTCGGGCACTCGAGGCTGCCGTCGCCGTCCTCACGCCGGCTCCCTCGTCGGATCCGGCGCGGATCGAGCGCCGGTTCGTGATCTGTGCCGATGATGCCATCGTCGCCGCGCTGGCTCTCCCGCTGGTCACCCGGGTCCGTGCCACGGCCCCCGGCGTGGAGATCGACTTCATCAGGGAGGAGCCCGACACGATCGGAAGGTTCCGCTCCGGCACCATCGATCTGCGCATCGACGCCCACGTCGAACAGCACCACGACATCGAGTCCGAGGTGGTCCTCACCGACCGGTTCGTCGCAGCGGTCCGTCGTGACCATCCGCTGCTGAAGGGTCGGATGACGGCAGAACGCTTTGCCGAGGCGCACCACATCACGGTGTCACCGAAGGGCAAACGCAATGGCCCGATCGACCACGCTCTCGAGACACTCGGGCTGAGCAGAGAGCGCGTCACCACCGTGACGAGCTTCGTCGTGGCTGCGCATCTCGTCGCCGCCACCGACCTCGTGGGTGCATTGCCGCACTCGATCGTGGCGCTCATGTCGCGATCCCTCCCGATCGAGGCGGTGGCCATCCCTGTCCCGGTGCCCGACTTCGACATCCACCTGATCTGGCACAAACGCGACCAGCACGATGCCGCCCACCAATGGCTCCGCCAACAGATCATCGAGTCGTTCGATGCCTTCAGGCGCGCTGCAGGCGCCCGAGACGACCGCTGACGCCGGGAAGGTGAAGCGGACCACGGGTTCGCGGTGTCGGCCTGTGCCCTACGGCCCGACCAGTCGGGGGAGCTGTCGTTCGAGGACGTCGAAGATCTCCGCGCTGTGCGCGGCCCGTCCGATGAGCAGTGCGCCTTCGACGGTGGCGATCAGCAGAGCGGCGTGGTCGTCGGCGGCGGACGGATCGCCGCCGCAGCGGACGAGGGCACGGGAGAGCGCATGACGCCACTCCGTGAAGACGGCATGAGCGGCTGCGCGCACGTCGCTCCCGTCCTCGCCGCTCTGGCTCGCCGCGGCGATCGCGCATCCTCGTTCGAACTGCCCGCCGGTGAGGGCGGCCCTCCAGCCTCCGACGAACACCCGCACGAACTCCTGTGGCGAATCGGCCTCTGCGGCGTCGATGAGGGCGGTGATCGACGCGCCGACGGCGGCGACGGCATCCAGGACCAGTTCGTTCTTCCCCCCGGGGAAGTGGTGGTAGATCGAGCCCCTCGGAGCACCGGTGGCCTCGAGCACGAGCGCGAAGGAGGTGCCCTGCACCCCATGGGTCGCCAGCAACTCGCTGGCCCCCCTGATCATCTCGGTTCGCACGTCACGGCGGGCCATTGACTATGACGACCTCCATAGTTAGGGTATGACGACACTCATAGTACGCCCCGGAGGTCCCTCATGCCTGTCGTCACCGTCCGAGGAGCACCTCGCCGACGTCGCCGCCCGGGCCGGTGACCGTGCGGGCGCTGGTGTTCCGTGGCCCGATGGACCTGGCGTGGGACGAGGTTCCCGCGCCGCAACTCGTCGACGACAGGGACGTGCTCGTCCGTCCCCTGGCGGTGGCGCGCTGCGACCTCGATCTCGCCATCGCCATCGGCCTGTACCCCATGTCGGCCCCGTTCGTGATGGGTCACGAGATGGCCGGCGAGGTCGTCGCCGTGGGTGAGCGAGCGGGCCGGTGGCGGCCGGGTGACCGCGTCATCGTGCCGTTCCAACTCAGCTGCATGGTCTGCGCCCCGTGCGCTCGTGGCCACTCCAGCGCCTGCGAGAACGTGCCGATCGGCATCGCGTTCGGCCTCGGTCCCCACGGCGGCATCGATCTCGGAGGATCGCTCGCGGAACTGGTGAGGGTGCCGTGGGCCGACGTCATGCTGCTCCCGATCCCCGAGGGCATCGACCCGGTGACGGCCGCGGGCATCCCTGACAACGTGTCCGACGGCTACCGCTGCGTCGCCGGTCCCCTGGCCGATCGTCCCGGTGCGCCGGTGCTCGTCGTCGGCGGACTGGCTCCGTCGGTGGGCCTGTACGCGGTGATGTCAGCGGTGGCGCTCGGATCGGAGCGGGTCGTCTACGTCGACGACGATGCAGCTCGCCTCGAGCTGGCGGCGTCGCTCGGCGCCGACGTGGTCGATGCCGGGGGGCGTTGGGGCGACCTTCGGCTCGATCGGCGCTTCCCGATCGTGGTCGACGCCAACGTGCTGGACACCGGACGGGGTCTCGCACTGCGATCCGTCGAGGCGTGCGGCGTGTGCACGAGCGTGTCGGGAGGCGCGGGGCCGACGGCGATGCTCCCGTTGCAGAACATGTACCTCAAGGGCGTGCGGTACGAGATCGGGCGCGTGCACGCCTGCTCGACGGCACCGGCCGTGCTCGACCTCGTCGCGAGCGGCGCACTCGACCCGGCGCGCCTCATCGATCGCGTCGTTCCGTTCAGCGCAGCCGCCGCCGGGATGGTCGAGCCCGCCACGAAGGTCGTCTTCGTGAACGACCTCGACCGATCAGCCACCGGGGGAGCGACGCGATGAGGGAAACCACCGAACCTGTGCTCGGGGTGGGAGACGATCGCCGGCCCCGGATCCCGCCGCTCGAGGCTCCGTTCGACGCCGGGACGGAAGTGATCCTCGAGGCGATGATGCCCCCTGGCGTGCCACCGATCGCACTCTTCCGAACCTTCGCCCGGAACCTCCCGATGGCCGAGGCGATGCGGAGCTGGGGCGCCTACGAGTTGTCGAAGCAGCTCTCGCTGTCCATGCGCCAGCGTGAGCTCGTCATCGACCGGGTGACGGCACGATGCAGCTGCGAGTACGAGTGGGGGGTCCACATCGCCTTCTTCGCCGAGCGGGTGGGGCTGACACACCAGCAGATCGCGTCGCTCACGCACGGAGTGCCGACCGATCCGTGCTGGGACGACCCGGCCGAACGTGCCCTCCTGGAGTTCGTCGACGCACTCCACGACACCGCAGACGCGGGCGATGAACCGTGGGCGGCACTGCGGGCGCATCTCGACGACGCACAGATGCTCGACGTCTGCATGCTCGCAGGCTGGTACCACGCCATCTCGTGCACGGCGAACGCCGCGCGTGTGCCGCTGGAGGCCGGTGCACCGAGGTTCTCCGACTTCGCCGATCGGTCGAGGCGATGAACGGTCCGCTGCTCGCCGACCGGCCCGGCTCCATCCGACACCGCGCGGGTTCGAACCCCGCCCCGGGCGCGCCGTCGGGATAGCTTCCCGGCCGTGCGCGTTGCGATGCCGCTGCTCGTGGTCTGCTCGGCGCTCGTCGCGGGGTGCGGTGGTTCCGAGCCTGCTGCGTCGACGAGCCCCACCGTGTCGACGAGCCCCACCGAGTCGACGGAGGCCGTTCCGGCGTCGGCCCCGTACCCCGAGGGGGAGTCTCGGCACACCCTCGAGGTCGGCGGGGTCGAGCGGACCTTCCTCGTGCACGTCCCCTCGGGTGTCGACGAGCCCCGAGCGGTCGTGTTCGTCCTCCACGGTGGCGGGGGAGAGGGCCTCGGCGTCGCCGAGGTCGGCGGGCACCCGCTGTCGGTGTTCCGCACGGTGGCCGATCGTGAGGGCGTCGTCGTGGTGTACCCGGCGGGGCTCCCAGCGAACGATCGTCGGGGTCTCGTCGGCTGGGTCGACTGCCGTGCCGACAACACGGTGTCGAGCGGCGCCGACGACGTCGGGTTCCTCGCCGCGCTCGTCGAGTCGGTCGGCACCGCCTACGGGCTGCCCCCGTCGAGGTTGTTCATGGCCGGCACGTCGAACGGCGCGCAGATGACCCTGGCGTTCGCGTTCCACCATCCGGAGCTCCTCGGCGCCGTGGCACCGAGCGCCGGCAACCTCCCCGAGGACCCGCTGCCGGGGCCGTGCACCGAGGGTCCGGCCCGGCCGATCCCGATCCTGCTGGTCCACGGGACGGCCGACTCGCAGATGCCCTACGAGGGGGGCTGCGTGGCCGACCTCGGCGGTGCCTGCAACCGCGGCCGGGTGGTGTCGGCCGAGGCGACCCGGGATCGCTGGCTCGCCATCAACGGACTGAGCGCAGTGGTCCCCGTCGAGACGGTCGTCGACCTCGACCCCGCCGACGGCGGCGCAGCGCACCGCTTCGTCCACGACGGCCGGGTGCCGGTCGAGTGGTGGCGGCTCGACGGCGCCGGGCACACCGTCCCAAGCCGGACGGTGCTCGAGGAGCCGAACCCCGTCACGGGCATCCAGAACCGGGACATCGAGTTCGCCGAGGCGGCGTGGGAGTTCTTCGAGCAGCGCCTGCCGGTCGAGTGACGCCGCAGGGCTCAGGCCCTGGGCGTCCCCAGCCTCGACCGATCCGACACCATCCGGGCCGCGCAGTATCGTCCGGCGCCATGGTTGGCCGCCCCGCTCGCTTCAGTCGCGCCAAGCTGCAGCCACCGACAGCCGCGCGGGCCCTCGTGTCCCGTGGTCGCCTGCTGCAGCGCGTGCGGACGGACGTGCCGGTCACGCTCGTGGTCGCCGGGGCGGGGTGCGGGAAGTCGTCGCTGCTGGCGCAGGCGGCGAGCGAGACGACCGGTCCGGTGGCGTGGCTCGGCGTCGACGAGGGGGACGCCGACCCGGTGCGCTTCTGGCAGGGGGTCGCGGCTGCCGTCTCCCAGGCGGTGCCCGGGTTCGGCCAGGAGATCGTCGATCTCCTCGTCCTCGACGGGCAGGTGACGCCGGACGTGCTCGAGGCGTTCCTCGACGCCGTCGGGCGCCTCGCGTCGCCGGTCCACCTCGTCGTCGACGACCTGCACCGGGCCGGCGACGAGGTCGCCTCCACGCTGCGGTGGGTCCTGGAGCGGTGCCCCGACGACCTGCGGTGGACGATCGGCAGCCGCACGGAGCCGGCGATCGGCCTCGACCGGCTGGCCGCCGCCGGGCGGCTCCAGGTGCTCCGAGGCCCCGACCTCCGCTTCTCTCGGACCGAGGCGGCAGCGCTGGCCGGTGCGCTCGAGGTGGACCTCTCGGCGCAGGAGCTCGACCTGCTCGTCGAGCTGACCGAGGGGTGGGCCGCCGGCCTCCAGCTGGTCGCGGTCGCGCTCCGCGGCACCGAGGAGCGCGACGACCTGCTCGGCCGTCTCCGGGCATCGGCGCCGGCTGCGGTCGGCTACCTCTGGACCGAGGTGCTCGACGTCCAGCCACCGGAGGTCCAGCGGTTCCTGCTCGACACCTGCATCGTCGACGAGCTCACACCGGAGCTGGCCGCCGTCCTGTGCCCCGGCTCGCCGGTGTCGCTACCGCGGATCGAGGCGGCGAACCTGCCCGTCTCGGTGCGTTCGGTCGCGTCGGCGCCGACGTACCAGTACCACCAGTTGTTCGCCGAAGCCCTGCGTCGACGCCTGCACAGCACCGATCCCGCACACGCGGCCGTGCTGCACCGACGCGCCGCCGAGTGGTTCCGGGCGCGCGGCGACGTGGCCCTCGCGTTCCGCCACGGCTGGCGCGCGGGCGACCGTGCGGAGGCGATGCGCGCGTTCCACGCCCGGGCGATCGACGCGTACCACACCGGCGAGCTCACGCTGCTCACGTCGGACGGCGTCACCCTCCTCGACGACGACGTCCGCGCCGCGCCCGGGCCGGCGACCGCCTTCGCCCTCGCCCTGATCCCGAGCGGTCGGGCCGAGGACGCCCGCCGCCTGCTCGAACGGATCCGCTCGCTGGGATGCGACCGGATGACGGTCCAGGACGAGTTCGAGCTGCTGAGCGCGACCGCGATGGCGACCGCGCTGATCGGGAGGATGGACGAGGCCGTCCTCCAGTACGAATCGGTGCTGCAGCTCGCGGACCGGCACGGCCTGACGGGCGAATGGCGCGACCTCGCTGCATCGATGGCCACCCGCCCCTACTCCTGGACCGGCGATATCGAGACCGCCGAGCGGATCGCCGGCACCGTCGATCTCACCGGCGTCTCCGGCGGGATGAGGGTCGAGCACCAGGGCGCACTGGCGCAGATCGACCTCTTCGCCGGGCGATTGACCTCGTGCATCGCCCACGCTCGCGCGGCTCTCGCGGAGGTGCGCGCACGGACCCCGGCGTCTGCGGGGCAGGAGCCCTTGTGCGCGGTGCTCGGGATCGCGCTCCTGGAGCGCAACCAGCTCGACGAGGCCGAGACCCTCCTGCGTTCGGCGTCCGAGCAGACCAACCCTCGGTTCCCGGTCCGGATCATGGCCGCCGTCGGCTTCGCCCGGGTGCTGTACGCGCGCGGCGAGGCGCAGGCCGCGATCGTCGTGCTCGAGGGTGTCCGCCGACTCCTCGGAGGTCCGACGACCTCCGACCGGCCGACGACCCATGCCCTCGCCCGCCTCGGCAGGATCCTCGCCGACCTCGGTGAGCTGGCGACCGCGCGCGGGATGGCCGACGAGCTGCAGCCCAC
>JBEIGA010000075.1:0-14895 GCA_040382135.1 Acidimicrobiales bacterium
CTCGAGCCGCTCCTCCCCGATGTCCCGACGGTCGACGACCACCCGGTGCCCGGCCCCGACCTCCGGCTCGGGCCATGGCCGGTCCACGTCACCGGTCGACTGGCGATGGTGGCGCTCGGCCCGGCGGCCGGGAACCTCTGGGGAGCGCGGATGGCCGCCCGGGCGATCACCGGCTGATCCCCTCCCGTACGCGGGCAGTGGGGGCTCCGGACGCGCTGAGGCCCCGGATCGCTCCGGGGCCTCAGCTGGCTCGGGGTCTGTTCGGACCGGGGAAGAGCGGGCTCTAGAAGTCCTCGTCGAAGGCGACGTCGCCCTCGACGCCGACCTGGTAGGCGGCGACCTTGCGCTCGAAGAAGTTCGTGAGCTCCTGCACGTCCTGCAGGGCCATGAAGTCGAACGGGTTGCGGACGCCGAACTCCTTGGGGAGGCCGAGCTGCACGAGGCGCTGGTCGGCGACGAACTCGAGGTAGGTGCGCATGTCCTTGAGCGACAGGCCGGACACGCCCTGGGCGAGGACATCGTGGGCGAACTGGTGCTCGCAGTCGACGGCCTCGTGGATCATCTGCGTGATCTGGGCGCTCAGCTCGGCGTCGAAGAGCTCGGGCTCCTCGGCCCGCACCTGGTTGATGACCTGCAGGGCGAAGTTCATGTGGCAGGACTCGTCGCGGAACACCCAGTTGGTGCCCGCCGCGAGGCCGTTCAGCAGGCCCTTCGAGCGCAGGAAGTACACGTAGGCGAAGGCGGCGAAGAAGAACAGGCCCTCGATGCAGGTGGCGAAGCAGATGAGGTTCAGCAGGAACCGCTTGCGGTCCTCGGGGGTGTGGAGCCCGTCGAGGTCGTTGATGGACTCGATCCAGCGGAAGCAGAACTCGGCCTTCTGGCGGATCGACGGGATGTTGTCGATGGCGGCGAAGGCGGCCGCGCGCTCGGCGATGTCGGGGCTGTAGTTGTCCAGCAGCGTCAGGTAGAACTGGACGTGCAGCGCCTCCTCGTAGAGCTGCCGCGACAGGTACATCCGGGCCTCGGGGGCGTTGATGTGCTTGTAGAGGTTCAGCACGAGGTTGTTCGACACGATCGAGTCGCCGGTGGCGAAGAACGCCACGAGCCGGTTGATGAGGTGCTTCTCGGCTGGCAGCAGCTTGCGGGACAGGTCGACGAGGTCGTCGGAGAAGTCGATCTCCTCGACGGTCCAGGTGTTCTTGATGGCGTCGCGGTACATGTCGAAGAAGACCGGGTACCGCATGGGCCGCAGGGTGAGCCGGAACCCGGGGTCGAGGATGTTCCGCTGGGCGGCGTCGGTGGTGGGGGTGGGGCCGACCTCGTCCTCGAACGGGGCCAGGGGTTCGTACAGCGCCATGGGGGAAGTCCTTCAGCGTCTCGTGGCGGATGCGGTGCCGACGGGCGACCGCGGGTTCAGTCGCAGGCCTCGCAGGCCTCGGGGTTCTCGAGCGAGCAGGCGATGGCCTCGCTGTCGGAGAACTGCTTCACCTGGGCGGTGGGGGCCGGAGCCGGCGCACCGGTGGTGGTCTTGTTGATGCGGGTGGCCGGGCGGGACCGCAGGTAGTAGGTGGTCTTCAGCCCCGACTTCCAGGCGTACAGGTACATGGAGGAGAGCTTCCCGATGGTGGGCGACTCCATGAACAGGTTGAGCGACTGGCTCTGGTCGATGAAGGCGCCGCGGGCGGCACCCATGTCGACGAGCGCACGCATGGGGAGCTCCCACGCCGTGCGGTACAGCGCCTGCAGATCGTCCGGGACGCCATCGACGCCCTGGACCGAGCCCTCCGCCGCCTTGATGCGGTTGGCCATGTCCTCGTCCCACAGGCCCCGCGCCTGGAGGTCGCGGACGAGGTACTTGTTGATCTGGAGGAACTCGCCCGACAGGGTCTCGCGCTTGAACAGGTTGGACACCTGCGGCTCGATGCACTCGTAGCAGCCGGCGATCGAGGCGATGGTGGCCGTGGGGGCGATGGCGATCATGAGGCTGTTGCGGACGCCGACCTCGGCGATCCGGGCGCGCAGGCCGTCCCAGTCGAGGTCGGCGGACGGCGTGACGCCCCACAGGTCGAACTGGAGCTGGCCCTTGGCGAGACGGGTCTCGGCGAAGGTCTTGTGGGGGCCGTTGGCCTCCGCGAGCTCGGCGGAGGTCCACAGCGCCCAGTAGTAGATGTGCTCGCTGATCCGGGTGGACAGCTCCTTGGCCTCGGGCGAGTCGAACGGGAGGCGCAGCTTGAACAGCACGTCCTGCAGGCCCATGACGCCGAGGCCGACCGGACGCCACGCCTCGTTGGAACGGGCCGCCGCCTCGGTGGGGTAGTAGTTGATGTCGATGACGCGGTCGAGGAATGGCACGGCGGTGCGCACGACCTCGCCGAGGCGGTCGTAGTCGAACCCGTCGGCGGTGGTGAGGGCGCCGAGGTTGATGGACCCGAGGTTGCAGACCGCGGTCTCCTCGGCGTTGGTGACCTCGAGGATCTCCGTGCAGAGGTTGGAGAGGTGCACCACGCGGCCGGGCTCACCGGTCTGGTTGCACTTGGTGTTCGAGGCGTCCTTGAAGGTCATCCAGCCGTTGCCGGTCTGGGCGAGGGTCCGCATCATGCGGCCGTAGAGGTCCCGTGCCGGGATCTGGCGCTCGTACAGCCCGGCCTGCTCGGCCTCGACGTAGGCCTGCTCGAAGTCCTCGCCGTAGAGGTCGGTGAGGTGGGGGACCTTCTTCGGGTCGAACAGCGACCAGACCCAGTCCTTCTCGACCCGCTCCATGAAGAGGTCGGGGACCCAGTTGGCGAGGTTGAGGTTGTGGGCGCGGCGCTGGTGGTCGCCGGTGTTCTCGCGCAGGTCGAGGAAGTCCTCGATGTCGGCGTGCCAGGTCTCGAGGTAGACGCAGGCGGCACCCTTGCGCTTGCCGCCCTGGTTCACCGCGGCGACCGAGCTGTCGAGGGTCTTCAGCCAGGGGATGATGCCGTTGGAGAGGCCGTTGGTGCCCTGGATGAGCGAGCCCTTGGCGCGGATCCGGTGGTAGGCGAGGCCGATGCCGCCGGCGAACTTCGACAGGAGCGCGACGTCCTTGTACTTGTCGTAGATGCCCTCGAGGCTGTCCTCGGGCGAGTCGAGCAGGTAGCACGACGACATCTGTGGGTGCGACGTGCCCGAGTTGAACAGGGTGGGGCTCGACGGCAGGTAGGTGAGCGACGACATGAGGTCGTAGAAGGCGATGGCCTCGTCGGCGCTGGTGGAGAGGCCGCAGGCGACCCGGAGGAAGAAGAACTGCGGGGTCTCGATGACCTTGCGGGTGTCCGGGTGGCGCAGCAGGTAGCGGTCGTAGACGGTGCGGATGCCGAAGAACTCGAAGTTGCGGTCGCGCTCGGAGGCGATGGCGGCGTTCAGGGCGGGGGCGTTGGCCTCGACGAAGGCGAGGACGTCGTCGGCGATGAGGCCGAGACGGTGACCGACGACGATCGACTCGGAGAACCACGGGATGTTCTGGTTCCGGACCTCCTTGTCGACGAACTCCGACAGGAGGCGGGCCGCGAGGCGCGAGTAGTTCGGCTCCTCGGTGATGAGGGCGGCGGCAGTGCGGATCGAGAGCTCGTCGAGCTCCTCGGTGGTGGCGCCGTCGACCAGACCCGAGATGGTGCGGGTGGCGATCCGGAGCGGGTCCACGCCGATGAGACCCTCGGCGCAGCGGGCGACGGCGTTCACGATCTTGTTGACGTCGACCGGCTCCAGGGAGCCGTTGCGCTTGCGCACGCGCATGTTGGTCGCCATGCCCCCCATGGCGTTCCCCCCGACCGCGGTGCCTGCGGTGTCCGTCGACGCGCGATCGCCGTTCGGACGGTCGCCGAACCCCGCGCCGAAGCGCTCTTCCGTCAATGCCATGATTGGCCACCCTCCGAACCCGAGCCGAGCACCACGACCTGGTGGGTGCCCCGGCCGTGGATTGCCAATTACAGGCCCGTAATTACACCGGCGTCAAGAGGTCTGGCCGGTTTCCCGTGACCGGGGCGTGAAATCGGTCGGCGTGCGCGCGGAGCGCGCGGGTTGGCCACGCGAAGCGTTCGTTGCCGAGGGCGCGGGGGGTCCCGTCAGGACCCGTCACCGAACCACAGCCGGGTGAGCCGCTCGTCGGTCCCGTCCGCCTGCTGGTCGAGCAGCGCCCGGTTCACCGGTTCCCGGAGCGCGCTGCCGGTCGGGAAGGCGATGCCGTAGCTCTCGGGAGCGAGGATCGGTCCGACGAGCGTGACCCGTCCCCGGCCGGCGGTGGCGGCGTAGTACCGGAGCACCGGGGAGTCGTACACCAGGGCGTCGGCATCGCCGGCGAGGAGTTCGGGGTAGGCGTCCTCGATGGCCGCGACCGTGCGGTGGGGGATGCCCACCCGGCCGAGGTACTCGTCGCTCGTGGACCCGGCGACGGTGAGGACGTCGCGGCCGCCGAGATCGCCGAGGTCGTCGATCGAGCTCTCGATCGAGTCGACGGTGAGACGGGTGGCGAGCAGAGCCGTGAAGATGGCGATGACCACCACGCCGGCGAGGATCCAGAGGATCGCGACGAACCGCCCGAGCGGCCGACGGGGCGCCCCCTCGCCGAGATCCCCGGCGAGGGCCGTGGCGGCCGAGACCCACATGCCCTCGCCCACGCCGCGGAGGTACCCGTCGGGCGCCTCCCCTTGGTGGCGCCGCACCAGCCAGACCAGGTGACCGGTCGCGACGATCACGCCGACGACGGTGAGCACGAAGAGCAGCAACGAGGTGGACAGGACCGACCGCAGCTGCGACCAGACCCCGGTGCCGGAGTCACCGGCGAGGATCTGCACGCCGCCCTCGAACATGGCGTGGGAGAAGTCCACGCGCTCCTCGCGCTCGCGCGTGACGCTGATGCCCGCGATCCCGGCGTCGGCCTCCCCGGCCTCGACCGTGTCGAGCAGCTCGCCGACCGTGTCGACGACGATCCACTCGGTCTCCCAGCCGTTGCGGTCGGCGATGTCCTCCCAGAGGTCGACGCTGAAGCCCTCCGGCCCTCGGTCCGTGAGCACGACGAAGGGCTCGAGCGGCTTGGTGACCACGCGCACGGTCGCACCCTCGGGTGGGAGGTCGGCGCGCTCCTGCGCGGCGGCGACCGACGGGCCGCCGGGGGTACCGGCCATGGCGCCGACGACGGCGCCGACCAGTGTCAGGCCGGCGGCGAGCAGGGCGACGCGTCGCCGAGTCACCGGGACGACCTCAGGCTCCGACGGCTCGGAGGGTCAGGGTGCCGCCGCCCTCGACGTCGACGTCGTGCCTGCTCGCGCCGTCGGGCCCCTCGCCGTACCCGACCGCCACCGCGAGGACCTGCTCGGCCACCCAGGCCTCGTTGGCCCGGACCGCGCCGGCGACCCGGTCGGTGAGCGACAGCCAGACCTCGATGCGGTCGGTGACCACGAGGTCGGCGTCCTTGCGGGCCTGCTGGATCTGCCGCACGACGTCGCGGGCCAGGCCCTCGGCCTCGAGCTCGGGCGTGACCGCGGTGTCGAGCACCACGACGGCGTCGTCGCTGCGCAGCGCCGCCGCGGTGACGCCCTCGGGCGACTCCACGGCGAGGTCGTACTCGCCGGGCTCGAGGGTGTGGCCGGCGATCGTGACGACGCCGTCGGCGGCGCGGGTCCAGTGGCCGGAGCGGGCCGCGCCGAACACCGTCTGGACGTCCTTGCCGAGCTTCGGCCCGAGCACCTTGCCGTTGGGCTTCAGCACGAACCGGGCGTGGGCCTCGAGGTCGTCGGTGAGCTCCACCCGCTTCACGTTCACCTCGTCGGCGACGAGGTCGGTGAGCGGGGCGAGGGTGTGGGCGTCGGCGCCGGCGATGGTGAGCGAGGGCAGGGGCAGGCGTACCCGCAGGCCGGTGTCCTCCCGGAGGCGCAGCGCCGTGGAGCAGACGTCGCGGACGCGGTCCATGCCGGCCACGAGCTCGTGGTCGGCCGGCAGCGCAGCGGCGTCGGGCCATGCGGAGAGGTGCACGGACTCCTCGCCGGTGAGGCCCCGGTACACCTCCTCCATCGTGAGCGGGAGGAACGGGGCGGCCACCCGGCAGAACGTGGTCAGCACCGTGTAGAGGGTGTCGTAGGCGTTGCGCTTGTCCTCGGACATGCCCTGGCCCGCTGCGCCCGGCGCCCAGAAGCGGTCACGGGAGCGGCGGATGTACCAGTTGTTCAGGGCGTCGATGAAGCCCTGCAGCTCGGCGCAGGCACCGGGCAGGTCGTACTCGTCCATCGCCGCGGTGACCGCGTCGACGAGCTCGCGGGTCTTGGCCAGCACGTAGCGGTCGAGCCGCTCGGGCGAGTCGGCACGCTCCTGGGCCCGGTAGCCGTCGATGTTCGCGTAGAGGGTGAAGAACGAGTAGGCGTTCCAGATCGGGAGGAGGACCTGGCGCACCACGTCGTCGATGCCGCCGTCGTCGAGCCGGAGGTCGCCGCCCCGCACGATGGGGGACGCCATCAGGTAGAAGCGCAGGGCGTCGGCGCCCTTGCGGGCGAAGATGTCCTCGGGCTCGGTGTAGTTCTTCAGCTTCTTCGAGAGCTTCTGGCCCTTGGCGTCGAGCACGATGCCGTGGCAGATCACGTTCTGGAACGCCGGCCGGTCGAACAGGGCCGTGGCCAGGACGTGCAGCGTGTAGAACCAGCCGCGGGACTGGTTGATGTACTCGACGATGAAGTCGGCGGGGAAGTGCTCCTCGAACCAGTCCTTGTTCTCGAACGGGTAGTGCACCTGGGCGAAGGGCATGGACCCGGACTCGAACCAGCAGTCGAGCACCTCGGGCACCCGCCGCATCACGGACTTCCCCGTGGGGTCGTCCGGGTTCGGGCGCACGAGCTCGTCGATGAAGGGGCGGTGGAGGTCGGCGGGGCGCACGCCGAAGTCGCGCTCGATCTCGTCGAGGCTGCCGTAGACGTCGATGCGCGGGTACGCGGGGTCGTCGCTGCGCCACACCGGGATGGGCGCGCCCCAGAAGCGGTTGCGGCTGATGGACCAGTCGCGGGCGCCGGCGAGCCACATGCCGAAGCGGCCGTCGCGGACGTGCCCCGGCACCCAGTTGATCTCCTGGTTGTTGGCGAGGAGGCGGTCGCGGATGGCGGTGACCTCGACGTACCAGGACGAGATCGCCTTGTAGATGATCGGCGTGTCGGTGCGCCAGCAGTGCGGGTAGTTGTGCTCGTAGGTGTCGTGGCGGACGACGCGCCCCGCCTCCTTGAGGTGGCGGATGATCGACGGGTTCGCGTCGAAGACGTTCTCGCCCGCCCAGTCCGGCACGTCGGCGGTGAAGCGGCCCTGGTCGTCGACCGGCACGACCCGGCCGATGGCGATGCCGTTCGCCTCGCAGACGTTCTGGTCCTCCTCGCCGAAACCCGGTGCCATGTGCACCACGCCGGTGCCCTCGGAGGTGTCGACGAAATCGCCGGCGAGGACGCGGAACGCGTCGGTGCGGTCGGCGAAGTACGGGAACAGCGGCTCGTATGTGCGGCCGACGAGCTCGGCGCCGCGCACGGTGCCGTGGAGCTCGGCGCCGGCGAGCTGGGCCTCGTACCCGGCGCGGACGGCCGAGCCGAGCACGTAGTAGCGGCCGTCGAGGGCGACGACGTCGTAGGAGACCTCCGGCCCGACCGCGAGGGCCAGGTTCGACGGCAGGGTCCACGGCGTGGTGGTCCAGGCGAGCATCGACATCGGCCCGGGGTCGCCCGGCTGGGGAACCAGGTCGAAGCGCACGGTCAGCGCCGGGTCCTGACGGGGCCGGGTGGCGTCGTCGAGGCGGATCTCGAAGTTCGACAGCGGCGTCTCGGCGCCCCACGAGTAGGGCATGACCCGGAACGCCTCGTACACGAGGCCCTTGTCCCAGAGCTGCTTGAACGCCCAGATGACCGACTCCATGTAGGAGAGGTCCATCGTCTTGTAGTCGTTCTCGAAGTCGACCCAGCGGGCCTGCCGGGTGACCGTGCGCTCCCACTCCGCGGTGTACCGCAGCACGGAGGTGCGGCAGTGGTCGTTGAAGTTCGCGATGCCGAAGTCGGTGATGGCGGCCCGGCCCGAGACGCCGAGCTGCTTCTCGGACTCCATCTCCGCAGGGAGGCCGTGGCAGTCCCAGCCGAAGCGACGGTCGACGCGCTTGCCCCGCATGGTCTGGTACCGGGGCACGACGTCCTTCACGTACCCGGTGAGCAGGTGGCCGTGGTGGGGGAGGCCGTTCGCGAACGGCGGGCCGTCGTAGAAGACGAACTCGTCGTCGGCGGGGCGCTCGTCGATCGACCGCTGGAAGGTCCCGGCCTCGGCCCACCGGTCCAGGATCCGCTGCTCGATCGCGGGGAAGTCCGGGGAACGGTCGACGGTCGGGTACGGCTGCTCGCTCATGCCTGGCCCTGCGCTCGGGAACGGGAGCCCTCAATCTACCGGCGGGCCCTCCTGGCCCTTGAGCCCGGAGGATCGGCCCCACGTAGGATCCGGCCCCATGGACAAGGCCAAGCTCTCCTCCCTCTTCGACCTCACCGGCCGGACCGCCATCGTCACCGGCGGCAGCCGCGGCATCGGTCGGGCCATCGCCGAGGGGTTCGCCGCCGCCGGCGCGAACATCGTCGTGGCGAGCCGCAAGGAGGCGGCCTGCGTCGAGGCGGCCGACGCCATCCGCGCCGCCGGCGGCTCGGCCATCGCCGTCGGTGCCCACATGGGCGAGCTCGACGACCTGGCCCGCGTCGTGGACCGGACCGTCGACGCGTTCGGCGGCGTCGACATCGTCGTGAACAACGCCGCCAACGCCCTGGCCCTGCCCCTCGGCGAGCTGACGCCGGAGGCGTGGGACAAGAGCTTCGGCGTGAACCTGCGCGGTCCCTCCTTCCTGGTGCAGTCGGCGCTGCCCCACCTGATCGCCAGCGAGCACGGCGCGGTGCTGAACGTCATCAGCGTCGGCGCCTTCCTCTTCTCGCCGGGCAAGGGCATGTACTCGGCCGGGAAGGCCGGGCTGTGGGCCATGACCCACGCCATGGCCGCCGAGCTGGCGCCGCACGGCATCCGGGTCAACGCGCTCGCGCCAGGCACCGTCGACACCGACATGGTGCGCAACACCGGCCCGGAGGCGGCGGCGTCGATGGCGCGGGCGAGCCTGATGAAGCGGGCGGCCGACCCCGAGGAGATGGTCGGCCCCGCCCTGTTCCTGTGCAGCGACGCCGGCAGCTTCGTCACCGGCCAGTGCGTCGTCGCCGACGGCGGCATGTTCCCCTACTGACGGGGGCCCGGCGGCGCGACCGGGGTTTGCTCGATCGTTCACCCTGGCGCCGCCTGATCGCGACCAGGGCATCCGTACGGTGCGACCGTGCGCGTGCTCATCGGCGCCGAGTCCTTCCTGCCCGAGGTCAACGGCGTCACCAACTCGGTGCGCAGGGTGGTCGAGCACCTCGGACTGCGGCGGCACGAGGCGCTGATCGTCGCTCCCGGTCCCGGCCCCGGCGAGTACGAGGGCGTCGAGGTGGTGCGCGTGCCGTCGTTCGCAGTACCCCGGTACGGCACGCTCGCCGTGGGTCTGCCGGGGAGCGCCCGGCTCCAGGCGGTGTTCGAACGGTTCCGGCCCGACGTCGTCCACCTCGCCGCGCCGTGCGTGCTCGGCTACGGCGTCGCCCGCGCCGCCCGTCATGCCGGAGTGCCGGCGGTGGCCGTGTTCCAGACCGATCTCGCCGGATTCGCCCACCGGAACCGGCTCGGCGCGCTCGACCCGGCGGTGTGGCGATGGCTGCGGAAGGTCCATGCGCTGGCGGACCGGACGCTGGTGCCGTCGACGGCCACGGCGTGGCAGCTGCGCCGGCACGGGATCGGTCCGCTCGGCATCTGGCGGCGCGGCGTCGATCTCGAGCAGTTCGATCCGGCCCGCCGCGACCCGCACTTCCGGACGGAGGTCGGCGCCGGCCCCGGTGACCTGGTCGTCGGCTACGTCGGGCGGCTCGCGCCGGAGAAGCGGGTGCACCTGCTCGAAGGGCTGCAGTCCGTGCCCGGCGTTCGGCTCGTCGTGATCGGCGACGGGCCCAGCCGCCGGGATCTCGAGCACCGCATGCCCCGCGCCCGGTTCACCGGGTTCCTCGGCGGGAGCGACCTCGGACGGGCCATGGCAACGCTCGACGTGTTCGTGCACACCGGAGCGGACGAGACGTTCTGCCAGGCGGTGCAGGAGGCGATGGCGGCGGGGGTGCCGGTGGTCGCGCCCGCTGCGGGTGGGCCCGTGGATCTGGTGCGCCACGGGATCGAGGGCTTCCTCTACCCGCCGGATGACGCCGCGACGATGCGTGAGGCCGTGGTCTCGCGGCAGCTCGACCCGACGCTCCGACGCCGCATGGGCGAGCGGGCACGGGCGGCGGTCGCCGGCGCGACGTGGGAGGCCGTCTGCGACCAACTGCTCGACCACTACGCCCTCGTCCTATCCGGAGGTCCGCATGAGCTGGTTCGTGGTGTCGGTCCACGACGTCTCGCCGGCGACGTTCATGGCGTCGCGATGGTGGGTCCGTGAGCTGGAGCAGCGGGGCGTCGCGGCGACGCTGCTCGTGATCCCCGGCCCCTACCGGGGCCAACGGTTGGAGCCGACGTCCGCCACCGCGGGCTGGCTCCGCGAGCGTGCGGCGGCCGGCCACGAGATCGCCCAGCACGGCTGGGAGCACCAGGGCGTGGGTGCAGTGCGTGGCCCCTCCTCCGTCGCGGCGCGGGTCGTGTCCCGCGGCTGTGCCGAGTTCGCCGGGCTGGGGGCCAAGGAGGCGCGACGCCGCATCCTCTCGGGGTTCGGCGTGCTGTCCTCGTGCGACTTGGTGCCCTGGGGCTTCGTGCCGCCTGCGGGCCTCGCGTCCGCAGGCACGATCGAGGCGCTCGGCGCGCTCGGGTACCGCTACGTCTCGACCACGATGGCGGTGATCGACCTCTGGACGAAACGACGTGTGCGGTGCGTGTCGCGCTGCCATCGCCCGGGTGCGACGGGTCAGCGCATCGGTCGGGCGGTCGTGCGTCGCGCTGCGGTGTCGGCCGCTGCCGGCCGACCCGTCCGGCTCGCGCTGCACCCGGCGGACCTCGAATGGCGGGGGTTGCGGCGCGACGCGCTGACCACCATCGACCGGATGCTGGAGCACGGGGCCCGGCCGTCGACCTACCTCGGACTGTTCGATCCCCGACCCGGCGACGGCACGGTACGGGTCGGCGCCTGACGTGCGGATCGTCCAGCTCGCCAACTTCCACGCCCCGACCTCGGGCGGCCTCCGCACGGTGGTCGACCGGCTCCGGGCCGGGTACGTGGCGGCCGGCCACGAGGCGGCGCTGGTCGTGCCCGGGGCTGCGCCGGCGTGGATCGGCACGCCGACCGGTCCGACCGTCGTCGTGCCCGGAGTGCGCATGGGCCGGACCTACCGCGTCATGGTGCGCCGCGCGGCAGTCGCGGACGTGCTCGACGAGCTCGCCCCGGACCGCGTGGAGGTGTCCGACAAGCTCAGCCTGGGCTGGGTGGGTGACTGGGCCCGTCGGCGGGGCGTGCCTTCGGTCCTGATCTCCCACGAGCGGATCGACGCCATCCTCGCCGAACGCCTTCCGGCTGCGTTCCCTCTCCGGGCGTTCGCCGACCGTCGCAACGCCTCGCTCGCCTGTCGGTTCGACCGAGTGGTGTGCACCTCGGCGTTCGCCCGGGCCGAGTACGACCGGATCGGTGCGACGACCGTGAAGGTCCCCCTCGGGGTCGACCTCGACGTGTTCCGCCCCCTGCCGTCTTGGACACCGCGCCACGACGGTGTGCTCCGGCTGGTGACGGTCGGCCGGCTCAGTGCCGAGAAGCGCCCCGAGGTCGCGATCGAGGTCCTTCGGTCGCTGCGCTCGTGCGGGGTCGACGCCCGGCTCACGATGGTCGGCGACGGACCTTCCCGGCACCGGCTCGAGCGGCGTGCCGGAGGCCTGCCCGTCCTCTTCACGGGGCACCTGTCGTCGCCGGCGCTGGTTCGTGACGTCGTCGTCGGCGCGGACGTGTGCCTCGCCCCCTGTCCGGCGGACACGTTCGGTCTCGGCGTCCTCGAGGCGCTGGCCTGTGGCGTGCCTGCCGTGGTGCCCGCGGTCGGTGGGCCGGCGGAGCTCGTGCGGAGCGATGCCGGCGCAGTGGTGGCCGGTGACGTCGCCTCCTTCGTCGACGGTGTCCTGGATGTCGCCTGGCGGGACGCCACGACGTGCCGCGACGCGGCGCGCCGGCGGGCCGAGGCGTTCCCGTGGGACCGGTGCATCGACGGGTTGCTGGGCGTGCACGGCGCCGGGACGTCCCCCGAACGGGTGGGGTGAGTCGCGTGCCGGGGGCCGAGGCGATCGTCGTGCGCCCGCTCGAGGGCCCTGCGGACGACGAGGCCGTCCGGGCGATCTTCCGGTCGACGCTCGTGCTCGGCAGCGAGGCGCCGATCCCGCTCGATGGGCTCGAGGCGTACGAGGCCCTGTGCCTCGACTGGTACCTGGGTCCGGGCCGTTCAGCCGCCGGGCTGGCCGAAGGGCCCCGCGGCACCGAGGGCTACGCGCTGGTCTGCCTCGACCCGGAGGGCTTCACCCGTTGGCGTCGCCGGGCGACGGCCCGCTACCTCCGTGCAACCGGGACCGACCTGCTCGCCGGTCGCCTCGCCGGTCCGACACGCCGGTTCCACCTCCTGCGCATCCGTGACGCCGCCGGCCTGCTCGGATCGCCGGGCGCAGCTGAAGGGGTCACCGCGCACGTCCACCTGAACGTCGCCCGCAGCGCACGGGACGGCAGGGTCGCTGCGGCGCTGCGATCCCATGCCGACGGGGTGTGCCGGGAGGCGGGCACGCCGGCCTGGGTCGGGGAGGTCAACGGAACGGTCGGCACGAGGCTCGCTGCGCTCCAGCGCGTGGTCGGTCCCGTGGTCGCCCGCCGGCCCAACCACACGCTCTCCTGGCTGCGCGGCGAGCCGGTCGAGCGCCTGACCGTCGTGCGGCAGGTGCCGCCGGTTCCCGTCTAGGGTCCGGCCGTGCTCGAAGGCGTGCTCAACATGCGGGAGCTCGGCGGCCACGCCGGGCACGAGGGCCGCCGGGTCCGGCCCGGCTCGATCTGGCGGTCGGGGCACCTCGGCGAGGCCACCGACGCCGACGTCGCCCGCCTCGCCGAGCTGGGCATCGGCCTGGTGGTCGACTTCCGCACCGACGACGACATCCGCCTCGACGGTGCGGACCGCCTCCCCGACGGCGTGCGCTACGTCCGTACGCCCATCGGCGACGAGACCGGCCGCGGCGCCGAGATCCGCGCGCTGATGGCCACCGACGACCCGGCGGCTCTGGAGCGGGCCTTCGGCCGAGGGCGGTCGCTGGAGATGGCCACCGCCGGCGCCCGCATGGTGGTGCAGGACGCACAGGCCGTCGGTGCGTACCGCGTGTTCGTCCGCGAGGTGCTCGACCACGCGCCGGGCACCTTCCTGTTCCACTGCACCGCAGGGAAGGACCGGGCCGGGTGGGCGGCGTCGATCCTGCTGTTCGCCCTGGGCGTCGCCGACGACCACGTCACCGCCCACTACCTCGAGAGCAACCACCACCGCCGGGTGGAGCAGACCATCGCCGCGATGGCCTCCCGAGGGATCGCCCCGGAGATCCTCGGCCCGTTCGTCGAGGTGCGGGCCACGTACCTCGAGGCCTCCGTCGCCGCCTGCGAGGAGGGGTGGGGGTCCGTGCACGGCTACCTGGTCGAGGGCCTCGACCTCGGCGAGGACGGCCTCGCCGCCCTGCGCGCCGCCTACCTGGCCTGAGCGCTTCGAGCAGGGAGGGTCGGTCAGATCGGGATGTCGCCGGTGGCGAGGCGGAGGAGCCAGACCGCGAAGAGCGCCACACCGTTGGCCACGACGAGGGGGACGACCCAGCGCTCCCGGACCCGTTCCGGGCGCACCAGCCACAGCGCGAGCACGACGACGAGCTGAGCCAGCACGACCGGGCCGAGCGGGTGGACCCCGAAGGCGCCGGTGACGTCGAGCCTCGCCAGCTCCCCGGCGCAGCGGGTGAGGCCGCAACCGGCGCAGGGGATGCCGGTGATCCGGCGGAACGGGCAGAGGACCGGGCCGTCGTCGCTGCTGAGCAGCAGCAGGGCCCCCACGCCGGCCGCGCCGAGCAGGAGCGGTCGCGCCCGGGAGGCCACGGCAGGTGCCCGCAGGGTCATGCGGCCCCGGGCACCGGCGGGTGGCGGTCCGCCCACGGGACGGCGACCTCGAGCTGCGAGGCCACCCGCAGCAGCAGGTCCTCCCGGCCGAAGGCGGCGACGAGCTGCACGCCGACGGGCAACCCGTCGGGGGTCCAGTGCAGCGGCAGTGACACCGCCGGCTGGCCGGTCACGTCGAAGGCGGTGGTGAAGGCCACGTGGTCGAGCATGCCGCCGGCGATCGGGTCCGGGGCGAGCGGCCCCATGTCGCCGATCACCGCCGGTATCGCAGCGGAGGTCGGGGTGAGCAGGAGATCCCAGCCCTCGGCCCACCATGCGGCGATGCGACGACCGGCGGCCTCCATGGCGGCGCGGGCCTCGAGGAGCTGCAGCCCGGTGATCATGCGGCCGCCCTCGGCGCTGGCTCGGTTCATGGGCTCCAGCTCGGCGAGGTCGATCGGCTCGCCGAGGAGGCGCTCGAGCCGGGCGATCTCCGAGGCGATGTGGACGGCGGTGACGATGCCGAACCCCGACCGCATGCCGCCGTCGTCGAGACCCTCGGGGTGGCCTGCGTCGACCGTGTGCCCCAGGGCGGTGAGCGCTGCGGCGGCACCGGCGACCGCGGCGGCGCACTCGGGGTGGACGGGCGAGCCGTCGGGCTTCGTGGACAGGACGCCGATGCGGAGCCGGCCCGGCCCCGCGCCGACCTCGGCGAGGAACGGCCGCCGCGGCGGGGGCGCGGTGTGCGGATCGCC
>JBEIGA010000076.1:0-14819 GCA_040382135.1 Acidimicrobiales bacterium
CAGGGAACACCCGCCACTCCCCTCGTCGACGCCAGCCTGCCCCGGGTGGTCCGCGCATCCCCAGGGTCGAACGGCCCGAGCGGCTTGCGGGCCTCTGCGACGACGGGGAGACTGCTCCCGGGTCGCCCGACGCGGCCCGGGGGACGAACCACAGGGGGACCACGTCGATGAAGGACTTCGCGGGCAAGGTCGCGGTCGTGACCGGCAGCGGCGGCGGGATCGGCAAGGCGCTGGTCGAGCGCTTCTGCGCCGAGGGCATGAAGGCCGTCGTCTCCGACGTGGTGCCCGATCTGGTCGAGCAGACCACCGCCGAGCTCAGCGCGCAGGGCCACGACGTCATCGGCGTGGTCACCGACGTCACCGACCTCGCCTCCGTCGAGGCGCTCCGCGACGCCACGCTCGAGGCGTTCGGCAAGGTCCACGTGGTCTGCAACAACGCCGGCATCGGCTCCGGTTCCGAGGGCCACATGTGGGAGCACCACGTCAACGACTGGCGCTGGTCGCTCGACGTGAACGTCATGGGCGTGATCAACGGCATCAACGCCTTCGTGCCCACCCTGCTCGCCCAGGACGAGGATGGCCACGTCGTCAACACCACCTCGGGCAACGGCGGCTTCTACCCGCTCGTCAACAGCGCGGTGTACGCCACCACCAAGGCGGCGGTCACGACCATCACCGAGTGCCTCTGGGGCCAGCTCCGCCAGATCGACGCGAAGGTCGGCGCCTCGCTCCTCTACCCGTCGACCCGCACGCCCGGTCTGCTGAACACCGGCATCTGGCGACCCGGCGCCAACCGGCCCGACCGCTACGACCGGCCGGGCGCCCCGCCCAAGGAGGGCCGCGACAGCCTGTCGCTGTTCATGAACCGGGCGAAGGCCGCCGGTCAGGACGTGGTGTTCGCGCCCCTGTCCGAGGTGGCCGACATCTGCTTCGAGGGCATCCGCGACGACGTCTTCTGGATCTCGGCGCCGAGCGACGTCACCTGGGAGAAGGTCCGGGCGCGGGCCGAGTCCATGGTGACCCAGAGCGCGCCCACCTACCTGCTCGCCGAAAACCTCATGACGGGGAAGAAGGCCGGCTCCGCCGACTGAACGCGCGTGTGGCAGGCGTCTCCCGGAGCCGCCGCCTCGCGACATTCCATCGGGACCGATCTATCGTTCCCGATATGAACGGTCCTGAGCTCTTCCGCCTCGGCAGGCGGCTCATGAAGCTCGGGGTGCACGCCACGCCCGACGCCGGCTTCCGCGACCTGCCCACCGGCGTCCGCATCGTCCTCGTCGACGTCTACGAGCACCCCGACGCCACCATCGGCCAGATCGTCGAGCGCACCGGTCTCCCCCAGAGCATCGTGTCCGGCGCGGTCGCGCGGCTCCGCGAGAGCGGCGCACTGCTCACCACCACGGACCCCGCCGACCGCCGCCGCACCCTGGTGCGCCCGGCCCACGCGCGCCCCCGGCGGCGTCAGCCGGACCGCCCGGCCACCAAGGCGCTCGAACAGCTGCTCGTCGAGCTGCACGGCCCCGGGGGGCGGGAGCGGCTCCCCGAGGTGCTCGAGGCGCTCGACGTGCTGGCCCGCAACCTCACCCCGACCCCTGCGCCGGTCGTGGTCGGAGGGCGCTCGTGCTGACGAACCTCCTCCGCCGCTACCTCGGCGGCTACCGGGCGGCGATCGTCGGTGTGGTGGTCCTGCAGTTCGGCCAGACCGTCGCCACCCTGTACCTCCCGAACCTCAACGGACGGATCATCGACCAGGGCATCGTGCTCGACGATCAACCCTTCATCTGGCGCACCGGTGCCCTGATGCTCGCGGTGACCCTGGTCCAGATGGCGCTGTCCGTCGGGGCCGTCTACTTCGCCGCCCGCCTCGCCATGGGTTTCGGCCGCGACGTCCGGCGCGACCTGTTCCACCAGGTCACCGGCTACTCGGCCCGCGAGGTGAACCGCTTCGGGTCACCCTCGCTCATCACCCGCATCACCAACGACGTGCAGCAGGTCCAGATGCTCGTCGTCATGGGCGCGACGATGCTCGTGGCCGCGCCGATCATGATGGTCGGCGGCGTGTTCATGGCCGTCCGCGAGGACGTCGGGCTCTCCTCGATGCTCCTCGTCAGCGTCCCCGCCCTGATGATCCCGATCGGCATCGTCGTCACCCGGATGGTCCCCCAGTTCCGCTTGATGCAGGAGCGGATCGACGCGGTGAACCGCATCCTCCGGGAGCAGAT
Source organism: Acidimicrobiales bacterium (assembly GCA_040382135.1). Lineage (GTDB taxonomy): Bacteria > Actinomycetota > Acidimicrobiia > Acidimicrobiales > JBEIGA01 > JBEIGA01. The sequence goes on from JBEIGA010000076.1 coordinate 2,223, forward strand.
CATCGGCATCAGGGTCGTGCGGGCGTTCGTCCGGGAGCCTCACGAAGCCGCCCGCTTCGGGAAGGCGAACGACGACCTCACCGCCACCTCGCTGCGTGCCGGCCGGCTCATGGCGGTGATGTTCCCCACCGTCATGCTCGTGATGAACCTGTCCATGACCGGTGCGGTCTGGATCGGCGCCGACCGCATCGCCGACGGGGCCATGCAGATCGGCGCCCTCGTCGCCTTCCTCAGCTACCTCGTGCAGATCCTGATGTCGGTGATGATGGCGAGCTTCGTGGTGATGATGATCCCGCGGGCCGCGGTCAGCGCCGACCGCATCGCCGAGGTGCTCGACACCGAGACCTCCGTCGTCCCTGCGGCGAGCCCGGTGACCGAGGTCCGCGAGCGCGGCCTGCTCGAGCTCCGCGGCGTGGGCTTCCGGTACCCGGGCGCCGAGGAGCCCGTCCTGTCGGACGTCTCCCTGACCACGCGGGCGGGTGAGACGACGGCGATCATCGGCAGCACCGGGTCGGGCAAGACCACGTTGCTGCAGCTGGTGCCCCGCCTCTTCGACGCCACCACCGGCAGCGTGCTCGTCGACGGCGTCGACGTGCGGGACCTCGCCCCCGAGGTCCTCTGGAGCCGGATCGGCCTGGTACCCCAGCGTCCCTACCTGTTCTCCGGCACGGTGGCGTCGAACCTGCGCTTCGGCCGGGCCGACGCCACCGACGACGAGCTCTGGGAGTGCCTCGAGATCGCCCAGGCCGCCGACTTCGTCCGGGCCATGTCCGAGGGCCTCGACTCCCCCATCGACCAGGGCGGCACCAACGTGTCGGGCGGCCAGCGCCAACGGCTCGCCATCGCCCGGGCGATCGTCCACCGACCCGAGATCTACCTGTTCGACGACTCGTTCTCGGCGCTCGACCTCGCCACCGACGCGCGGCTGCGCGCCGCGCTCGCGCCCGTCACGGTGGACGCCGCGGTGCTGATCGTCGCCCAGCGGGTCTCGACCATCCGCAACGCCGACCGCATCCTCGTCCTCGAGGACGGTGAGGCCGTCGGTCTCGGCACCCACGACGAGCTCCTCGACGTGTGCCCCACCTACGCCGAGATCGTGGCGTCGCAGGCCTCGGCCCAGGAGGCGGCGGCATGAGCGACTCCCCCGCACCCTCGGGCCAGGTGTCCCGCACCCGGGCCATGGCCCCTCCCGGCCCGGGCGGCCGGATGATGACCGCCGGCATGCCGGTGGAGCGTTCCGAGGACTTCGGCGCCTCCGCCCGCCGGCTGCTCGGCCGACTGCGCCCCGACCGCAGCGGCGTGCTCGCCGTGGTCGTGCTCGCCGTCGCCGGCGTCTCGATGGCCGTCGTCGGCCCCCGCATCCTCGGCCGCGCCACCGACATCCTCTTCGACGGGCTCCGCAGCGACCAGGGCATCGACTTCGGCGCCCTGCACCGCACGCTCTGGCTCGCCGCCGGCCTGTACGCCGGGTCGTCGCTGCTGCAGTGGCTGCAGTCGTTCATCCTCGCCGGGGTGGTGCAGCGCACCATGCGCACCCTGCGCGCCGACGTCGAGGACAAGCTGCACCGGCTGCCGCTCGGCTACATCGACCGCCAACCCCGCGGCGACCTCCTGAGCCGGGTCACCAACGACATCGACAACGTGGCCCAGAGCCTCCAGCAGACGATGTCGATGATGCTCACCAACACGCTCACGCTCGTCGGCGTGCTGGCGATGATGTTCTGGATCTCCTGGCTGCTCGCCCTGGTCGCGCTGATCACGATCCCGCTCTCGCTGCTGACCGTGAAGGCGATCACCAAGCGGTCCCGCGCCCGCTTCATCGCCCAGTGGCGCCACACCGGCGCGCTCAACGCCCGGGTCGAGGAGGTCTTCACCGGACACGCCCTCGTGAAGGCGTTCGGGCGTCAGGCCGACGAGGAGCGGCGCTTCGACGAGGAGAACGAGCACCTCTACGAGGCGAGCTTCGGGGCTCAGTTCATCTCCGGCACGATCCAGCCCGCCATGATGTTCCTCGGCAACCTGAACTACGTCCTCGTCGCCGTCATCGGCGGTCTGCGGGTCTCGTCCGGGGCCATGTCGCTCGGCGACGTGCAGGCGTTCATCCAGTACTCCCGTCAGTTCAGCATGCCCCTCACCACGCTCGCGTCGATGGCCAACATCCTGCAGTCCGGGATCGCCTCGGCAGAGCGGGTCTTCGAGCTCCTCGACGCGCCGGAGCAGACCGAGGAGGTCGACCACGGCGAGCCGGCACCTGCCCGCGGGCGGGTCGAGTTCGAGCACGTCACGTTCTCCTACGACCCGGCGAAGCGGCTCATCGATGACCTCTCGCTCGTGGCCGAGCCCGGCCGCTCCGTGGCGATCGTCGGGCCGACCGGCGCCGGCAAGACCACGCTGGTCAACCTGCTGATGCGCTTCTACGAGCTCGACGGAGGGCGCATCCTGCTCGACGGCCGCGACATCGCCGAGATGCCCCGGGCGGAGCTGCGCGGCCACATGGGCATGGTGCTGCAGGACGCCTGGCTGTTCGGCGGGACCATCCGCGAGAACATCCTCTACGGCAACCCGGCCGCCTCCGAGGAGGAGATGCTCGCCGCGGCCCGGGCCACCTACGTCGACCGCTTCGTGCGCGCCCTCCCCGACGGGTACGACACGGTCGTCGACGACGAGGGCTCGAACGTCAGCCAGGGCGAGCGGCAGCTGGTCACCATCGCCCGGGCGTTCCTCGCCGATCCCACGATCCTGATCCTCGACGAGGCCACCAGCTCGGTCGACACCCGCACCGAGGTGCTGATCCAGCGGGCGATGGCGGCCCTCCGGTCGAACCGCACGAGCTTCATGATCGCCCACCGCCTGTCCACGATCCGCGACGCCGACGTGATCCTGGTGATGGACGGCGGCCGCATCGTCGAGCAGGGGAACCACACCGAGCTCCTCGCCCGGGGCGGCGCCTACTTCGCCCTCTACAACTCGCAGTTCACCGCCCCCGCCGCCGAGGTCGCCTGACCCGCGCCGGCGGAGCTCAGCCGAAGCGGACGAACTCCCAGGTGATGCCGCCCACGTCCACGAAGGCCGTGGTGAGGTCCACGTCGCCGGTCGTGACCGCCGGGTCGGTCGGGGCGAGCCCCTGTCGACGCGCCCGTTCCACGAACGGCACCACGTCGGCGGTCGCGAACGACACGAGCCAGATCCGCGGCGGGATCACGCCGAGCAGCTCGGGCGGCACGGCGATCACCTCCACGATCCCCGCCGGTGGCCGCCCGTACATGCGCACGGTGGTGCCGTCGCTCGGGGGCCACCCCGCGGTCTCGGCCATGCTCTCGCCGGACACCCGGAACTCGAGGTGCACGTCGAGCCCCACCACCCCGGTGAGGAACTCGTGCACCGCCTCCGGATCGTCCGTGATGCACGCGACATGGTGACTGCTCGCCGGCACGACGCCCCCCTTGTTCTCCCGACCATTCTCGCGGCATGTGCTGCTAGAACGACCGGAGACCTGAGCACCGGGGGGATCCGATGGGGCCGCGCTTCAACCATGTCGAGCTGACCGTCGCGCCGGGGGCGCTCGACGCCACCCTGCGGGCGGACCTGGCCGCCTTCTACGGCGGCGTGCTCGGCTGGGACTGCCACGACCTCGACGTGCCGGAGATCCCGGGGATGCAGTTCATCATGCACGTGGACGACGGCCAGTTCATCCTGGTCGCCGAGCACGAGCGCCCGATGTCCTCGCCCGGCTACGACCACCTGGGCCTCCTCTACGAGACCCGGGCCGAGGTCGACGAGGTGCTGGCCACCTGCCAGGCTCTCCAGGCGCGCGACCCGCGCATGCAGCTCAAGCTCTACGACGACTCCGTGTACCCGACCGCCACGATCCACGCCTTCTACTTCAAGTACCTGCTCCCCATCTGGCTGGACGTCCAGGTCATCGAGCGCCCGCCCGGCACCGGTCCCACCCGGCGCTGGCAGTACGTGTAGGCCGCCGTGGCACGGCTCGTCCTCAGGGGCGCCCGGCTCCTCGACGGGGAGCACCCGGCTCGACCCGGCACGACGGTGGTGGTCGACGGCGATCGCATCGCTGCGGTGTGCGCGGACGGGGAGCTCGTCGGCGAGGAGCCCGACGACCGGGTGGTCGACCTCGCCGGGCGGACCCTCATGCCCGGGATGGTGAGCTGCCACTTCCACTCCACGTACCACGAGCTCGGGGCCACACGAGCCCCCTACGGCAACGAGTACCCGCCGGCCTACCAGGCGCTGCTGTCGCTCACCCACCTGCAGGGAGCGCTCCGTGCCGGGTACACGGGTGCGATCGGCGCGGGAGGCGCGAACGACGTCGAGGCCGGCGTCACCCGGGCGATCCGGGACGGGTTGGTCCCGGGCCCGCGCTTCCTGCCCTGCGGCCGGGAGCTCAGCACCACCGGGCACGCCAACGACAGCTCACCCTGGTACTGGAACGTCGCGTCCGCCGGCGCCGTCCGCCTGTGCGACGGCGCGGACGGCTTCCGCCTCGGGGTCCGGGAGGAGATCAAGCGCGGCGCCGAGGTGATCAAGCTGTTCGTCACCGGAGGGCACGGCGTCACCGCCCCCCGAGACCGCATGGAGATGACCCGCGACGAGCTCGCCGCAGCGATCGAGACGGCCCACGCCCGCGGGGTCCTCGTCCGCGGTCACGTCGTCAGCAAGCGGGCGATCATGCTGGCGATCGAGCTGGGCATGGACGTGATCGACCACTGCGACGACCTCGACGACGAGGTCGTCGCCGCGCTGGTCGAGACCGGCACCACCATCGTGCCGAGCGTCCACTTCCCGAAGACGTTCCTCGCCCGGTTCGGCTCCGGCTTCGGGTTCGGCGCCGACGCCATCCGCGCCGACCTCGAGCGCATGTACGAGATGCTGCCCCGCGCCGACGCGGCCGGCGTGCGGATCGTGCTCGGCGACGACTACGGCGCGGTGGGCTTCCCCCACGGCGCCTACGGCGGTGAGCTCCACACGTACGTCGAGGACGTCGGCATCGACCCCCTCACCGTGCTGCGGTGGGCCACGAGGAACGGCGGCGAGCTCCTCCACCGCGGCGCTCCGGGGGCCGGGACGATCACGCCGGGATCGCTCGCGGACCTCCTCGTCGTCGACGGCGACCCCTCCGCCGACATCGGCGCCCTGGCCGACCACCCTCCCGCAGCGGTCCTGCTCGGCGGGGTCCTCGTCGGTGGTGCCCTCCCCTGACCCCGGGCACAGCCGGCCCGTTCCCGAGCGGACCGGCCCCGGTTAGTGTCCGGACCGTGCCCACGACCCACCCGTCGATCTGCCGCTTCTGCCACGCCGGCTGCGCCGTCCTCGTCGACGTCGACGACGACGGCGCACCGGTCCGGGTGCGCGGCGACCGCAGCAACCCCGTCTACGGGGGCTTCACCTGCGAGAAGGGCCGGCAGCTCCCCGAGCAGCACCGCCACCCCGAGCGGCTGCTGCACACGATGCGGCGCCGCGACGACGGGACCCACGAGCCGGTCCCGGTCGAGCAGGCCATGGACGAGGTCGCCGCCCGGCTCGCTGCGATCGTCGCCGAGCACGGCCCCCGGTCCGTGGCCGTCTACACGGGCACCTGCGCCAGCCGGAACCCGGCGGCGAAGCCGGTCCTGCTGGCGTTCCTGAAGGCGCTCGGCTCGCCGATGCGGTTCGACAGCAACACCATCGACCAGCCCGGCAAGGCCGTCGCCCAGGCCATGCACGGCACCTGGGGCGCGCCGCCGCAGGGGTTCGACGACGCCGACGTCGCCCTGCTCATCGGCGGCAACCCGTTCGTGGCCCTCTCCGGCGGCATCCCGAACCCCGACCCCGTGCGCCGGGTGCGCGAGGCCAAGGCCCGAGGGTTCGAGCTCCTCGTGATCGACCCCCGTCGCACCGAGACCGCCGCAGCGGCGGACCTGCACCTCCAGCCCCTGCCGGGCGAGGACATCGCCATCGTCGCCGGGCTCCTGCACGTGATCCTCCGCGACGGGCTGCACGACGGGGCCTTCGTGGCCGACCACGTCGCGGGCACCGAGGCGCTGCGCGCTGCGGTCGCCCCGTTCACGCCCGAGCACGTCGCCGCCCGGGCCGGCATCACCGCCGAGGAGCTCGTCGAGTGCGCGCACCGCTTCGGCGGGGCCAAGCGCGGCGTCGCCACCTCGGGCACCGGACCGAGCCTCACCGGCCGGGGCAGCACCCTGCTCGAATACCTCGTCATGGTGCTCAACACCGTGTGCGGCCGCTGGCTGCGGGCGGGCGAACCGCTCTGGAACCCCGGCGTCCTCCTGCCCACGATGCCGCACAAGGCGCAGGCCACCCCGCCCTGGCCGGCCTACGGGTACGGCGAGCAGCTCCGGGTCCGCGGTCTCGCCGACGCGGCGTGCGGCCTCTCCACCGCCGCTCTTCCCGAGGAGATCCTCACCGAGGGACCGGGGCAGGTCCGGGCGCTGCTCGTGCTCGGCGGCAACCCGGCCGCCGCCTGGCCGGACCACGACCTCACCCTGGCGGCCCTGCGGGGCCTCGACCTGCTCGTCACCTTCGACATCAAGCTGTCGGCCACGGCCCGCCTGGCCCACTACGTCGTCGCGCCCAAGCTCACCCTCGAGCTCACCGGCAGCACGTACACGTCCGAGAGCATGGTCTGGTACGCCACCGGCTTCGGCCTGCCGGTCCCCTACGCCCAGTACACGCCGGCCGTGGCCCGTCCGCCGGAGGGCGCCGAGGTCGTCGACGAGTGGGCGTTCGTGCTGGGTGTCGCCCGACGCATGGGCGTGACCGTGGAGCTGCCGCCGAACTTCGCCCGTCCCGACCAGGAGCCGCTGCGGCTCACCGGCCCCGACGCGGTCTCCCCCGAGGACCCGACCCTCGACGACCTGCTCGACCACCTCTACCGCAACTCCCGGGTCCCGCTCGACGAGGTGCGCCGGCAGCCCGCCGGCGCCGTGTACGACGCCGAGCCGGTCCTCGTCGAGCCCGCCGACCCGGGCCACACCGGCCGCCTCGACGTCGGCAACGCGGAGCTGCTCGCCGAGCTCGCCGACGCGGCCGAGCACGTCTGGTGGCCCCACGACCCCGACCGGCCCTTCCGGATGCTGTGCCGCCGGCACGTCGGCGCGCTCAACTCGTCGGGCCTCGACCTGCCGAAGATGCGCCGCACCCCGTACAACCCGGCCTTCCTGCACCCCGACGACCTCGCCGACCTCGGCCTCGCCCCCGGCGACGCAGCCCGACTCGAGAGCGATCGCGGCGCCGTGCTCGCCGTCGTCGAGGCCGACCCCACCCTCCGACGCGGTTGCGTCTCGATGACCCACGCCTATGGCGACGTCCTCGCCGGCGACGCCGCGTTCCGGGAGGCCGGCACCAACACGTCCCGCCTCACCCGCGTCGACGCCGACTTCGACCGCATCACCGGCATGCCCCGCATGAGCAACGTCGCCGTCTCGATCACCCCCGCCCCCGTCCCGTCGGGGATCATGGGGGGATGACGCAGTTCAACCTCGCCACCGTCGCCGAGACCGTCGCCGCCGAGTTCCCCGACCGGCCGCTGATCGTCCACCGGGGGCGCACCTTCACCCAGGGCGAGCTGGTGGGGCGGGCGACCCGGCTCGCTTCCTACCTCCACGCCCAGGGGCTCGGCTGCCACGCCGAGCGCTCCCAGCTCGCCGGCCACGAGGTCGGCCAGGACCTGCTCGGCATCTACGCCCACAACGGCCACGAGTGGCTCGAGTCGATGATGGGCTCCTACCGGGCCCGGGTGGCGCCGTTCAACGTCAACTACCGCTACGTGCACGACGAGCTCGTCTACCTGCTGCGCGACGCCGGAGCGACCGCGCTGATCTACCACGCCGCCTTCGCCCCCCGGGTCGCCGAGATCCGCGACGAGCTCCCCGCGCTGCGGGTGCTCCTCCAGATCGAGGACGGCTCCGGCAACGCCCTGCTGCCGGGCGCCGTCGACTACGAGGAGGCCCTCGCCGGCGCCTCGCCCGAGCCGCCGCCCGTCGAGCCGTCCCCGGACGACCTGTACGTCCTCTACACCGGTGGCACCACCGGCATGCCCAAGGGCGTGCTGTGGCGCCAGCACGACATCTTCATGTCGGCGATGGGCGGGCGGCCCCTCGGCAGCACCGAGTCCGTCTCGAGCTACGAGGAGCTCGTCGAGCGGGTGCGCGCCGCGAACCCGACCCGGCTGCTGATCCTGCCGCCGCTCATGCACGGCGCCGCCCAGTGGGCCGTCTACAACTGCCTCGCCGGCGGCAACGCCGCCATCTTCCCCGACACCGTCGAGCACCTCGACCCGGTGGACGTGGTCCGCACCATCGAGCGGGAGAAGCCGATCGTGGTGGCCGCCGTCGGCGACGCCATGGCCCGACCGATCGTCGACGAGATCGCGAAGGGCACGGCCGACGTGTCGTCCCTGTTCGCGTGGGCGAACGGCGGCGCGCCCCTCTCGCCGTCGCTCAAGCAGCGCATCCTCGAGCTGCTGCCCCACCTGTTCATCACCGACGGCATGGGGTCCTCGGAGAGCGGCGCCCAGATGACCCACGTCTCCACCAGCGGCAACGTGGGCACGGGCACCTTCACCCCGAGCCCCGAGGCCTGCGTGGTGTCCGCCGAGCGGGACCGGCTCCTCGAGCCCGGCGAGGACGAGCAGGGCTGGCTCGCCCAGGGCGGCTGGGTCCCGCTCGGGTACAAGGGCGACGAGGCGAAGACCGCGGCGACCTTCCCGGTCATCGACGGCATCCGCTACTCCATCCCCGGCGATCGGGCCCGCCGGCGCACCGACGGCGCCATCGAGCTGCTCGGCCGGGACTCGGTCACGATCAACTCCGGCGGCGAGAAGATCTTCGCCGAGGAGGTCGAGATGGCGATCGCGTCGCACCCGGCGGTGGCCGACGTGGTGGTGACCGGTCGCCCGAGCGAACGCTGGGGCCAGGAGGTCGTGGCCGTGGTCGCGCTGCGGCCCGGCTCCGACGCCACCGCCGAGGAGCTGTGCGAGCACGCGTCGACCCACATCGCCCGGTACAAGCTGCCGAAGGCGGTCGTGTTCCGGGAGAAGCTCGTCCGCAGCCCGGCCGGGAAGGCCGACTACCGCTGGGCGAAGGCCCAGGCCGAGGCCGAGGGCTGAGGCCACCGGTCGAACACCCGCGCCGTGCCGCCACCGGGCCTGCCGCCGTCCTTGCGAGGGGTCGGAGCCGGTCCTAGCGTGCGCGCATGACGAGGCCCGCCCGGTTCGAGGGCACCATCGGACGCACCATCGCCGACTCGGAACCCTGGTACGACGATCCGCCCGTCCCGCCCGAGGGGTCACCGGACGTCGTCATCGTCCTGCTCGACGACACCGGCTTCGCCCAGCTCGGCTGCTTCGGCTCGGACATCGAGACCCCGGCGCTCGACGCGCTCGCCGCCGCCGGACTGCGGTTCACCAACTTCCACGTCACGCCGCTCTGCTCGCCGACCCGCGCCGCCCTGCTCACCGGACGGGCGAACCACGCCGTCGGCATGCGGTCGATCGCCAACTTCCGCACCGGGTACCCGAACCAGCTCGGCCACATCACCCCCCACGCCGCCACCCTCGCCGAGGTGCTCCGGGACGCCGGCTACGCCACCTTCTGCGTCGGGAAGTGGCACCTGGCGCCGATGGAGCAGTGCTCCGCCGCCGGGCCCTTCGAGCACTGGCCGCTCGCCCGCGGGTTCGACCGCTTCTACGGCTTCCTCGAGGGTGAGACCGACCAGTTCCACCCCGACCTCGTGGCCGACAACCACCCCGTCGATCCGCCGGGAGGGCCCGAGGACGGCTACCACCTCTCCGAAGACCTCGTCGACCGCGCCCTCGCCATGGTCGCCGACGCCGTCGGCGTCCGCCCGGACCGTCCGTTCCTGCTGTACCTGCCCTTCGGCGCCACCCACGCCCCGCACCAGGCTCCTCCCGAGTACCTGGCCAAGTACCGCGGACGTTTCGACGACGGCTGGGACGCGGCGCGGGAGCGCTGGTTCGCCCGGCAGGTCGCGGAGGGGATCGTCCCGGCGCACACCGCGCTCGCCCCCCGGAACCCGGGCGTGGCCGCCTGGGACGAGCTGCCCGAGGTCGAGCGCCGGCTCGCCGCCCGTCTCCAGGAGGCCTTCGCCGCCTTCCTCGACCACACCGACGCCCAGATCGGCAGGCTGGTCGACGGGCTCCGTCACCTCGGCCGGCTCGACAACACGATCCTCGTCGTGCTCGCCGACAACGGCGCATCCCAGGAGGGCGGACCGTACGGGGTCATGCACGAGATGAAGTTCTTCAACGGCATCCTCGAGACGCCCGACCAGGCGATCGAGCGCATCGACGACATCGGCGGGCCCGACAGTCACACCAACTACCCGTGGGGCTGGGCCCAGGCGGGCAACACCCCGTTCCGCTGGTACAAGCAGAACACCCACGAAGGCGGGGTCCACGTCCCGCTGATCGTGCACTGGCCGGCCGGCCTCGACCCCGCCGGCGCCGGCACCCTGCGCCACCAGTTCGCCCACGTCTCGGACCTCGCTCCCACGCTGTACGACCTGCTGGGCATCGAGGCCCCCACCGCGTACCGGGGTCTCGACCAGCTGCCCGTCACCGGCCGCACGTTCGCCGCTGTCCTCCACGACGCCGACGCGCCGGCGGCGAACACCCGCCAGTACTTCGAGAACGGCGGTAGCCGGGCCATCGTGGACGGCCCGTGGAAGGCCGTCTGCCGGCACGTCTCCGGCGCCGACTACGACACCGAGCCCTGGGAGCTGTACCACCTCGGCCACGACCCGTCGGAGTGTCGCGATCTCACCGCCGAGGAACCGGATCGCCTCCGGGAGCTCGTCGCGCTGTGGTGGGAGGAGGCGGAGCGGCACGGGGTCCTCCCGCTCGACGACCGTCTCGTGGAGCTCTTCGGCGCCCGCTTCCGGGACCGCTCCCCGCACCCCGCAGACCGCCGCTACCGTTATCGCCCGCCCATGTCGCCGATCCCGGCGCAGGCGTCCGCCGCCATCGGCGGTCGGAGCTTCGACCTCGTCGCGCGGGTCACGGCCGCCGCGGGCGACGAGGGCGTCCTCTTCGCCACCGGGACGGCGAGCGCCGGGGTGACGCTCTTCGTCCAGAACGGACGGCTGGTCCTCGACTACAACGCCTTCTTCGACCACACCGTCCTCGAGTCCGAGGTGCCCGTCGGCGAGGGTGAGCACGAGCTCGGCCTCCTGTTCCGCCGGGGCGCCGGGCGCACCGCCACCGCGTCGCTCGTCGTCGACGGCCGGGAGGCCGGTTCCGCCGCCATCCCCTTCTGCATGCAGATGATCTCCTCGGTGGGATCGAGCATCGGCCGCGACCACGGCTCGCCGGTGTCCCCCCGCTACCGCGCGCCGTTCCCCTTCACCGGGACCCTGCACGAGCTCACCATCCAGCTCGTCTCCCCCCGGGCACCGGGTGCCGACGAGGCGGCCGCCCGCGCCGGCATGGCCCGCCAGTGAACCGATCCACGCACCCCAGGAGGCACCCGTGAGGGTCCTGCGCACCCCGGACGACCGGTTCGCCGGCCTGCCCGAGTTCCCGTTCGCCCCGCACTACGTCGAGATCCCCGACGGCGACGGTGGCACCCTGCGCGTCCACCACCTCGACGAGGGTCCGGCGGACGCCGCACCCGTGCTGCTCATGCACGGTGAGCCCTCGTGGTGCTTCCTCTACCGTCGCATGATCCCGCCGCTGGTCGCCGCCGGACACCGGGTGATCGCACCGGACCTGGTCGGGTTCGGCCGCAGCGACAAGCCCGCCGAGCAGACCGACTACACCTACGGCCGGCACGTCGCCTGGATGCGCTCGGTCCTCTTCGACGTCCTCGACCTGCGCGACATCACCTTCTTCGGGCAGGACTGGGGTGGGCTGATCGGTCTGCGCCTCCTCGCCCTGGAGCCGGAGCGGTACGCCCGGGTGGTCCTCGGGAACTCCGGGCTCCCGACCGGCCACGGCCCTGCGAGCGACGCGTTCCTCCAGTGGCAGCGGTTCAGCCGGGAGTCCCCGGCGTTCCCGATCGGGGCGATCGTCAACGGCGGCTGCGCCGGCGACCTCCCCCCGGAGGTCGTGGCCGCCTACGACGCTCCCTTCCCCGACGACGCCTTCACCGCCGGCGCCCGGATCTTCCCCTCGCTGGTGCCCACGTCCTCCGACGATCCCGCAACCGCCGACAACGAGGCCGCCTGGGAGGTGCTGTCCCGCTTCGAGCGCCCGTTCCTCCTCGCCTTCAGCGACCGGGACCCCATCACCAAGGGCGGCGACGCGCCGTTCCGCGCCAAGGTCCCGGGCGCCGCCGGCCTCGACCACCCCACCATCGCGGGGGCCGGGCACTTCCTCCAGGAGGACCGGCCCGCGGAGCTCGCCGACGTGATCGTCCGCTTCATCGCCGCCACCGGAGGCCCCGATGCCTGACCCCGTCTACGGCACCGTGGACCCCGCCTACGGGATCCGCCTCGCCACCACCCCGGCCGAGCACGCGGGGCCGGTCTGGATGGTGACCCTGATGAGCTACCGCAAGCGCGCCGACTAGGGCGGCGCCGGCGACCGCGGCCTCTCCGGCCGGCAGGCCGACGACCGCTACG
>JBEIGA010000077.1:0-14711 GCA_040382135.1 Acidimicrobiales bacterium
GATCAGCGCGCCGTCGGCGAGCGGGGCGTCGATCCGACGATCCGGGTAGACGACCTCCCAGAGCATGGCGTCCTCGGGGTGGAGCCAGATGGGTGCGCCGGTCTCCTCCGCCAGGGCGGCGGCCGCGTTGATGTGGTCGTTGTGGCCGTGGGTGCAGATCACGGCCTTGACCTTGCGGCCGCCGATGCCGGCGAGGATCGGCCGGTGGTCGTGGGCGGCGTCCACGACCACGACCTCACGGTCGTCGCCGACGATCCAGATGTTGTTGTCGACCTGGAAGTCCTCGCCGTCGAGGCTGAAGATCCCGCTGGTCACCACGTGGTCGATGCGCGTCATGCCGTCCCCCCGCTCAGAGGACGACGACGGAGCGCAGGACCTCGCCCGCCTCCATCTTGTGGAAGGCGGCCTCGACGTCCTCGAGGGCGATGGTCTCGCTGATGAAGCGGTCGAAGTCGAACCGACCCTGCAGGTACAGGTCGACGAGCATGGGGAAGTCGCGGCTCGGCAGGCAGTCGCCGTACCACGACGGCTTGAGGGCACCGCCCCGGCCGAAGAACTCGATCATCGGGAGGTCGGGCATCTTCATCTGCGGGTTCGGCACGCCCACCTGCACGACCGTGCCGGCGAGGTCCCGGGCGAAGAAGGCCTGCTCGAGCACCGCAGGGTTGCCCACCGCCTCGATGCACACGTCGGCGCCGAAGCCCTCGGTGAGCTCGCGGACGCGCTCGACGACGTTCTCCTTGGAGGCGTCGACGGTGTGGGTGGCGCCGAAGTCCTTGGCCCACTCGAGCTTGGCGGGGTCGAGGTCGACCGCGATGATCGTGCGGGCGCCGGCGAGCCGCGAGGCGGCGATGGCGGCGTCACCGACGCCGCCGCAGCCGAACACCGCCACGGTGTCGCCCCGCCCCACCCCCCCGGTGTAGGCAGCGGCACCGAAGCCCGCCATCACGCCGCAGCCGAGCAGGCCGGCGGCCTCGGGCTTGGCCCGCGGGTCCACCTTGGTGGCCTGGCCGGCGGCGACCAGCGTCTTCTCGGCGAACGCCCCGATGCCGAGCGCCGGGCTGAGCGGCGTGCCGTCGGCGAGGGTCATCTTCTGGGTGGCGTTGTGGGTCGCGAAGCAGTACCAGGGGCGGCCGCGACGGCAGGCCCTGCAGTCGCCGCACACCGCACGCCAGTTCAGGACGACGAAGTCGCCGGGCACCACGTTGGTGACCCCGGGACCGACCTGCTCCACGATGCCCGCCGCCTCGTGGCCGAGCAGGAACGGGAAGTCGTCGCTGATGCCGCCGAGCTTGTAGTGCAGGTCGGTGTGGCACACCCCGCACGCCTGGACCTGCACGACCACCTCGCCGGGACCCGGATCCGGGATGACGATCTGCTCGATCGAGACGGGCTCCCCGGCGGCACGGGCGACGACGCCCCGGACCTGCTGCGGCATGGGTGTTCCTCCTGCGGTGGTGGGACCCCGACCATACTCCGCGGCAAGGGCGCCACCCGTCTGCCGACACTCCTCGGCCTCCCCCGTCTTCCTCAGTCGTCGGACGCCACCCAGCGGAACTCGGCCTCGGCCTCCTCGTCCTCGACCCCCACCGCCGTGTCCGGGAGCGTGACCTCGACCGCCCCCGTGCGCGAGGCGCCGGGGCGGACCCGTTCGAGCACCACGAGGGGGTGGGCGGCCGTCTCCGCCGCGAACGCGGCGAGGGAACCCTCGAACAGGACCGGGCCCGGGACGAAGCCGTCGCAGCCGTCGAAGCCGCCACCGTCGCCGGCGACGACCCGGAGGCGGAGGTCGTCGGCCAGCGGCCCGGACGCAGCCGCCTGCATGGTCACCCTGACGTCGGCGACCGTGCCGGTGTCGTCGACCCGGATGCAGCGCTCCACGACGTCGCCGGGCAGGAGCTCCTCGCCGACGAACATGGCTGCGCCCTGGTCGTCGTCGGTGAGCTCGATCACGCCGACGGCGGCGAACGACGCGCCGCTGGCCGCCACCGCCGGGTCGAGCACCGATTCGGTCCGCTGCACCACCAGCAGGGACACGAACAGCAGCGACATCGCGGCGCCGAGCAGCTGTGCCGTCCGGCGGGCGATGTCCCGGTCCGCGCCCGGATCCGGCTCGACGCGGCGGTCGGCGGTCATGGCCGGCTCCCGGACGTGGCCAGCCCGGCGAGGGCGGCGGCGGGCAACGGACGCGAGAGCAGGTACCCCTGCGCGTACCCGCACCCTGCGTTCCGCACGAGCTCCAGGTCCTCCGGTCGTTCGATCCCTTCGGCGACGAGGAGCACCCCACGCTCGGCGGCGATGCCGGCGAGACCGCCGATGATCAGCCGGTTGAGGCCGTCGTCCCCGCCGAGCAGGCGCGGGTCGAGCTTGATCGCATCGATCGGCAGCGCCAGCTGGGCCAGCGAGGTGCCGGAGCGGCCCCAGTCGTCGATGACCAGCCGCACCCCGTGGGAGCGGAGCCGGTCCAGTTGGGGGCGGCCGTCCTGGTCGAGCCCGTCGGCCTCACCGATCTCGAGCCAGAGGCGACCCGGGTCCAGGCCGCCCTCCGCCAGGGTCGCGACCACCGTCTCGACGAACGCCGGGTCGCGGAGCTCGTGTGCCGCGACGTTCACCGACAGCGACCAGTGCTCCCCTCCTCGGAACGACGCGAGGTCGTGGATCGCCCTCGAGAGGATCCACCGTGTGAGCGGGCGGGCGAGGCGACGGGAGCGCGCCACCTCGAGGATCTCGTCGGGCGCCACCGGTCCGAGGGCCGGGTGGTCCCAGCGCAGCAGGGCCTCGACGCCCACGATGCACTCCGGTCGGTGCGCATCGAACATCGGCTGGTAGTGGAGGTTCAGCAGGTCACCGGCCACGGCGCCCTCGATGTCGGCGGCGATCCGCAGTCGTCGTTGGGCGGCGGTGTCGAGCTCCGCCACATAGGGCAGCACCGTCCCGCGGCCCGCCGCCTTCGCCTGGTACATGGCGGCGTCGGCACGTCGGAGGAGCTCGGCCCCGTCGAGTCCCGGTGCCAGCGACGCGATGCCGATGGAGACCCCGACACGGACGGTGTCGCCGTCGAGCGCCACCGGTTCGGCGACCACGTCCACCAGTCGCCGGGCGGCGGCCAGCACCTCCTCCTCGCCGGACCGGCGCATGACGACCGTGAACTCGTCACCGCCGAGTCGGGCGACGACGTCGTCGGCGCGCACCGCCCCCCGCAGGCGGGCGGCGACGATCCGCAGCAGGCGGTCGCCCGCCTCGTGCCCGAGCAGGTCGTTCACCGGCTTGAACCCGTCGAGGTCGAGGAACAGCACGGCGGTGGCCCCGGGCAGCGGACCCGGGTGACGCACCGCGGCGTCGAGCGTCGAGGCGAACGCGGTCCGGTTGGGGAGCCCGGTCAGCGCGTCGTGCTTGGCCTGGTGGTCGAGGTCGTGGTGCATCCGCCGGAGCGTCTCGACGAGCTCGCCGTTCCGGAGCGCCACCGAGGCCTGCCGAGCGAGCAGGTGCAGCGCCGCGAGCTGGTCCGCACTCGGGTGGACGCCCTCGGCCGTGGCGGCCCGCAGGAGCACGGGACGGTCACCGTGGTCGATCGGGAGCACGACGAGGTCCTCGTGGCCACCTGTCCGGACCGGCACGACCCGGGTCGCCGACGGGCTGGTGGCCGCGGCCCCCGTCGCGCCCGCCGCGACAGGGGCGGAGACGACGAGCGGCGGGACCGTGAAGTCACCGGCGGAGGACGAGCCGAGCACGATCCATCCCGACGGGGTCCAGCCCACGGCGTCGACGTGGTGGAACCCGAGGAGCCGGCCGCCGCCGCAGACCGCGTCGGCGGCGTCCGCGTCCAGTCGGGTGACCTGGGTGCCGACGTCGGCGACGTGCTGGAGCAGGCCGCTACGCAACTCGGCGAGGTCCGCCGCCCGACGGGCCCGTCGCCCGTCGGAGACGAGCTGCTCCGCCTGGTAGCCCGCCGGCACGGCGACGAGCAGGATCAGGCCGAGCTGCTCGACGATCGCCGACAGCTCGGACGACACCAGGTCGTCGGTCCCGTCGAGCTGGGTGATGCGGCCCGCCGCGTACCCGCCGAACACCATCACCCAGACGAACAGCGCGCTCGACATCGACGACCGCACCACACCGCCGATCACCGGGATGAGCAGGACGATCCAGGGGGCCTGCTCGGGGGACGGCGCAGCCACGCACACGGCGACGGTCCAGACCACGTCCACACCGATCTCGAGGACCCAACCCCGGCCGCCGAGGGTGCGCCCGCCGAGCAGGCCGCGACGGGTCAGGGCGTTGACCAGCAGGATGGAGCAGACGCTGAGCAGGACGAGGCGGGTGGTCCGCTGCTCGAACCCGTAGGAGTCGGCGGTCACCAGCCAGTTCAGGACGACGACGCCACCGGCCATGAGCCGGACCCGCCGGACGGCGTCACCGGGACCCGCGTCGGGCCGCGACCTCGACGCAGCCTGCATCGGATCAGCCTGCATCGGAGCACCTCCGATCCTCGCCCCACGGCACTGCGAGGATCAGGGCCCCGATGGTCAGGACCGCGAACGCGGCGAGTGCTGCGAGGTCACCGTCGCCCATCCACACCAACGGCCGGGCGATCAGGGGCACGATCATGCGTCCCACGCCACGCACGTCCTCGGGGTCGACCCGGCCGGCGTCGGGCGAACGGTTCGCGTCGCCTCGGGTCACCAGGGTCCCGTCGTCATCGACCGCCTCGATCCGGTGGGTGACGAGCTCCCCGGACGGCGCTTCGAACAGGATCACGGCGCCCGGGGCGAGCAGTTCGAGCCGGGGCTCGTCGACCATCAGCACGTCGCCGGGCCGGAGCGAGCTGCCCATCGAGCCGGTGGTGACGGTGACGGGCTCCCAGGATGCGGA
Source organism: Acidimicrobiales bacterium (assembly GCA_040382135.1). Lineage (GTDB taxonomy): Bacteria > Actinomycetota > Acidimicrobiia > Acidimicrobiales > JBEIGA01 > JBEIGA01. The sequence continues at coordinate 4,873 of JBEIGA010000077.1, forward strand.
CATGCCGAGCAGCACCCAGACGCACAGCCCGGCGAGGGTGGAGAGGTAGGCCCACGTGGCGAGGGTGACGACGGGGCGGAGGAGCCGCTCGCCGAGGCCGTGCCGGCGACCGAGCGCGCCGGTCGACGCCGTGTCTGCACCGACTCGGCGCCCTGCCGTCTGCAACCGCGCCCGCGGTGCGGAGCCCGCCTCCATGGAGGCCCTTTCGGAGCCGATCCCGCACGTCTGAGCAGCTCACGACCGATTTTCTGTTCTTCATAAAGACAAGCTCATGTCTGGATCAAGACGACCGGCCGAGGGCCGACCGACGTCCCATGCACACCACACGAGGTCACCGACGAGTGGTCGACCGCCACGTCCTGGCGATCGGCGTCGCACTCCTACTGGCCGTGGTCCTGATCGCCGTGCGCTCCACGACGGCCGCCTTCACCGCGACGACCGCGAACGCCGCGAACTCCTGGTCCGCCGGCACCGTGGCACTCACCGACGACGACGCCGGCACCGCGATGTTCACGGTCACCGGGCTCACCCCCGGCGACACGAACACGCGGTGCATCACCGTCTCCTACTCCGGCTCGGCCGATGCTGCAGTGCGGCTGTACGGGTCGATCACCGGCGGCACCGGGCTCGGCACCTACCTGAACCTGACCGTCGAGCGGGGCGCCGGCGGATCGTTCGCCAACTGCACCGGGTTCGTCAGCGCCGAGAGCGTCTACAGCGGGACCCTCGCCGGGTTCACCTCGACCCACACCGGGTTCGCGAACGGCGCCGGCTCCTGGGCACCGATCGGCGGCGCACCCGTCGACACCATGACCTACCGGTTCACCACCACCCTGCAGGACAACAATCTGGCGCAGGGCCTCAACGCCACGGCGGCGTTCACATGGGAAGCGCAGAGCACCTGAGCCGGCTCGAGTCGGTCTTCCGGCTGGTGTCGTTGGACTACCTCTACCTGTTGGGGTTCGTCGTCGCCCTCGTGCTGGTCGGCCTGACCTTCGGGCTGCCGCCGGTGGCCGTCTCCTCCGGATCGATGGCGCCGACGATGCAACCCGGCGACCTGCTCGTGGTCACCCCGCCACCGCCGACGATGGCTCCCGGCACGGTGGTCACGTTCCGCCTCCCCGGCGTCGAGTCCGAGCGCCTCGTCACCCACCGCGTCGTCGCGGTCGAGGCCGACGGATCCGTCGTGACCAAGGGCGACGGGAACCGCAGCCAGGACAGCGCCCCCGTGCCCCACGACGCCATCGTGGGGGTGAGCCGGATCGCCATCCCGTTCGTCGGCCTCCCGGTGGTGTGGCTCGAGCAGGGTCGCCTCGTGCCCCTGGGCCTCTGGCTCGCCGTCACGGTGGGCGCGGTGTTCGTGGTCGCTCCGGTCCGCCTCGGCGTCACCGCCGTCCGGCCGGGTCCTGCAGCCCGCCGGAACCGGGTCCTGCAGCGCGTCCTGCTGGCCGAGCTTCTCGCCATCTCCCTGCTGGTGCTGCACCTGGTGACGCCCCACTCGGGAACGGTGGACCCGTCGCACCGCCCGGGGACGACGGCGACGGCGACGGTGCTCGCACCCCTGCCCTGAAGGACGTCGCCCTGAGGCGCGACCGCTCCGGCGTCGGAACGGGTCAGACGTCGAGGTAGCGGCCGACCGCGAAGGTGGAGCCGATCACGCCGAGCACGGCGCCGACCGCCAGCAGCAGCAGCTGGGTGCCGAGGATCTCACCGTTGGTGACGGCGAAGCTCTGGAACAGGAGCACGTCCTCGGAGCGCTGGAAGTACTGGAGGACGTACCGGTCCACCAGCAACAGTGCCGGGTACGCCAGCAGGCCACCGATCAGGCCGTGGAACAGGCCCTCGAGCAGGAACGGGATCCGGATGAACCAGTTCGTCGCGCCGACGAGCTTCATGACCTCGATCTCGCGACGGCGCGCGCCGATGGCGGTGAACACCGTGATCAGGATCAGCAGGGCCGACACCAGCACCAGCACCAGCGACGCCACGAGCAGCACCACCGTGACCCGGCTCGAGACGTCGTCGATGAAGCGGATGGCGTCCGACGCGGTGGCGACCTTCTTGACGCCGGGCCGGTTCTCGAACTGGCCGGCGAGGTCGTCGACCGCCTCGGAGTCGACGTCGGAGGGGACCACCCGGTACGACGGCGGCAGGTCCTCGGGGGTGAGCACCTCGTAGAGCTCGGGCTGTTCGCTGAACAGCTCGCGGAACTCGTCGTAGGTGGCGGCCTGGTCGACGTACTCGAAGCGCTCGATCTGCGGGCTGGACTCGAGGGCGTTGCGGATCGACTCGTCCTGGTCGGGGCTCGCGTCCGGGTTCATGAAGATGATGAACTCGACGCCGTCCTCGAACTGGGCGGTGGCGCGGTCAGCGCCGAGGCGCACCAGGTTGGCGGTCCCGGCCAGGGACAGGGTCACGGCCACGGTGAGCACGGCTGCGAACGTGAGGGCGACGTTGCGCCACAGGTTCGCGAAGGTCTCGCGGACGAAGTAGACGGGGTTGGCGGCCACTACTCGTACACGCCTTCGCTCTCGTCACGGACGATGTCGCCGTGCGACAGTTCGATCACGCGGCGCCGCATGGTGTCGACGATGCCGCGGTCGTGGGTGGCCATCACCACGGTGGTGCCGATCCGGTTGATGCGGTCCAGCAGTCGCATGATGCCGACCGAGGTGGCCGGGTCGAGGTTGCCGGTGGGCTCGTCGGCGAGGAGGATCAGCGGCCGGTTCACGAACGCCCGGGCGATGGACACCCGCTGCTGCTCGCCGCCGGAGAGCTGGTCCGGGTAGCGGTCCACCTTGTCGGCGAGACCGACGAGGTCGAGGATGGCCGGGACCTGCTTCTTCACCACGTGGCGGGGCCGCCCGATCACCTCGAGGGCGAAGGCCACGTTCTCGGCCACGGTCTTCTTCGGCAGGAGCTTGTAGTCCTGGAAGATGTACCCGATGTTCCGGCGCAGGAAGGGCACCTTCCAGCTCGACAGGGCACCGATGTCCTTGCCGGCCACGAAGATCCGCCCGGCGTCGGGGACCTCCTCACGGTTGAGGAGCCGGATGAAGGTGGACTTGCCGGAGCCCGACGGCCCGACGAGGAAGACGAACTCGCCCTTCTCGATGTTGGCCGAGGCGTCCTTGAGGGCGACGATGTCGCCCTTGTAGGTCTTGGTGACGTGCTCGAGACGGATCATCAGGCAGCGGGGGTGGGCCCGGGTCGGGGGAAGGGACCGGACCGGCACCGTACCAGCCCCGTCCGTCGTTGCCGTGGCACCGTCGGACGGGCCGGGGTCACGCGCCGACGCGCTCCTGCTGGGCGCGCCGCCAGCGCAGCCACGCCTCCATGAACCCGTCGACGTCGCCGTCGAGCACCGGGTCGACGTTGCCGGTCTCGTGCTCGGTGCGCAGGTCCTTCACCATCTGGTAGGGCTGCAGCACGTACGAGCGGATCTGGCTGCCGAAGCCCACCTTGCGGGACTCGCCGGCGATCGAGGACAGCTCGTCCTCGCGCTTCTGGCGCTCGAGGTCCACCAGCTTCGACGCCAGCATCTGCATGGCGCGGTCCTTGTTCTGGTGCTGGCTGCGCTCGTTCTGGCACGACACCACGATGCCGGTGGGCAGGTGGGTGATCCGCACGGCCGAGTCGGTGGTGTTGACGTGCTGGCCGCCGGCGCCGGACGAGCGGTAGGTGTCGATCCGCAGGTCCTTCTCGTCGATGTCGACCTCCTCGGCGGCCGCCTCGAAGAAGGGGACGACGTGCATCGAGGCGAAGGCCGTCTGGCGCTTGGCGTCCTTGTTGAACGGCGACAGGCGGACGAGGCGGTGCACCCCGTGCTCGCTCTGCAGCAGGCCGTAGGCGTAGCGACCCTTGACGATGAACTCGGCCGAGCTGATCCCCGCCTCGTTGCCCTCGTTCACCGCGTCCATCTCGACGTCGAAGCCGCGGCGCTCGGCCCAGCGGCGGAACATGCGGAGCAGCATCTCCGCCCAGTCCTGGGCGTCGGTGCCGCCCTCACCGGCCTGGATGTGGCAGACCGCGTCGAGCTCGTCGTACTGCCCGGTGAACAGCGCCCGGAGCTCGAGCTCCTCGAACTCCGCCTCGAGGGACGCGATCGCGTCGGCGATCTCGGGCTCGAGCGACTCGTCGCCCTCCTCGCGCCCGAGCTGGTAGAGCGTCTCGGCGTCCTCGATGCTGCCGAGCAGGCGCTCGTAGAGCTCGATGTCCTCGTTCACACCGGCGAGCTCGGTCTGCACCTTGCGGGCGAGCTCGGCGTCGTCCCAGAGGTCCGGGCGCGACATCTCCGCCTCGAGCTGGGGCTGGCGTGCCCGCTTGTCGGCGATGGTGAGGTAGCCGTGCGCCTCGTCGAGCCGCTTCCGGAGGGACGCGAGCGCGTCGCTGAAGTCCTGCACCGCTCCCCCGTCAGCCCTCTGCCCCGTGGCAGAGCTTGAACTTCTTGCCGCTGCCGCACGGGCAGGGGGCGTTGCGCGGGGTCTTCTCCCACTCGGACTTCACGATCGGCTTCTGCGGTGCGGCCTCCGCCGGCGCGGGCGCGGCTGCGGGCGCGGCCTCCATCCCGCCACCGCCGCCGGGAGCAGCGGCCGCGGCACGCATGGCGGCCATGGGCGACTGCACCGGACCCTCGGGGGCCGACTCGGTGACGTTGGTGATGGCGGGGGCGGCCTGCTGCTCCTGCACCTGCACCCGGGCATGCATCACGTAGCGGACGAAGTCCTGGGCGATGCCCGCCATCATCTGGCCGAACATGGCGTAGCCCTCGCGCTGCCACTCGGTGGCGGGGTCGCGCTGGCCCATGGCCCGGAGGTGGATGCCGTCGCGGAGGTGGTCCATCTCCTGGAGGTGCTCGCGCCAGCGCTGGTCGATGATACGCAGCATCACCTGGCGCTCGATCTGGCGCATGACCTCCGGGCCGATCTCGGCCTCGCGCTCCTCGTAGTAGGCCGTGGCCTCGCCCATGATCCGCTCGTAGAGGGCGTCGGTGGAGCCGGCGGCGTCGAGCTCCTCGACGCTGATCTCGTTGGGCCACAGGGCGTTGACCGTGCCGGCGAGGCCCTCGAGGTCCCACTCCTCCTTGAAGTCGGCCACGCAGTGCTGCGAGATGGTGGCGTCGACGGCCTCGGCGAGGTACTCGATCGCCTCGGCGCGCAGGTCGGCGCCCTCGAGGATCTGGTCGCGGCGCCGGTAGATCACCTTGCGCTGCTCGTTCATCACCTCGTCGTACTTGAGGACGTTCTTGCGGGTCTCCGCGTTCTTCTGCTCGACCGTGGTCTGGGCCCGCTCGATCGCCTTCGAGACCATCTTCGACTCGATGGGCACGTCGTCGGGGAGGCTCTTGGTCATGGCCCACTGCATGGCGCCGGTGGCGAAGAGCCGCATCAGGTCGTCGTCGAGGCTGAGGTAGAAGCGGCTCTCGCCCGGGTCGCCCTGACGGCCGGAACGGCCGCGCAGCTGGTTGTCGATGCGGCGGCTCTCGTGGCGCTCCGTGCCCAGCACGTAGAGGCCGCCGAGTGCGCGGACGGCCTCGCCCTCCTCCTTGCACGGGCCGGCGAACTTCTCGACGAGCTCGTGGAGGCGGGCCGCGCCCTCCTCCGAGTCCGGATCGAGGCCCTCGGCGCGCAGCTCGCGCTGGGCGAGACCCTCCGGGTTGCCGCCGAGGATGATGTCGACGCCACGGCCGGCCATGTTGGTGGCCACGGTGACCGAGCCGCGCCGGCCGGCCTGGGTGATGATCTCGGCCTCACGGAAGTGCTGCTTCGCGTTGAGGACCTCGTGCTTCACGCCGCGCTTGTCGAGCAGGCGGGAGAGCTTCTCGGACTTCTCCACCGACACCGTGCCCACGAGGACCGGCTGGCCGTTCTCGTGGCGCTCGACGAGGTCGTCCACCACGGCGTTGAACTTGGCGTCCTCGGTGCGGAAGATCAGGTCCTGCTCGTCCATCCGGGCGAGGGCACGGTGGGTGGGCACGGGGATGACCTGGAGGTTGTACGTGGAGGCGAGCTCGGAGGCCTCGGTGGAGGCCGTACCGGTCATGCCGGCGAGCTTCTCGTAGAGGCGGAAGTAGTTCTGGAGGGTGACCGTGGCGAGGGTCTGGTTCTCCTCCTTGATCTTCACCCCCTCCTTGGCCTCGACCGCCTGGTGCAGACCGTCGGACCAGCGGCGGCCGTCGAGGATGCGGCCGGTGAACTCGTCGACGATCTTCACCTCGCCGTCCATGACGACGTAGTCCTTGTCGCGCTTGTAGAGCTCCTTGGCCTTCAGCGCGACCTGGTACTGGTGCACGAGGTTGGCCGAGACCTCGTCGTAGAGGTTCTCGACGCCGAGGGCCGCCTCGACGGCCCGGACACCGTCCTCGGTGGTGGCGACCTGGCGCTTCTCCTCGTCGACGTCGTAGTGGACGTCGGGCTGGAGGCCGCGCACGATGGCGGCGAAGCGGTAGTAGAGCTGGGCGGCGTCGGCGACACGGCCGCTGATGATCAGCGGGGTGCGGGCCTCGTCGATGAGGATCGAGTCGACCTCGTCGACGATGCAGTACACGTGGCCCCGCTGCACCTTGTCGGCTTTGGTCATGGCCATGTTGTCGCGGAGGTAGTCGAAGCCCAGCTCGTTGTTGGTGCCGTAGGTGATGTCGCAGGCGTACTGCGCCCGCTTGTAGGCCTTGTCCCGCTTGTCCGGGACGATGAGGCCCACGCTGAGCCCGAGGAACCGGTGGATCTGCCCCATCCACTCCGCGTCACGGGTGGCGAGGTAGTCGTTCACCGTGACGAGGTGCAGGCCCCGGCCCGACAGGCCGTTGAGGTAGGCCGGCAGCGTGGACACGAGCGTCTTGCCCTCGCCGGTCTTCATCTCGGCCACCCAGCCGAGGTGGAGGGCGGCGCCGCCGACGAGCTGGACGTCGTAGTGGCGCTGGCCGATGACCCGACTGGCGGCCTCGCGGACCACGGCGAACGCCTCGATCAGCAGGTCGTCGAGGGTCTCGCCCTGGTCGAGGCGGGAGCGGAACTCGCCCGTCTTGGCCCGGAGGGCGTCGTCGGACAACGCCTGGATCTCCGGTTCGAGCGCGTTGATGTCCGGGACGAGCGCTTGCAGCGCCTTGAGCTTGCGCCCCTCGCCGGACCGGAGGAGCCGATCGAACATTCCCATGAGGTTTCGCAGTCTACCGAGGGGCCTTGTCGGGGTGATTCACCCCCTCACCCGTCGGCCGGAGGCGCCGGGATTCGACCCCTGGACGAGCGCTCAGACCGGCCAGGCGGCGCGGAGCTTGCGCCAGGAGTCCTCGAGCGTCTCGGGGAGCACGCGCACGTTGGCGACCGTGGTCATGAAGTTCGTGTCCGCGTGCCAACGGGGCAGCACGTGGACGTGCAGGTGGTCCGGCACGCCGGCACCGGAACCGGGGCCGAGGTTGATGCCGACGTTGACGCCGTTGCACCGGTACGCCGCCTTCACGGCGGTGACTGCGGCGCGCACGCCGGCCCAGAGCTCGGCGGCCTCCTCCTCCGTCAGGCCGTCCAGCTCGGGCTCGCCCCGCTTGGGGAGCACCATGAGGTGGCCGTTGGTGTACGGGAAGGCGTTCAGCACGGCGAAGCAGGTCTCGCCCCGCCAGAGGACGTAGGTCTGCTCGTCCGGGAGCCCGGACTGCTCGATCCCCTCGAACAGGGTCTGGCCCGGCGCGGTGTGCCCGGAGCGCTCGCCGTCGCCGGCCTCGATGTACGGGATCCGCCAACCCGCCCACAGGTGGTCGAGGCCGGCCGCCGGGCGCGGGCCGGGCGGGCCGGTGTCGTCGAGGTAGGCGCGGACGCGGTCGAGGAAGGACACGTGGGCCCGACTACCGGCGCTCGGCGACCTCGGCCGCCAGACGGGCGACGAAGTCGTCGAGCGGGACGCCGCGCTCCACCTCGCCGCCGCGGGGGTTGACGCCGAGGGTGCCGTTGGCGACGTCGTCGTCTCCGACCACCAGGACGTAGGGCAGCTTCTGGACCTTGGCGTTGCGGATGCGCTTGCCGAGCTGGTCCGACGCGTCGACGACGTCGACCCGGAAGCCGGCGGCGGTGAGCCGGGCCGCCACCGAGTGGGCGTGGTCGAGGTGGGTGTCGGCCACGGGGAGGATGCGGACCTGCACCGGCGCGAGCCAGGCCGGGAAGGCGCCGGCGAAGTGCTCGAGCAGCACGCCGAAGAACCGCTCGACCGAACCGAACAGCGCCCGGTGGATCATGACCGGGCGGTGCCGCTCGCCGTCGGCGCCGATGTACTCGATCTGGAACCGCTCCGGCAGGTTGAAGTCGAGCTGCAGGGTGGACAGCTGCCAGGCCCGGCCGATGGCGTCCTTCACGTCGATGTCGATCTTCGGGCCGTAGAAGGCGCCGCCGCCCTCGTCGACCACGTACGACAGGCCGGCGCGCTCGAGCGCCGAGCGCAGGCCCTCGGTGGCCCTGTCCCACAGGGCGTCCTCACCCACGGACTTCTCGGGCGGCCGGGTGGAGAGCTTGGCCTGGAACTCGTCGAAGCCGAAGGCCCGCAGCACCGACAGGACGAAGTCGAGCAGCGATGCCAGCTCCTCGGGCACCTGCTCGATGGTGCAGAAGATGTGGCTGTCGTCCTGGGTGAACCCGCGGCTGCGCATGAGGCCGTGCACCGCACCCGACAGCTCGTACCGGTAGACGGTGCCGAGCTCGAAGAGGCGGATGGGGAGGTCGCGGTAGGACCGCTGGCTGCTCCGGTACACCATCACGTGGAACGGGCAGTTCATGGGCTTCGGGTAGTAGGTGGCCCCGTCCATCTCCATGGGCGGGTACATCCCGTCCTTGTAGAAGTCGAGGTGGCCGGAGGTCTCCCACAGCACCGACTTCGCGATGTGGGGGCTGTAGACGAACTGGTAGCCGCCGGTGGCGTGGCGCTCGCGGCTGTAGTCCTCCATGCCCTTGCGCACCAGGACGCCCTTGGGGTGCCAGACGGCGAGGCCGGGGCCGAGCTCCTCGGGCCAGGACACGAGGTCGAGCTCGGCGGCGAGGCGGCGGTGGTCGCGCTTCTCGGCCTCGGCGAGGCGGTGCAGGTGCTCCTCGAGGTCCTTCTTCGAGGCCCACGCGGTGCCGTAGATGCGCTGGAGCATCGGGCGGGTGTGGTCGCCGCGCCAGTAGGCGCCCGCCACCTTCTGCAGGGCGAAGTGGCCGAGGCGGCCGGTGGACGGCACGTGCGGGCCGCGGCACAGATCCACGAACGAGTCGGAGTTCCGGTAGTAGCTGACCGAGCCGTCGCCGGAGATCTCGCTGGCGTCGACCCGCTCGATGATCTCCCGCTTGTACGGGTGGTCCTTGAAGAGCTCGACGCCCTCGGCGGCGCTGACCTCGCCCCGGATGAAGGGCTGGTCCGCGGCGACGATGGCGCGCATGCGCTCCTCGATGCGGCGCAGGTCGTCGTCGCTGAAGGTCTGGCCGGCCGGCAGCTCGAAGTCGTAGTAGAAGCCGTGCTCGATGGGCGGCCCGATGGCGAAGGTGGCGCCCGGGTAGAGCTCGAGCACCGCCTGGGCCAGCACGTGGGCGGTGCTGTGGCGCAGGGTGAACAGGCCCGCCGGCGAGTCGGGGGTGACGATGCTGACCGCGGCACCGTCGGGCAGGGGGACGGCCAGGTCGCGCTCCTCGCCGTCGACCACCGCCACGAGGGCGTCCTTGGCCAGGCGCTTGCCGATGGAGGCGGCCAGATCGGCCGCCGTGGCGCCCTCGGGGAGGGTGCGCTCGGAGCCGTCCGGAAGGGTCACCGTGATCTCGCTCATCGCCGAGGATCGTACCGGCCACCCCCACCCCGCCCGCCGCCTTTCCCCCCTCCCCCGTTCTGGC
>JBEIGA010000078.1:0-14680 GCA_040382135.1 Acidimicrobiales bacterium
ATCGGCGACTTCCAAGCGGTTTCGCACCGGATCGCTGACATGAAGGTTCGCCACGAGACTGCGCGTCTGACCCTGTACAAGGCCGCCATCCTTCACGAGATGGGGCGGCCGTCCGAGATGGCGTCGGCCATCGCCAAGCTCCACAGCAGCGAGAGCGCCGTCGCCTCGACGCTCGATGCGGTCAAGCTCCATGGCGCCCGCGGATACCTGAGCGAGCTCGGCGTGGAACGACACCTCCGTGATGCGGTCGGAGGTCTCCTCTACTCGGGGACCGTCGACGTCCAACGCAACATCCTCGTCCGCCTCCTCGGCCTCGGCTGAGCGAGTCCCCCTTCCCTCACAGGAGCACCGCCATGCCGACCGGCCGATCCATCCGTCGCCGCCCGATACTGGTCGTCCTCGTCGCGCTGATCGCAATGGCGTCCGTGTGGACTCCGAGCCCTGCCGGCGCCCACACGGGCGATGCCAGCTACCTCTACATCGACATCGTCGACGGGCGCATCGAAGGACGCATCGAGTACCCGGTCCGAGACGTGAACCGAGTCCTCGGGCTCGACCTGCCCGAGTCGGGTGCGGCGATGGAGGCCCTGGGCGACGACCTCGATCTGGTGCAGGCGTACACGCTGGACCACTTCGCGATGGGCGTGGACGGCGATGAGTGGACTATCCGCATGGAGGACGACGGTGTCGAGGTCCTCGACATCGAGATCCCGTACGTGATCCTCCCGTTCACGGTGGAGGAGACCTTCGCCGAGGTGCCCAAGCGGTTCGAGGTCGAGCTCGACGCCATGATCGAAGCCATCGACGACTACTCGGTCCTCCTCCACATCGGGACGTACTGGGAGGCGGGGATCTACGCCAACGAGGCGGAGAGCCTGCTCGTCTACCAGGCGGACAAGACGGTGCAGACGGTCGACCTCGGCGAGTCCTCGTGGTGGCGCGGTTTCCGGGGCACGGTCGACCTCGGTGTCGACCACATCCGTATCGGCACCGACCACATCCTGTTCATCCTCACCCTGGTGCTCCCGGCCGTGCTGGTGTTCGACATGGCCCGGAAGCGGTGGGAGCCCGAGCCGACGTTCGGATCGGCGCTCTGGCGCATCACGAAGATCGCGACGATGTTCACGATCGCTCACTCGATCACGCTCACGATCGCCGGCCTGGGATGGCTCGATCTGCCGGGCAAGCCGGTCGAGGCGCTGATCGCCGCCTCGATCATCGCCGCCGCGCTGCACAACATCCGGCCTGTCTTCGCGAACCGCGAGTGGGCCATCGCGTTCGGGTTCGGGCTCTTCCACGGACTCGGGTTCGCCGGGCTGCTCGCCGATCTCGGGCTCGACCGCACCAACCGCTTCTGGTCGCTGTTCGGTTTCAACGTCGGCGTGGAGCTCGGCCAGTTGGCCATCATCATCGGGGTGTTCCCGGCGCTGTTCCTGCTACGACGACTGCCGTTCTACGTTCGCTTCATGCACATCGCGTCGCTCCTGATGGCCGTGGTCGCGTTCGGCTGGGCGATCGAACGGGTCTTCGAGGTCGACCTGAAGGTGAACTCCCTGGTCGATCCGGTCATGGACTACCCCAGGGTGCTCCTCCCGCTCGCGGTCCTCACCGCGGTCGCCGCGCTCCTCCACCTCAGGGCCCGCGCCCGGGGCGAGCTGCTTCCCGTGGCCGGGACCGACGAGCCCCTCGAGACGATCGGCGACGAGGTTCCCGAACCGATGCCGGCCTGACCGGCTGTGCCGTCGACGCTGCGCGCGCGAGCCGCCGAACTGCGGCGCGGTCCGATGCCGCCGTCGGGCTGGACCTTCCTGGCCTTCGCAGGGCGTGCCGTCTTCACCACGGTGGTGCTCGTGATCAGCGCACGGGTGCTGGGGGCCGCGGTATACGGCGAGTTCGTCGGGGTGAGCGCCTACGTGCTCGTGGTCGCCCCGATGGCGCTGCTCGGGGTGGACGAGCTCCTCATGCAGCGGGTGTCGGTCGATGCGGGTTCGCTCGGACGAGCCTGGGGTGACGTGGTACTGGCAGCGGCGACGACCGGTGTCGGCACCGCCGTCGTGCTCGTGCTCGGGGCGACCCTCGTTCTGCCCGGACGCGACCTGTCCCTGGTCGGGGTCGTCGTGGCGACCGAGTTGCTCGCAGCCGCGACGACCAGTGTCCACGCTCGCGGGTTCCTGGCCCTCGGGCGGCTCCCGCTGTTCACCCTCCTCGCCTACGTGGACGGCGCGCTCCGGGCCGCCGCTGCCGTGGCATTCTGGGCCACCGGCGGCCGGACCGTCCTCGGGTTCGCCGCCTGGCAGCTCGGCGCGGTGGTGCTGGCGGCTGCGGTGAGCGGCGTCGCGCTGGCCCGGGTGGCGGGCGGTCCGAGGCCGGCCATCGGCGGCCTCCCGGACGCGTTCCGCACGGGTAGCCGGTACGTGGCCGGGACGGTCGCCGGGACGATCCAGGGGGGCATCGACCGGACGATGCTCCTCCGTGAGGACCTGGCGGTGGGCGCCGCCCGCTACCACGCCGGACTGCGGCTGATCTCGTACACCAACCTGCCGCTGATGTCGATCCTCGTGTCCTCGCGTGCCGAGTTCTTCCGGAGCGGGGATCGAGGGCTCGACCACTCCCTCGCCTTCGCCCGCCGCATCGCACCGAAGGTCGCGGTCGCCGCGGTCGGGGCGGGGCTCGGCGCGCTCGCGCTCTCGCCGTTCGCCGCCTTCGTGCTCGGTGGGGAGTTCGACGGCGTGGTGCCCGTCGTGGCGTTGATGGCGGGGCTCCCGCTCGTGCAGGGTCTCCACGCGCTCGTCGGCGACGCGCTCACCGGAGCCGGGCGCCAGGGTGCCCGGGCCCGCTCCCAGTTCGTCGCCGCCGGCGTGAACGTGGCGCTGAACGCCGTGCTGATCCCGCGCCATGGCGTCGCGGGCGCCATGGTCGCCACGTACGTCAGCGAAGGGGTGCTCCTCGCCGTGCTGCTCCTCGTGGCCAGGCGCAGCCTCAGCCGTTGACCGGGGTCGCCTGCGCCAGCTCGACGTGGTTGCCGTCGGGGTCCTCGATCTGGCAGATGGTGCGCCCGGGCCGGATCTCCCGCGGCGGCACCGGGACCGAGCACCCCATCGCCTCGGCCTCGGCGAGGGTCTCGTGGAGGTTCTCGACCTCCATCAGCAGGTAGCGGTAGCCCGTCGACGCCAGGAACGGCCCGCCGGCGTGGTCGTGCACGGGAGCGGCCTCCGGCACCACGAGGCGGAGGAAGGACGAGCCGAACCGCAGCCGGTGGATCACGCAGGTGCCGGGGATCGGCAGCGTCGACACCGGCTCGAACCCGAGGACGTCCCGGTAGAAGCGGAGGAGCCGGTCCCCGTCCCTGGTGACGATCCCGGTCTCGAAGCCGTCGGCGGCAGGTCGTGCGGGCATGGTGCCTCCCCTTCGTCGTGGTGCCCCCGGCTCACATGGCCAGGTAGACGTTCTTCGTGCGGACGAACTCGAGCAGGCCCTCGCGGCCGCCCTCCTTGCCGACGCCGCTGAGGCCGAAGCCGCCGAAGGGTGCCGAGGCCGGCAACGCGGCGAAGCTGTTCAGCGACACGTAGCCGGCGCGGAGCCGGGCGGCGACGCGGTGCGCCCGGCGCAGGTCCTGGGTGAACACGTAGCCGGCGAGGCCGTAGGCCGTGTCGTTGGCGAGGGCGATGGCCTCGTCCTCGTCGGCGAAGGTGAGCACCGACAGCACCGGGCCGAACACCTCGTGCTGGGCGATGTAGGACTGCGAGGTCACGCCGTCGATGATCGTCGGCTCGACGAAGAACCCGCCGCCGAGACCCTGCGCGGCACCGCCGCCGAGCACGATCTCGCCCGCGTCCGTTCGGGCCCGGTCGATCATCCCGAGGATCCGGTCCCGGTGCGCCTCGCTGATGACGGGCCCGACCACCGTGGTGGGGTCGAGCGGGTCGCCGACCTTCAGGGACGACGCGGTTGCCACCGCCCGCTCGAGCAGCTCGTCGTGGATCGACTCGTGGACGATCAGCCGGGTGGGGAACACGCAGCCCTGACCCGCGCCGGACATGCACATGGTCCCGGCGAAGGCGCCGGCCGCGGCGAGGTCGGCGTCGGGGAACACGATGTTGCCGGACTTCCCGCCCAGCTCGAGCACCACCGGCGTGATGTTGCGGGCTGCCGAGGCGAGGATCCGCCGAGCGGTCTCCACACCTCCGGTGAAGCTGAGCTTGTCGACCCCGGGGTGCTCCACCAGCGCGACGCCGGCCTCGGTGCTGCCGGGGACGACGTTCACCACGCCGGGCGGGATGCCCGCCTCGAGGGCGAGCTCGCCGAAGCGCTGCACGGCGAACGGCGCCAGCTCCATCGGCTTGAGTACCACCGTGTTGCCGGCGGCGAGGGCGGGGGCGGCCTTGCGGGCGGCCGAGGAGATGCCGCCGTTCCACGTGGACACCATGCCGATGACGCCGTAGGGCTCGGGCAGGGTGTAGTCGAACGCGGACTCCGGGAAGATCGGGATGACCTGGCCCTCGAGCTTGTCGGCGTAACCGGCGTAGTACTCGAGGTAGTCGGCGCCGCGGCGGGGGAGACCCTGGGCGGTCGCTGCGCCCATCCCGCACTCCAGGGTGAGCATGGCGCCGATCGGCTCCGCCTCCCGGCGGACGAGGGCGGCGAGACGGAGCAGGGCGTCGCGCCGCTCGTCGGGTCGGAGGCCCCGCCAGACCGCGGACGCGTCCTGTGCCGCAGCGACGGCCTGGTCGATCTCGGCGGCACCGGCGAGGACGACCTCGGCCTGCGTCTCCCCGGTTGCCGGGTTCACGTGGGCGTGGGTGCCCCCGCTCGCCCGCTCGAGTCGCTCGCCGCCGATGATCAGGGCGGACCGGGGGAGCACCTCGGCGGCGAGGCGGCGGTGGGCGGTGACGTCGACGCTCATGGCGGCGGGCTCCCTCGGTGGTGCGGGTTCGGGACGTTCACGCCACACCTCCGACGGCGCGTCGGCCGCCCACGGCCCGGCTGGCGCGGTCGGCGGAGGCGACGAGCTCCTCCGCGTAGGTGCGGACCTGTGCACCGGTGAGGTCGCGGCTGGGGCCGAGCAGCATGATCGCCACGTGGACCCGGCCGGCCTGGTCGACCACCGGGGCCGACATCTGGATCATGCGGTGGGTGTCGTCGAGCGCCGTGGGCAGGTACTCGGTGCGCATGACCTCGCGGATGGCCTCGTCCCGGGCCTTGCGGGCGGAGGCGTCGTCCGGCCGTTCGGCGAGGACCTCGAGGGCGGCGAGCAGCTCGGTGCGCTCGGGCGTGTCGACGGTGACGCTGTAACCCCGTCTGCGCACGGCGTCGAGGGCGGCGCGGTAGCGCTCCTGCTCGTCCTCGCGCGGGGAGAGGTCCGGGTGCCCGAGCCAGCGGGCGACGCCCTCGGGCGTGTCCCACGCCGCGAACACGGACCCGAAGGGCGGGCGCAGCGGGATGTTCTCGCCGACCCGTGTCCGGATGCCGAAGGGCGGCCCGTGGTCGAACAGCTCGGCCACGCGGGTGTCGTCGCCGTCACGGACCGACACGGCCACGCACAGGCCGAGGCGCCGGGCGAGCGCTTCGGCCTCCTCGGCCGCCGCGGCGAGGGGCAGGTCCGCCGCTCGGGCGGCGCTGCCGAGGGCGACGCAACCGTGCCCCAGGACGTACCGGAGGTCCTCGGATCGGCGAGCCACCAGCCCGCGCTCGGCGAGTGCGAGCAGGACGGCATCGATGGTGGCCCGCGGCGCGCCCACCTCTCGGGCGAGCTCGGAGACCGAGCGCGGCTCGGTGGGCGCCGCGGCGAGGGCGCTCAGGACGTCACAGGCGCGGAGGACGGCGGGGGAGGGTTCGATCGGCATCGACGGGGCTGCGGGGGTCGGGTTGACCCCGGTCACAACGGTCGCTTGTATACTATGGTTCCTGCTGAAATACCAGCACCAAGGGGAGTTCATGGGGTCGAACCCGTCCGTCGACGTCTTCGGGGGCGTGCGCGTCGTGGAGCTCGCCCAGTGGGTCTTCGTGCCGGTCGCCGGCGCCCTCCTCGCCGACTGGGGGGCGGAGGTCGTCAAGGTCGAGCACCCCGAGGGCGGCGACGGCTACCGCGGCCTGGTGCTGCAGGGCGGCGGCGCGTCCCCGGTCAACTACGCCATGGAGATGGTGAACCGCAACAAGCGCAGCGTCGCCATCGACCTCAAGCACCCGCAGGGGCGTGCGGCGCTGCTGCGGCTCCTCGCCGACGCCGACGTGTTCCTCACCAACCTGCTGCCCTCGGCGCTCGACCGCCTGGGCCTCGGCGCGGAGGCGCTGCGCGCGGTCAACCCCCGGTTGATCTACGCCCGCGGCCACGGGTACGGGGTGCGGGGCGACGCCGCCGACACGCCCGCCTACGACAGCACCGCGTTCTGGGCGCGGGGCGCCATCGAGGAGACCATCGCGCCCCAGGGCCTGCCCGAGCCGCTGCCCCAGCGGGGCGCGGTGGGCGACCGGTACGCGGCGACCCAGCTGGCCTTCGGGATCGCCGGCGCCCTGTACCGGCGGGAGCGCACCGGCGAGGGCTCGGTGGTCGACGTGTCGCTGCTCGCCACCGCCCTCTGGATGATCGGCTCGGACGTGCTGGCCGCCATCCAGGGCGCGTACCGCCAGAGCCCGCCGCTCGGGCAGCCGCGCACCACCCTGCCCAACCCGCTGACGGCCAACTACCGCTGCGCCGACGGTCGCTGGCTGACCATCTGCTGCCTCCAGCCCGACCGCTACTGGGCGGACCTGTGCGGGATCCTCGGCCACCCCGACCTGGCCGCCGATCCCCGCTTCGCCGACACGCCCGCGCGCGCCGCCAACAGCGCCGAGCTCGTCCGCATCCTCGAGGACGCGTTCGCCGCCCGTCCGCTCGACGCCTGGCGGGCCCCGCTCGACGCGGCCCGCATCCCCTGGGGTCCGTTCCAGCGGGTCGACGAGCTGCTCGCCGACCCGCAGGTGCTCGCCAACGGTTACCTCGGCACGGTCTCGCCGGAGGGCGGCGAGCCGTTCACCCTGCCGGCGGGCGCCGTGCAGTTCGACGAGCGGCCCGCGGCGCTGCACCCGGCGCCGGGACTCGGCGAGCACACCGACGAGGTGCTGCTGTCGCTCGGCTACACGATGGACGAGGTCCTCCAGCTCAAGATCGACGGCGCCATCCTGTGAAGCTCGGCCTCAACCTCGTGCGCGTCCGGCCGGACCTGATGCCGGGTCTCGCCGCGCACGCCGAGGCGCTCGGCTACGAGTCCGTGTTCGTCCCCGACCACGTCGTGCTCCCCGTGCACTTCACGTCGAAGTACCCGGGCACCGAGGACGGCGCCTTCCCGTACCCGGAGCGCACGCCGCTGTACGACCCGTTCCTCGTGCTGGCGAACATCGCCGCCGCCACCCGCACCATCCGTCTCGGCACCGCCGTCTACCTGCTGGCCCTGCGGCACCCGATCGTCACCGCCCGCAACCTCGTCACGCTCGAGCACCTGGCCGGCGGACGGGTGTTCCTCGGCGTCGGGGTGGGCTGGCTCACCGAGGAGTTCGCCGCCCTCGGCATCGACCCCCGCAGCCGCTTCTCCCGGACGGAGGAGGCCATGGTCGCCCTCCGACGGCTCCTGACCGAGGAACAGCCCTCGTTCGAGGGCCGGCACTTCTCGTTCCCGCCGGTGCACCTGCAGCCGCGGCCGGTGTCGCAGCCCAGCCCGCCCCTGCTCTACGGCGGCGACTCCGACGCCGCCCTGCGCCGTGCGCTCCGCCTCGCCGACGGTTGGATGTCGGGCGGCGTCGCCGACGACGTCGAAGAGATCGCCGCCGCACTCGACCGCATCGCCTCGACCCGGGTCGCCCTCGCCGCGGAGGACCCGGCGTTCGATCCCGACCGGCCTTTCGACGTCACCGTGCTGCACCCGGCGCCCGCTGCCTGCGACCTCGCCCGCTTGGCCGAGCTCGGCGTCACCCGCGTGGTGGTGATGCCCTGGGAGCGCAACAAGGACGCGCCGGAGGCGATCGAGCGGTTCATGGACCTCGCCCGGGGGATCCCGGGCATCGCAACGAACACCGACTGAACCTCAGAGGGGGACGACGCCATGGCCGAGCACAGCGAGGCAGGGAACAGCAACGGCGGGAACACCACGGGCGTCGGCACCACCGACGCCGACGAGGCCCGCAACCGGGTCTTCGGGGCGGGGCTGGTCGACGACCCGTACCCCACCTTCCACGAGCTGCGCGCCCAGTGCCCGGCGCACGAGGGATCGATCAACTCGAAGTTCCCGGCCATGGCGAGCGTCGGGCTGGCCATGGCGCCCTCGGGTATGCCGGTCGTGTCCACCTACGGGTACGAGGCCGGCGCCGACGTCCTGCGCCGCGCCGACGACTTCAGCTCCGCCAAGTTCTACGCCCACCTCAACGGGTCCATCGGTCCGAGCGTGATCGGCATGGACGAGCCCGAGCACCGCCGCATGCGGAACCTCGTGCAGTCGGCCTTCCTGCGTCGGGAGATGGAGCGCTGGAAGGAGCGCATCATCCGACCGATCGTCGAGGAGTACCTCGACGAGATCGCCCCGAAGGGACGGGCCGACCTCTACATGGAGCTCGGTTCCAAGGTGCCCATCCACACCATCGCCGCCGCCCTCGGCCTCCCCACCGAGGACCGCCAGCGGTTCTTCGACTGGGCCGTGGCCATGACCTCGACCGCGATCCCACCCGAGGAGCGCGAGGCGGCGTCGCGTGCCGTCGCCGAGTACGTGGCCCCGATGATCGCCGCCCGCCGAGCCGAGCCCACCGACGACCTCATGTCGCGGCTCGTGCACGCCCAGGTCACCGACGACTCGGGCGAGGTCGCCGACACCCGGCCGCTCACCGACGACGAGCTGAACACCTTCATGCGGTTGTTCATCATCGCCGGCGCCGGCACGACCTTCCGGGCCTACGGCGCGCTGATGTTCCACCTGCTCACCAACCCCGAGCAGCTCGAGGCGGTGCGCCAGGACCGGTCGCTCGTCCAGGGCGCCATCGACGAGTCGCTCCGCATCGACCAGCCCCTCGCCTTCATCGGCCGGATCGCGAACCGCGAGACCGAGATCGCCGGCTGCCCGGTCCCGGCGGGCGCCCTCGTCGAGGTCAGCCTCGGCGCCGCCAACCACGACCCCGAGCACTACGAGGACCCCGAGACCTTCGACATCCGCCGCCCGCGCGCCGACCGGCACCTCACGTTCGGGTTCGGCCTGCACCGCTGTGTGGGGTCGCACCTTGCGTGGGCCGAGCTGTCGGTGATGCTCGAGCGCACCCTCGACCGTCTGCCCGAGCTGCGGCTCGACCCCGAGGCCACCGACGTCCACATGACGGGCCTCAGCTTCCGCATGGTGAACCGGCTGCCGGTCGTGTTCCGGCCCGAGGCCTGACCCGATCGGCGAGAGAGGCACCCCATGACCACGATCCCGCCCTCCGACTGGCTCGTCTCCGTCGACGACCACGTCATCGAACCGCCCCGCGTCTGGCTCGACCGGCTGCCGTCGAAGTACCACGACGTCGCACCCCGCATGGCCAGGGGCGAACGCGGCGCCGTCTGGCAGTACGAGGACAAGCTCGTCCACACCGTCGGGCTGTCCGTCGCCGCGGGCAAGGACAAGGAGCAGTTCTCGCCGAACCCGGTGTCCTTCGACGACATGCGGCCCGGCGCCTACGACCCGCACGAGCGGGTGAAGGACATGGACCGCGCCGGCATCCTCGCGTCGATCAACTTCCCGTCGTTCCCCCGGTTCTGCGGCCAGATCTTCTGGGAGGCCAAGGACAAGGACCTCGCGCTGCTGTGCGTGCAGGCCTACAACGACTGGATGATCGACGAGTGGTGCGCCGCCGCGCCCGGCCGCTTCATCCCCCTGGTGCTCATCCCGCTGTGGGACCCCGTGGCCGCAGGCAAGGAGCTGGAACGCACCGCAGTGAAGGGCGCCCGCACGTTCGCGTTCTCGGAGAACCCCGAGCCGCTCGGTCTGCCCACCATCAGCGACCCGAAGCGCTACTGGGACCCGGTCATGGCCGCGGCCCAGGAGACCGGCATGGTCGTGAGCATGCACGTGGGCTCCTCGTCCACGATGCCGGAGATCTGGTCCGGTGCCGCACCGCTCGCGAACCTCACGTTCGGGGCGTCGCGCACCGCCGCCACCATGCTCGGCTGGCTCTTCAGCGACACGTTCGACCGCTTCCCGCAGCTCAAGATCGTGCTGTCGGAGGGCAACATCGGCTGGATGCCGTACTTCCTCGAGCGGGCCGAGCAGGTCCTCGACAAGCAGCGGCACTGGGCATCGCAGGGCGGCGTCCAGTTCTACAAGGGCGACTCGGGCGCGGAAGGGGTGGCCGAGACCACCGACACGGACATCATGACGATGGACGTCCGGCGCCGCTTCCGTGACCACATCTGGGGCTGCTTCATCGAGGAGACCGCGGGGTTGCGCTGCCTCGACATCATCGGTGAGGACAACGTCATGATCGAGACCGACTACCCGCACTCGGACACCACCTGGCCCGACTGCATCGAGATCGCCACCCGCCTGGTGAAGGATCTCCCGCAGGCGACCCAGCGGAAGATCCTGCGGGGCAACGCCGAGAAGCTGTTCCGCTTCACACCCGTCGAGCCCGTGCAGGGCTGAGCCACCCGAGGCCCAGGAGGACCACCATGACCGATCAGGGCAAGCCCCCGCTCGACCTGTCGCTGTTCGGCGACGAGCACGTCCGGCGCTACGAGGAGACCGACGGTGAGGTCGGCTACCTGTGGAACGGCGCCACCTGTTGCGTGCTGACCACTACCGGGCGCCGCACCGGCCAGGAGCGCAGGAGCGCCCTCATCTGCGGCTTCGACGGCGACGACGTGATCCTCGTCGCCTCGAAGGGTGGTGCCCCGCAGCACCCGCTCTGGTACCTGAACCTCGAGGCGGACCCGGAGGTGGCGGTGCAGGTGCGGGCCGACCGCTACCGGGCCCGGGCCCGCACGGCCGACGGCGAGGAGCGCGCGCGGCTCTGGCGCCTCATGAACGGGATCTGGCCGAGCTACGACGACTACGCCACGCGCACCGATCGCCGCATCCCGGTGGTGGTGCTGGAGCGGATCGGCTCGTGAGCCCCCGCGCCCTGCGCGACCGGGCCGCCATCGCCGGCATCGGCTGCACGGAGCTGAGCAAGGCGTCCGGCCAGACGCCGTTGCGGCTCGCCGTCCGGGCGGTGCTGCTCGCCGTCGAGGACGCGGGCCTCGACCTCGCCGAGGTCGACGGGCTCGCGTGCCACCACGCCAACGACTCGGCCCAGCCGTTCCAGGTCGCGGAGGCGCTCGGCATGTCCGTGTCCTGGTTCCACGAGGAGGCCGGCGGGGGCAGCAAGGCCCCGGTGGTCGTGGGCAGCGCCGCCGCGGCCGTGGCGGGCGGGCTCGCCCGCAACGTCGTGGTGTACCGGGCGCTGAACGGGCGCAGCGGCATGCGCATGGGGAACTCCGGCACCGGTGGCCGGCGCGGCGCCATGGGCGACAGCGCCTACCAGGTGCCCTACGGGATGGTCGCGCCGGCGCAGGCGTACGCCATGGCCGCTCGTCAGCACATGGTCCGGTACGGCACCACCGAGGAGCACCTCGGCACCGTCGCGGTGCAGCAGCGGCGCAACGCCGGGCTGAACGACAACGCCCTCATGCGGGCGCCGATCACGATGGACGACTACCTCGCCTCCCGGTGGGTGGTGGAGCCGTTCCGCCTCCTCGACTGCTGCCTCGAGACCGACGGCGCCTGCGCGGTGCTGGTCACGAGCGCCGAGCAGGCCCGCGACCTCCGCCACCCGGTCACCGCCATCAGCGGCTGGGCGGCCGCCATCGGTGACAACGGCTTCTCCGCCACCCGGGACGGCGACCTCACCTCGTCCAGCGCCGCGCTCGTGGCCCCTCGGCTCTGGGCGATGGCCGGTCTCGGACCGGACGACGTCGACGTCGCCCAGCTCTACGACGCCTTCACCTACTCGGTGCTCGTCCAGCTCGAGGACTACGGCTTCTGCGCGAAGGGCGACGCGGGTCATCTCGTGGCGTCGGGTGCCACGGCGCTCGGCGGCCACCTGCCGGTCAACACCCACGGCGGCTTCCTCTCGGAGGGGTACGTGCACGGCATCAACCACATCGCCGAGGCGGTGCGTCAGCTGCGGGGGACGGCCGGGGCGCGCCAGGTCCCGGACTGCCGGGTCGCCCTGTCCACCGCCCAGCCCGGCTACCTCACCGGCATGTCGTCGGCCGTCCTGCTGAGCCGGTCGTGAACACCCCGCACCCGTACGCCGACCCGGACTCCGCGCCGTACTGGGAGGGGCTCGCACGCGGCGAGCTCCTCGTGCAGCGCTGCACCGCGTGCGGGCACCGCCGCTTCCCGGCCCGGCCCGTGTGCGACCGGTGCGCGGCCTTCGACTCGGCATGGGAGCCGGTGTCCGGCAGCGGCACCGTGGCGAGCTGGATCGTCACCCACCAGCGGTTCAGCCCGGCCTTCGCCCAACGACTGCCCTCCACCGTGCTGCTCGTGCAGCTCGACGAGCAGGCCGACCTGCTGGTCTACGGCAACCTCCGCCCGGAGGGACCGGTCACCGCCGGGATGCCGGTCCGGGCCGTCTTCGAGGAGGTCGACGGTGTCGCGGTCTGCAACTGGTCCCGTGCCTGACCCGATCATCGCCCCCACGGTCGCGGCGCTGATCGAGGCCCGCGCCCTGGCCACCCCCGCCGCGCCGATGCTGTTCGACGAGCACGACCGGTGCCTGACCTTCGCCGGGTACGCCGCCGAGGTCGAGCGCATCGCCCGCGTGCTGGCGGCCCGCGGCGTCCGTCCGGGTGACGTGGTGGCCTGGCAACTCCCCACGCGGATCGAGACGGTCGTCCTCATGGGGGCGCTGGCCCGGCTCGGCGCGACGCAGGTGCCCGTCCTGCCCATCCACCGGGAGCGGGAGCTGCGCTTCGTGCTCCGTCGGACCGGCGCGCGCCTGCTGTGCGTGCCCGGCACCTGGCGCGGCGTCGACTACGCGGCCATGGCCGAGATGGTCCGGGCGGAGCTCGGCACCTTCGAGGTGCTGCTCGTCGCTCCCGGGCCCGAGGCGGGACCGGCAGCGGTCGAGGCGGTCGAGCTGCCTCCGGCGCCCGACGACGGTGAGGCGGTGCGCTGGCTCTTCGCCACCTCGGGCACGACCTCGGACCCCAAGATCGCCCGGCACGTGGACCGTGCCGCCGTCGCCGCCGGCGCCGGTCTGGCGGCGTCGCAGGGGTTCCGGCCCGGCGACCGCTACGGCGTGGCCTTCCCGTTCACCCACATCGGGGGGCTCGCCAACCTCACGGCCGTCCTCACCACGGGGTACGCCCTGATCCTGCTCGAGGCGTTCGATCCGCCTGCCGCCGTGGAGGTCTTCGCCCGGCACGGCGGCACCGTGGTGGGTGGCGGACCGGCGTTCTACCGGGTGTTCCTCGAGCAGCAGCGGCGGCAGCCGGGCGTGCCGATCCTGCCGGCGTTGCGCTTCATGACCGGTGGCGGCGCCCCGATGCCGCCGGCCATGCACGCCGAGGTCCGCGACGAGATCGGCGGGCGCGGCTGCGCCCACGGCTACGGCATGACCGAGACCTGCAGCATCCTCGCCATGAACCACCCGGACGACACCGACGCCCGCCTCACCGGCACGGTCGGCCGCGTCGTCCCGGGCATGGAGCTGCGGGTCGTCCGACCCGACGGCGGCGTGGCCGCTGCCGGGGAGGAGGGCGAGCTGCGCGTGCGGGGCGCCTTGCTCATGGCCGGCTACCTCACGGCCGGTGAACCCGACGAGCCCGACGAGGTGCCCGACGCCTTCGACGCCGACGGCTGGTTCCGCACCGGGGACCTCGGCGTGCTCGACGCCGACGGCTACGTCCGGGTCACCGGAAGGCTGAAGGACATCATCATCCGCAAGGGTGAGAACATCAGCGCCGTCGAGCTGGAGGACCTGCTCTACGCCCACCCGGCGATCGCCGCGGTCGCGGTGATCGGGCTCCCCGACGACGAACGGGGCGAGCTGGTGTGCGCCGTGGTCGTGCCGGAGCCGGGCGCCGAGGTCCCCGGCGTCGCCGGGCTCGCGGGGTTCCTGACCGAGCGCGGCGTGATGCGCCAGAAGTTCCCCGAGCGGGTCGAGGTGGTCGACGAGCTGCCGCGCAACCCCGCAGGGAAGACGCTGAAGACGGAGCTGGTGCGCCGCTACTCGGCCTGAGCCTGGACGACGCCCTCGGCCTGGACCACGACGCCGTCGGCGAGGAGGGCGGCGATCTCGTCGGCGGTGAAGCCCGCCGCCGCGAGCACGGCGGTGCTGTGCTCGCCGAGCGCGGGCGGGGGAGCGGTGACCGTGGTGGGCACCGGCCCCGACGGGTCGCGGAGCAGCAGCGGGTTGGCGAGGATCCGGATGTCGGTGCCGTCGATGGTCGTGGCGCCGCTGCGGGCCACCACCTGGGGGTCGTCGAGCAGCTCGCCCGGTTCGTTCACCGGCCCGACACCGCCGGCCAGGCCGGGCCGTTCGAGCCAGTGGGCGGCGGGCATCGTGGCGAACCGCTCGGTCAGCGCGACGCGCTTCGCGTCCTCGTCGCCGCCGATGGGCGGGCCGGCGAGCTCGGGGAGGCCGAGCGCGTCGATGAGGACGTCCCAGGACCGCTGCTCGTTGGCGGCGAGGGTGACGA
>JBEIGA010000079.1:0-14579 GCA_040382135.1 Acidimicrobiales bacterium
CACCGCGGTGCCGTGGCCGCCGCCCGACGGGCCGGGCTCGACCTCGCCGGCGCCGCCCCCGCCGCCCTCGGCCCCATCCCGGCCGACTCGCAGGTCGTGACCGTCTGCGACCGTGCCCACGAGGAGCTCGAGCCGGCGGCGGACTGGTGGCACTGGTCCATCCCCGACCCCGTGGCGGCGGGGACCGCCGCGGCCTTCGACGCCGTGGTCGCCGACCTCGAGACCCGCATCACCGCGTTCATCACCCCGCCCGACCTCCCAGGGAGGACCCCATGACCGTCCGCGTCGGCATCAACGGCTTCGGCCGCATGGGACGCCTTGCGGTCCGTGCGCTCCGGCACCAGCCGGGCCTGCAGCTCGTGCACGTGAACGAGCTTCGGGGCGGACCGGCCACCGCCGCCCACCTCCTCGAGTTCGACACCGTCCACGGTCGCTACGACGGCGAGGTCGGCCTCGACGGCGACCAGCTCGTCGTCGACGGCCGCGCCGTCTCGTTCAGCGAGCACGCCGAGCCCGCGGCGATCCCGTGGGCGGACCTCGGGGTCGACGTCGTGATCGAGGCCACGGGACGGTTCACGACCGCGTCCACCATCGAACCCCACCTGACCCAGGGCGCGCGCTCGGTCGTGGTGGCGTGTCCGGTGAAGAGCGAGGGCGTGCTCAACGTGGTCATGGGCTGCAACGACCACCTCTACGACGCGTCCCGGAACCCCATCGTCACCGCGGCGTCCTGCACCACCAACTGCCTGGCGCCAGTGGTCAAGGTGGTGCACGAGGGCATCGGCATCGAGCGCGGCGCCATCACCACGATCCACGACGTCACCAACACCCAGGTGATCGTCGACGCACCGCACAAGGACCTGCGCCGGGCGCGCTCGGCGCTGAACTCGCTGATCCCCACCTCCACGGGCTCCGCCACCGCCATCACGCTCATCTACCCCGAGCTCACCGGGAAGCTGAACGGCATCGCGGTGCGCGTCCCCCTGCTGAACGCGTCGCTCACCGACTGTGTGTTCACCATGGAGCGCGACGTCACCGTCGACGAGGTGAACGGCCTGCTCCGTGAGGCGGCCGCCGGCCCCCTTGCGGGGATCCTCGGGTTCGAGGACCGGCCCCTCGTGTCGGCCGACTACACGAACGACATCCGCTCCGGCATCGTCGACGGCCCCTCCACCATGGTGATCGACGGGCGGATGGTGAAGGTCCTCGTCTGGTACGACAACGAGTACGGCTACGCCTTCCGCCTGGTGGACCTCACGGCGAAGGTCGCCGCCGCGCTCGGGACGAGCTGACGTGAAGCTCCGCAACTACGTCCTCGTCACCGCCGGCTACTGGGTCTTCACCCTGACCGACGGGGCGCTGCGGATGCTCGTCCTGCTCCACTTCAACGAGCTCGGCTACTCCCCCGTCGCCATCGCGTTCCTGTTCCTCGCCTACGAGTTCATGGGGATCCTCACGAACCTGCTCGGCGGCTGGGTCGGCTCGCGGCGGGGCCTCAACCGGACCCTCGTCGCCGGGCTGATGCTCCAGATCGTGGCCCTGGCCGCCCTCACCTTCGAGCAGCCGTCGTGGGAGCGATGGCTCTCGGTGACCTTCGTGATGGCGATGCAAGCCCTTTCCGGCATCGCCAAGGACCTCACGAAGATGAGCTCCAAGAGCGCCGTCAAGACCGTGGCCGGCGACGGGTCCCTGTTCCGTCTCGTGGCCATCCTCACCGGCTCCAAGAACGCCTTGAAGGGGGTCGGGTTCTTCCTCGGCGCGGCACTGCTCTCGGGCCTCGGCTACGACGGCGCTCTCTGGTCCATGGTGGGCGCGCTGGCCGTCACCGTCGTGGCCCTGCTCGTGCTGCTCGACGAGGACATCGGCAAAGCCAAGAAGAAGGCGCCGCTCCGGTCGCTGCTCTCCAAGTCGCCGGCCATCAACCGGCTGTCCGCTGCACGCTTCTTCCTGTTCGGGTCACGGGACATCTGGTTCGTGGTGGCGCTCCCGGTGTTCCTGGCCGACGAGCTCGGCTGGTCACACGAGGGCGTCGGCGGCTTCCTGGCCGCCTGGGTGATCGGGTACGGCATCGTGCAGTCGTTCGCGCCGCGGATCCTCTCCCGCGGCGGTCGGCAGGTGGACGAGGTCGCGGCCACCCGGCACTGGGCGCTCGCCCTCGCCGGAGTCTCCGCGGCGATCGCCCTCCTCGTCCTGCTCGACGTCGCCACCACGGTGGTCATCGTCGGGGGCCTCATCGTGTTCGGCGTCGTGTTCGCGATGAACTCCTCGCTGCACTCCTTCCTCGTCCTCGTGTTCTCCGACGACGACGGGGTGGCGCTCGACGTGGGCTTCTACTACTCCGCCAACGCGGCCGGACGGCTGGTCGGGACGCTGCTCTCGGGCCTGCTCTACCTCTGGGGCGACCTCACCGCCGCCCTCTGGGGTTCGACGGTCTTCGTGGTGCTCACCTGGTTGTGCGCCCTCCGTCTCCCCCCGATGCCCGAGCACGTGGAGGTCTCGTTGGCCTCCGTCGACGGCGGCGACTGACCGCTCGTCTACCCGCGGGCCATGTTGGCGAAGCGGGTGTAGTGCGGCAGGAAGGCGAGGCGGACGGTGCCGGTGGGGCCGGAGCGGTGCTTCGCCACGATGACCTCCGCCGTGCCCAGGTCAGGGCTCTCGGCGTTGTAGACCTCGTCGCGGTACAGGAACATCACGACGTCGGCGTCCTGCTCGATCGAACCGCTCTCACGGAGGTCGGCCAGCATCGGCCGCTTGTCGTGCCGGAGCTCGAGGCCACGGGAGAGCTGCGACAGCGCCACGACCGGGCACTCCAGCTCACGGGCCAGGATCTTGAGGCCACGGCTCATCTCCGAGACCTCCACCTGCCGGTTCTCCGCGCTCGAGCGGCCGGTCATCAGCTGGAGGTAGTCGATGATGATCATGCCGAGGTCGCCGACCCGGCTCTTCAACCGGCGGGCCTTGGCCCGGATCTCCATCACGGTCACGTTCGGGTTGTCGTCGATCCAGATCGGGGCCTCGGCAAGACGACCCACCCCGTGACTGATCTTCGACCAGTCGCTCTCGGTGAGCTTCCCGTCGCGGACGTTCTTCGAGTCGACGCGCGACTCCGAGCACAGGAGCCGCTGGGTCAGCTCGAGCTGGCTCATCTCGAGCGAGAACAGCAGGACCGGCCGGTTCGCCTCGATGGCGGCGTGGGCCGCCATGCCGAGCGCGAACGCGGTCTTGCCCATGGCCGGCCGGGCACCGACGATGACCAACGCGCTCGGCTGCAGACCGGACAGCAGGGAGTCGAGGTCCGTGTACCCCGTGGGGGTTCCCGTGATGGCGTCGCCCCGCTCGTAGAGCTGCTCGAGGCGGTCGAGGTTCGCGTCGAGCAGGGTGCGGATCTCGGCGAGGGTGTCCGAGACCCGGCCCTGACCGACCTGGTAGATCAGGGTCTCGGCCTCGTCGACCGCCTTGATCACGTCCTCGGGGCGGCTGTAGCCGATCTCGGCGATCTCGTTGGCTGCGCCGATGAGCCGCCGCAGCACGGCGTGCTCGTGGACGATGCGGGCGTACTTCGCCGCACTGCTCGTGGCCGGGGTACTGGCCTGGATGCCGAGCAGCACCGCCGGGCCGCCGATGGCCTCGAGCAGCCCGGCGCGGGCGAGCTCCTCGGCCACGGTGACAGGGTCGACCGGCTCACCGGCCCCGTACAGCGAGGTGATCGCATCGAAGAGGTGCCCGTGCGCCGGCTTGTAGAAGTGGTCGGCGGAGACGATCTCGATGGCGTCGGCGATGGCGTCCCGGGAGAGCAGCATCGCCCCGAGGAGGGAGGCCTCGGCATCGAGGTTGTGGGGAGGGATGCGCCCCGGGACGGACAGCATCTCGACGGGGGACGACGGGCGGGATTCACTCACCATGGCGGCCACACCCTGCCCGCTGCACCCTGTGGGGAGGAAGTGGACGACCCTGTGGATCTCGGTGGGACATCGTCGTGCGACCTCGGGCGCGCCTGGGGACGACCCTGTGGAAAGGGTCGCTGCGTTGGGGACGAAGCCCGAACGGGCCCCGTGGAGACCACCGGGCCGGGTGCGGCGCCCGAGGCGCCGACACCCGCGGCCCGGAGGGATCAGCCGGCGCTGATCTCGATGGTGACGGGGAACTCGACCTCGTGGTGCAGGCGCACCATGAAGACGTGGGACCCGACGTCCTTGGCCGGCTCGCCGTGGATGATGCGGCGGTCCAGGGTGACCCCGGCCTGCTTGGCCACGGCGTCGGCGACCTCGGCCGCGCCGACCGACCCGAACAGGCGGCCACCGCTCCCGGCGCGGGCCGACACGGCGAACACCATGGGGACGAGCCGCGTGGCGACCTCCTCGGCCTCCGCCCGCGTCTCGGCGTCCCGCTGGATCCGCGCCTTGCGCATGGCCTCGGCCTGGGCCTCGGCACCCGGGGTCGCCTTCATGGCGAAACCCTTCGGAACGAGGTAGTTGCGGGCGTAGCCCTCGGCGACCTCGACCACCTCGCCACGACGGCCGAGACCGGTGACGTCCTTGCGGAGCAGCAGCTTCACGCCTCGACCTCCTCGCCCAGGATCTCCTCGGCCTCACCCTCGTCCTCGGCAGCGCCGCGACCGGGCGGGGGACCGCTCGGGCGGGGCGGGGCGCCGTCGGCCCGACCACGATCGCGGTCGGAGCGACGCTGGGTGGTGACCCGGCTCGCATAGGGCAGCAGTGCCATCTCGCGGGCGTTCTTGATGGCCATGGCCACCGCACGCTGCTGCTGGTCGCTGTTGCCCGTGACCCGGCGAGCCCGGATCTTGGCCCGCTCGGACATGAACCGGCGGAGCAGGTTCACGTCCTTGTAGTCGACGTACTCGACCTTCTCGAGCGTCAGCGGGCTGATCTTCTTCTTGCTGCGGCGCGCGTTGTCCTTGTTCTTGGTGCGCTTCACGTTCGCCATCAGAACGGCTCCTCGTCGGTGTCGTAGGGGGGCGGCTCGTTGGCGACGGGGCGGGCGCTGTAGCCACCGCCCTCTCGTCCGCCGCCGCCACCGCCACGGGTGTCGTTACGGGTGATCTCGGCCGTCGCCCACTTCAGGCTCGGAGCGACCTCGTCGGCGATGATCTCCACCTTGGAGCGCTTCTCGCCGTCCTGGGTCTGCCAGGAGCGCTGCTCCAGGCGCCCGTAGACGACGACGCGCATGCCCTTGGTGAGGGACTCCGCGACGTTCTCGGCCAGCTGGCGCCAGCAGGTGACGTCGAAGAACGACACCTGGTCCTCGCCGTCCTGGCGCTTGAGGTTCCAGGCGACCCCGAAGTTGGCCACCGCCGCGCCTGCCGGCGTGAAACGGAGCTCGGGGTCGCGGGTCACGTTCCCCACCACCGTGATCGAATTGTCGAATGCCATCGGGGGTTCCCCCTCTGCCTCAACCGGCCGCAGCCGGTGCCCCCGACGGGACGAGACCGCGACGACGGGCCTCACCCTCCGGGAGCCGGATGATCTTGTGGCGGACGGTCTCGTCCGCGAGTCGGAGCACCCGGTCGAGCGCATCGAGGTTGGAGGCCGGCGTCACGATCTCGACGACGACGTAGATCCCCTCGGTCTTCTTGTTGATCTCGTAGGCGAAGCGACGACGGCCCCACTTGTCGACCGTGGCGACGGAGCCGCCATCGGCCTCGACCAGCGTGGTCATCTGCTTGAGCCGATCCTCGATCGCCGCATCCTGTGCGTCGGCGTCGAAGATGATCATCAGTTCGTAGGCCCGAACCATGGGCAAACACCTCCTCTGGACCCGGGCACGACGGCACCGGGGCCCCCGCAGGGGCAGGAACTCGGTTGTGGCAGGCCGCCAGGGTAGCGGCGAGCGGGACTGAACCGACCGGACACCCCGTCACTGTGCCGACGGGGTGTGACAGTCCGGCCCTCAGCTTCGCACCCCCGGTGGCCGGGCGTCCACCGTCGGGCCGCCGCGCCGCCCGCCGGATCAGCCGCGGCCGTACAGCCCGAGGGCCTCCGCCTGGGCGTCGGTGAGGTGGTACGACTCGGCCGCGCTGGGGAACGCACCGCTCCGGACGTCGGCGGCGAACCGCTCGAGCGCCTCCACCGCGGTGCCCTGGAGGTCGGCGTACCGTCGGACGAACTTCGGGACGATCCGGTCCTCGATCCCGAGCACGGCGTGGAACACCAGCACCTGGCCGTCGCACGCCGCGCCGGCGCCGATCCCGATGGTCGGGACGTCGACCGCGTCGGTGACCATCCGGGCCACGGCGTCGGGGATCCCCTCGAGCACGATCGAGAAGCAGCCTGCGTGGGCGAGGGCCTTCGCCGCGTCGACGAGGGCGAGGGCGGCGTCGGCCTCCCGGCCCTGGACCCGGAACCCGCCCATGGCGTGGACCGACTGCGGGGTCAGGCCGATGTGCCCCATCACCGGGATCTCGGCGTCCCGGATGGCCTCGATCATCGGGAGCCGCTTCCGGCCGCCCTCGAGCTTCACGGCCTGGGCGCCCGCCCGGACGAGCGCAGCTGCGTTGCGGACGGTCTCCTCGACCGAGACGTGGTAGCTCATCCACGGGAGGTCGCCGACGACGAGCGCCGACGGCTTCGCCCGGGCGACCGCAGCGACGTGGTGGGCCATGTCGTCGATGGTGACCTGCAGCGTGTCGTCGTACCCGAGGACGACCATGGCGAGCGAGTCGCCCACGAGGATCATGTCGGCGCCGGCGGCGTCGACCATGCGCGCGCTCGGCGCATCGTAGGCCGTGAGCATGACGAGCGGCTCCGCCCCGTCGGCGACCTTGCGGGTCCTGACCGTGGGCGCGGTGGTCTTCTGGCGCATGGGCTCCTCCTCTCCGTCCAGCGCACGAGGCTGCCGGCGGATACGCGCGACTCTACGGCGATGGGTCCCCGGGGTCCACATGACCCCTGTTACAACCCGCGCGCGGGCGCACACGGCCCGCGGCCGCACCCGTCAGGCCGAGGTGCCCAGGAGGTAGCTGCGGACCAGGTGGTTCCATCCGCAGCCCACGCAGACCTCGACCACGTAGCCGGTGTAGCTGGCCCGACGGTTCGCGAGCCGCTCCAGCTCGGCCCGCACCGACACGCACCGTCCGTGCTGCGGGAGGCGCGGGCCGAAAACGTAGGTGACGTGCCGGAGTTCCTCAGCGCAGATGGGACAGGGGTGATCGGTGGGCTCACCGCAGAACTCTGCGTTGCGCCGCAACTCGGGCTGGGCGTCGCAGACCTGCGCCGCGCTCAGCTCGCCCGCACGAAAGGCGTGCAACACCGCCTGCCGCGCGAGGCGGTAGTCGATGTCGCCGCCGGCCCCCGTGGTCCCGGGGCGGCCGCCCGGCCGGTGCAGACCCTGCTCCACGCGGAGGAAGGGTACCCACGCGGTGGGCCGACGGGCCCCTCAGCCCGGATCAGGGGACCGGTGGAGGCCCTCGTCGTCCCACCAGGCGAGCAGGGCCGCACGCGCCGTCGCCGCGTCCATCGGGCCGCGCTCGACCTCCAACCGACGGAGTTCGGCGAGTGCACGGCCCACGACCGCCCCCGGGCCGACGTCGAGGAGCGCCATCACCTCGTCACCCCGCAGCGGAGGCGCCGCCGGCATCCCCTCGACCGCCAGGTGCCGGGCCACTGCGGCGGTGAACGCCGCAACAGGAGCATCCGAGTTGCCGGACGCCGAAGCCGCGGCACGTGCGGCCCGGCCCAGCAGCTCGACGCTCACGCCGGACGCGTCGGCCCGCACGAGCGCAGCGCGCAGCTCGCGTGCGGTCCAGGGCTCGGTGTGCAGGACGACCCCCGGCAGCTGACGGGCCAACGCCGCCGCGAGCGAGCGCTCCCTCCGCGACCACCGCAGGTGGTCGGCGTGCGTGGTCACGTGCCGGGCGAGCCTGTCCTCCCATGCCGCGGGATCGGGGAGCCCGGCACCGCAGAGGGCGACGACGAAGCGGGTCAGGATCCGCTCCTCGGCGTCCGGGGGGACGACGGCGTCGACCGCGGCGAGCACCCGCTCCATGTCCGCGGTCGACAACGCGGCGGGTTCCGGGAGGACGAACCGGAGCACGCCGGTGTCCTGCAGGAACCGGAGGCCGGCGGACGGGGCGGGCAGGCCCAGCAGGCGTCGGAGCTCGTCGTGGACCCGTTCGGCCGAGACGATCGTCATCCGATCGGCCCGCTCCGCGACCGCCGTCCCCAACGCCTCGACCGGCGTCAGCCCGAGCAGCGCGATGAACCGCGCGGCCCGCAGCATGCGCAGCGGGTCGTCGTCGAAGCTGACCGCCGGCTCGACCGGGGTCCGCAGGGTACGGGTGGCCAGATCGGCCTCACCCCCGAACGGGTCCACGAGGGTCCCGTCGGGCAGCGAAACCGCCATCGCGTTCACCGTGAAGTCCCGACGCGACAGGTCGGTGGTGACGTCGGAGGAGTAGGCGACGACCGGCTTGCGCGACGCCGTCCGGTACTGCTCGGCGCGGTGGGTCGTGATCTCGAAGGCCCGCCCGTCGACCCTGCATCCCACCGTGCCGAACGCCGCCCCCTGCAGCCACACGGCGTCGGCCACGGGGCGCACGATCCGATGGATCACGTCCGGCTCGGCGTCGGTGGTGCAGTCGATGTCGTCCTCGGGCCCCATCGGCAGGCCGAGCAACCGGTCCCGGACGACGCCGCCCACCAGGTAGAGCCGGTGCCCGGCGGCGGCGAACCGCTCGCTGATGGGCCTCGTGGCCGTGAGGACCGGCTCGAACGAGGGCGGGAGCGCCACCCGCCTACCGGAACCGCTCGGCCGCGGCACGCACGGCTTCGCGACCCGGTCCTCCGGCCGACGGCGGTTCCGGGGCGTACTCCTCCCCCGCCAGGGCGACGACCGCAGCGGCCACCGAACGTTCGAGCGCCTCGAGGTCGTACCCGCCCTCGAGGAAGGCGATCGTCCGCCCGGACGGCACCGTGGAGCGCAGGATCGAGGTCATCGCCGCGAAGTCGCCCGCGGTGAGCTCGAGATCGGTGAGCGGGTCGTTGCGGTGGGCGTCGAAGCCTGCGGAGAGCAGCAGCCAGTCGGGCCGGAAGCGCTCGAGCGTCGGGAGCACCACCTCGTCGAGCGCCGCGCGGTACACATCGCCCGTGGCCCCGGGCGGCACCGGCACGTTCACCGTGGCGCCCACCCCGTCACCGGTGCCGACCTCCCCCAGGGCGCCGGTACCCGGGTACAGCGGTGACTGGTGGAGCGAGAGGTAGAGGACGTCGGCGTCGGCGTAGAAGACGTCCTGGGTGCCGTTGCCGTGGTGCGCGTCGTAGTCGACGATGGCGACCCGCTGCCCGCGGGCACGCAGGGCATCGGCTGCCAGGGCCGCGTTGTTCATCAGGCAGAACCCCATGGACCGCAGCGGTGTGGCGTGGTGCCCGGGCGGCCGCACCGCCAGAAAGGCTGCGTCGTAGGTACCCGCCTCCATGGACTCGACCGCGTCGAGACCCGCGCTCGCCGCCAGCATCGCCGCCTCGAGGGAACCGGTGGACACGCTCGTGTCGGCATCGATGCGTCCACCACCTGCGGCGTCCAGAAGGCGCAGACGCTCGAGCACGTCGGGATGGTGGACGCGGGACAGCCCGTCGAGCGCCCGGAGCGCCGCAGGGCGCACCTCGGTCACCGAAGCGACCTCCGGGATCGTGAGCGCACGATCGACCGCGAGCATCCGAGCAGGTCGCTCCGGGTGCCCCGGACCGGTGTCGTGGTCGCGGAAGCGCTCATGGGTGAGGACGAGGACCGCCACAACCGGGAGGGTACTCCGCCACCTGGGGGCCGATACCAATATCGTGGGCGGGCGGCGCGGGGGTCGCCGCGTGGAGGTCGGATGCGCCAGATGGCTGGCCCGGAGATGCTGAACGTCGGCAGCCACCGCATCCGCGTCGGCCCCTGGCGCGAGGGCGGCGACCACGGCTACCTGGTCCCGCTCACCGCGCCCGACCTCCTGACCGAGACGGCGATCGAGACCGCGGTCGCCCGCCTCGCCGCCCAGGGCTATCGCACCGTGCTCACTGCGGCGCTCCTCCCCGAGGAACAGGAGCGCTTCCGGAACTGCGGCTTCGTCGTGGACCAGCGCCTGCACCTCCTCCACGCCACGCTCGACCGGTCGCCGGCGGTCGCGCCGACCACGGTCCGGCTCCGCCGGCCCCACCGCGGGGAACGCTCGGCGTTGCTCTCGGTGGACCATCTCGCGTTCGACGAGTTCTGGCGCCTCGACGACCTCGCCTTCGACGAGGCCCGCAGGGCGACCCCGCGGGCCAGGGTGCGCGTCGCCATCGACGGCCCGGCGGTGCTCGGGTACGCCATCACCGGGCGCGCCGGACACCTCGGCTACCTCCAGCGCCTCGCAGTCCACCCCCACCACCAGGGCCGCGGCATCGGCCTCACCCTCGTCACCGACGCGCTGCGGTGGCTGCACCGCAGGGGCGTCGTCCGCGCTGCAGTGAACACGCAGGAGCACAACGACCGGGCGCTCGCCCTCTACGAACGGGTCGGGTTCGTCCGCCAGGTCGGGGGCCTCGCGGTCCTGCGACGGGAGGTCTGAGTGCGCCGACAGTCGGCGGCGCTCGCCCTCGTCGTCCTGTTCGCCGTCCCGGCCCCGCTGATCGCCGGCCCCTCCCGACCTGCGTCGGCCCAGCAGGCCCAGCCCACGATCACGCTCGGCCCCCTGGTCGACCAGACCCTCTGGCTCGGCCCGGCGGACGCCTTCGCACTGCGCGCGGCGCTGACCACGACGGCACCGCTCGCCGAACCGTCGGTGGTCGTGCGATTCGGCGAACCAGTGGACCGGGACGCCCTGCTCGACGGTCTCGACGACGGCTCCCTCGGGCGGACCGTGACCCGGACGACCGAGGCGGTGATCACCGACGGGACCCTCTCGGTCGCCCTCGCTCCACCGGACGACACGTCCGGCGTGCCCCGGTTGCCGCGGCTCGACGAGGGCGTCCACCCCGTCGTGGTCGAGCTGCGTGACGGCTCGACCCCCGTCGCCGACCTCCGCAGCCATGTGGTCGTCCTCCCCGACGACCCCGACCCTGCCCCGCTCGGCGTCGCCGTCCTGCTCGAACGGACCGTCCTCCCCGGCCTCCAACCCGACGGCACGGTGACGATCCGCCCCGACGACGTCGCGTGGCTCACCGCCACCACGGCCCTGCTCGGCACGCCACCGACCACCACGGACACGGACGGGAGCGATCCCTCCGTCGTCAGCCTGCTCGTGTCCCCTGAGCTGCTCGACGGGCTGAGCGCCGGGGGCGACACGGCGTCGGCCGCCGTCGTCGCCGCGTTCGTCGGGGCCATCGCCGACCACGAAGTGCTCCTCTCCCCGTGGGTCCCCCTCGACGAGGCACTCTGGATCGCGACCGGCGAAGCGACGGTGATCGAAGAGCTGCGCGTCCGGGCCGCCCAGGCCCTCGAGGAGCTGCTCATCCCATCGGACCCATCGGACGTGGCCGTGCTCGACCCCACGGCGGGTGACGACACCGTCACCGGGCTGGTCGAGCTCGGCATCGACCGCTTCCTCGTCCGCACCGAGGCCGTGCTCGCTCCCGACGACACCCCGGACGACACCCCGGCCGCCCCACTCGGACCCGTCCGCCTCGGTCCGGCCCGTCTCGGGGCCGAGGCGCTCCTGCTCGATGCGTCCGTCGCGTCGCGCCTGACCGATCCCGATCCCACACTCGCCGGGACGACGGCCGCCGCCGAGTTGGCCGCCCTCTGGTTCGAGGATCCCGAGGCCGCCCGCGGGATCGTGCTCGCCCCTGACCGCTCCTGGGACCTGAGCGGCTCGGCCGGCTCGGCCCTTCGGGTCCTGCTGGACGAGGTGTCGGCGTCGCCGCTGCTCGACGCCACAGCGATCGATCCCCTCTTCGACCGGCTCCCTCCCCCGGACGGCGACCGTGCCGAGCTCATCGACGACCCCTCGGTCCCCGCCGGCGACACGGCATCGCGCCGGGGCGCGCTCCACGACCGCGTCGGGAGCTACGAGGCGATGCTCGGTGGCCCCCAACCGTTGTCCGACCTCCTCCGGGATCTCCTCGACGCCGCCGTGGCGGACGGGCTCGGTGTCACCACCCGGGACGCGTACCTCGATGCGGTCGAGCTCGCCATCGAGCGCGGGGCCCAGGGGATCTCGATCCCGGAGGGTCAGGCCTTCAACCTGACCTCGCGCAGCGCGGTCCTCGATCTGCGGATCGACAACGCCATGGGCCACGCCACCAACGTCATGGTCCGCTTCGCGTCGGACCGCAGGGTCGAGTTCCCCGCAGGTGCGTCCCAGCAGCTCGTGCTCGTGCCCGGCGAGAACGTCCTCGAGCTCGAGGTCCGCACCCGCTCCACGGGCGCAGCGAGCGTCGACATCCGCATCACGAGCCCGGACGGCGCCATCGCCCTCGCCGACGGGTCCGTCCGGGTGCGGTCGACCGCGCTCACCGGCGTCGCCCTCGTCCTCGGTGGCGGGGCGATCATCGTCCTGCTCGTCTGGTGGGCGAGACAGATCGCCGCCGCACGCCGCGAGCGGCGCCGGACCTGAGGCACGCCGGGGCCAAGCCCGACTCCAGGACTACGCTCGCGTCCAGCCCTGACCGGGGCGGCCGAGGAGGGGCACCGAACCGATGAGCCGAGTCCGCATCGTCACCGACAGCGCGT
Organism: Acidimicrobiales bacterium; assembly: GCA_040382135.1. Classification (GTDB taxonomy): domain Bacteria; phylum Actinomycetota; class Acidimicrobiia; order Acidimicrobiales; family JBEIGA01; genus JBEIGA01. The sequence goes on from JBEIGA010000079.1 coordinate 12,649, forward strand.
CCGACCTCCCCCAGGAGATCGCCGACGAGCTCGGCATCGTCGTCGTCCCCCTCAAGATCCGCTTCGGCGACGACGAGTTCGTCGACCGCGAGGAGCTCTCCGTCGCCGACTTCTACCGCCGGATGGCGACCTCCGACGTGCTCCCCCAGACCGCGGCCCCGCCGCCCGGCGCCTTCGAGGCTGCCTTCCGGTCCCTGGCCGCCGAACCGGACACGTCCGGCATCGTGTGCATCGACCTGTCGAGCGCCCTCTCGGCCACCATGCAGTCCGCCGAGAACGCCGCTCGGGCCGTCGAGGGAGTCGACGTCCGCGTCGTCGACTCCCGGTCCATCACCGGCGGGCTCGGCGCCATGGTGATCGCCGCCGCCCGCGCGGGCGCTGCAGGTGCCACGGTGGACGACATCGTCGCCCTCGTGGACGACCTCTCACGCCGGACCCGCGTCTACGGCACCCTCGACACCCTCGAGAACCTGAAGAAGGGCGGTCGGATCGGGAACGCCCAAGCGCTGCTCGGCACGATGCTCTCCATCAAGCCGTGCGTCGACCTCAGCTCGGGCTCCGTCGAGGAGGCCGGACGGCAGCGCACCCGCAAGAAGGCGCTGGCCTGGCTGCGGGACAAGGTCGCCGCCGATGCACCCGTCGAGTCCCTCACCGTCATCCACGGACAGTGCGAGGACCTCCCCGAGTTCCTCGACATGCTCGCCACGGTCGTCGACCGCTCCTCCATCAGCGTCAACACGCTCGGCGCGGTGATCGGGACGCACGGCGGTCCTCGGGTGATGGGGGTGTGCTACCAGGTCCGAGCGTGACCGGACCGGTCCATTCCGGCGTCCCGGCCCCGGACCTCCTCCTCGCCGGTCGTTACCGGCTGCGGGAATGCGTCGGCCGTGGAGCGACCGCCGAGGTCTGGGCGGCGGTGGATGAGAGCCTGCGTCGCCCGGTCGCCGTCAAGCTCGCCGCACCCGGGGCCGGCTCGGACGCCGCCGCCAGACTGCGCTCCGAGGCGGCCGCTGCCGGACGGATCACCGACCCGTCCATCATCGCCGTGTACGACGTCTGCGGGACCGATTGCGGCGACGCACTGATCCTCGAGCTCGTCGACGGCCGGAGCCTGCGCGAGGAGCTCGACCGGCGAGGCCGGCTCCCCCTCCCGGAGGCCCTGCGGGTGTGCGCCGCGGTCGCCCGTGCGCTCGGTGTCGTCCACCGCGCCGGGCTCGTGCACCGCGACGTGAAGCCCGGGAACATCCTCCTCGTCGACGACCGCATCAAGCTCGCCGACTTCGGGATCGCCGAGGAGACAGGGCTCGCCGAGGGCGGCGTGCCGCGGATCGAGGGGACCCCCAAGTACGTGGCGCCGGAGCAGCTCCTCGGTGATCCCGTGGATCCGCGCGCCGACCTGTACGCTCTCGGCGCCGTGCTCTACGAGGCCATCGTCGGGCGTGCCCCCTTCCTCGGCACGGACGACGAGTCCACGGCACGGGCACGCCTGGAACGCGCACCGGAACCGCTCACGACCCTCCGCCCCGAGACGCCTCCCGAGGTGGACCGGTTCGTGCTCGGCCTCCTGTCCCGCGACCCGGCGCTCCGGCCGGCACACGCAGCCGAGGTGGCGACGACCCTCGAACGGCTCGCCGAGCTCCCGCCCGTCCGGCAGGAGGAGCAACCCGCCGACGGGTCCGAACCGGGTTGGTGGATCCCCGTGTTGGTCCTCGTCCTGGTGGCGACGGCGTGCGTCGCCCTGGTGATCGCCCTGTTCACCCGCATCCGCGACGACCAGGGAGGCAGTGCGACGGTCGTGCCGGCGGTCCCCGAGACCGTGGACGTCGTCCCCGAGGAGACCTTCCTCCCGATGTCGGTCGGCACCGTGCGGTCGGTCGAGGCGATCGACCCCTTCGGCGACGGCGAGGAGCACGACGACGAGCTCCCTGCGC
>JBEIGA010000080.1:0-14544 GCA_040382135.1 Acidimicrobiales bacterium
CCACCGACACCCCGCTCGCCCACATGTACCAGCACGCCCGCTGGGCCCGCTTCGCCGACGGCGCCGACGAGGTCCACCTCATGCGCATCGCCCAGCGCACCATCGCCGCGTACAAGAACCACGGCACCACGAAGGCCGCCACCGGCAACCTCCCCATCTGACCGGCATCTCGGAACTGGCCGCCTGGACCGACCACTTCCGGTCGTTTCAGACGGCCGGTTCGTGGGGTCGGGATGCGGGTGCGGGGCCGGGAAGGTATGGGCGGAGACGGGCGACGAGGGCTGCAGGGGCGTGCCACACCTCACGTTCCGACACCCGGAGGACCGTGTAGCCGAGCGCCTGCAACGCGGCCGTCCGACGCTCGTCGTGCCGCTGGTCGCTCAACGACGTGTGGAAGCGATCGCTGTCGATCTCGACGACGAGCAGCGCGCGCTGGTGGACGTAGTCGACGCGGCCGATCGGCTCCCCTTCGCCGCCCAGCACCACCTGCCGCTCGAAGCCGCTGATCCCCGCGTCCCGCAGGATCCTCTCGAACCTGGCCTCCAGGCCGCTCTCCGGCGGCCGGTATCCGGTGCCCCTCGCGTCGAGGAGGCCGCGCATGAGCGGGATCCCTCGACGCCCGCGACCCTGGAGGTCCCGCAGCACCTGCCTGAGCCCGACCGGTCCGACGAGTCGTCGCGCCCACGCCGTGTCCAGCGCCCGTTCGATCCGCCCGGGGTGGATCCGCCGCAGGTTCGCCAGGTCGAACACGGTGCGGGCCGGCGTGGTCAGGGGGACACCGTCGAGTCGCACGACATGGTGTGGGAACAGGCGGCGCGGTTCGTGCAACTCGGCGAGCGCGGAGAGCGGATCCTTGCGGTGACGGGCCCGGGTGACCTGGATCGGTTCGGCCGCGAACCCGGGAAGACCCCACCAGGAGGCTGCGGTCTCGTGCGAGAGCACGCTCCCCTGACCGGCGTCGAGGACCCCTGCGAGCGCACGCTGCGCCGGCGTCGAGGGGGCGGCGACGAACCGTGCGACCGTGGTCGACACGAGCGCCACCTCGCCGTTCGCCGTCATCCGACGAACGGTGCGGCGATCGACACCGATCGCGCGGGCCTGGTCGAGGCGGAAGAGGCCGTGTTGGCGTTCCGCGAGATCCACGAGCGCACGTCGATCCATGCTGTGCCGGTCTAGCGGCGGGGTACGACAGCGAACTGGCCGCCTGGACCCACCGGAAACGGTGGGTCCAGGCGGCCGGGTGGGGCGCAGGGGGGGAGGTGACGCCGCAGCGGCGCTACTGGAGCTTGTGGACGATGGCCTCGGCGAACTGCTCGATCGGCTTGCGGTACGCCTCCGCACGCTCGGTGAGACCAGCGTGGGCGCCCTTGCTGACGTCCTGCATCCCGGCCCAGGGCATGCACAGCATCCCGGTCACCCCGAGCTCCTCGGCGGCCCGCTGGTAGATCTCCACCGAGGGCATCTCGTACAGGCCGATCACGATCTCGAACGGATCGTTCTCCCGACCCTCCTCGCGGAGCATGCCCTTGAGCTTGCCGACGTAGTGCTCGGCGTCGGCCCAGGTGTAGGCGTTGCCGATCCAGCCGTCGCAGTAGCGGGCCGCCCGGCGGAGGGCGGCGTCGGTGTGGCCGCCGCAGTAGATGGGGATCGGCTCGGTGGGGGCCGGCTCCAAGGTGAGCGGCGGGATGTCGTAGTACTCGCCGTGCCACTCGACCCAGCCGCCCTTCCAGAGCTCACGCAGGGCCGGGATCATCTCGTTGAGCCGCTTCCCGCGGTTCTCGTAGCTCGTCCCGATGAGGTCGAACTCCTCCTTCATCCAGCCGGCGGACAGGCCGAACTCGACCCGGTTCCCCGACAGGACCGCCGCGGTTGCGACCTGCTTGGCGACGAGCAGGATCGGCCGGTTCGGCGCGATGAACACGTTGTTGGAGAAGTGCAGGTTCTTGGTGGCGCCGATCATCGCCCCGATGAGGACCCAGGTGTCGGGCCAGGAGGTCTCCGGATCCCAGATGGGGCGCCCGTCCGGGTGCGGCGAGTAGGGGTACTTCGACTGCAGGTCCTTCGGGTAGACGACATGGTCCGAGACCATGATCCCGTGGTAGCCCGCCTGGTCGAGGAGCTTGGCCACCTCGACCAGCTCGTCGGTCTTCATGAACGCCGTGCTGCACCAGAACTTCATGGTGCGGGAGACTAGGTCACCCCACGATGACGGTCTCGGTGAAGACGATGCCCTTCTCGAGCGTCTTGTGGACCGGGCACCGCACGGCGACCTCGGCGAGGCGCTCGCGTTGCTCCTCGGTGAAGTCGCCGTCGAGGAAGATCTCGGTGCGGACGTGGTCGAGCCAGCCGGTGCGGTCCGACTCGCAGTCCTCGCAGTCGTCGCTGTGCACCTTCTCGTAGTGGAACTTCGCCGAGATGCCGTCGAGCGGGATGCCCTTGCGCTGGGCGTACATGCTGAGCGTGATGAGCGTGCAGGAGGCGAGGGCGCCGAGCAGCTGCTCGTACGGGTTGGGACCCGTGTCGGTGCCGCCGGCGTCGACGGGCTCGTCCCCGAGCCAGAGGTGGCGGTCGTTGCGGATCTCGACGCGGAAGCCGTCGGTGAGGTCGGCGCTGATCGTTGGCATGCCGGCACGGTACCCGCAGTAGGTTCCCGGGATGGGCGAGGTTCCTCCGACCGGCGACGCGGCCACGTACGAGCGCGACGGCCACGTCGCGGTCATCACCTACAACCGACCGGAGGCCCTCAACGCGGTCAACGGCGCGCTCCGCCGGGACCTCAACGAGGCCTGGCTGCGGTTCCGCGACGACGAGGACGCCTGGGTCGCCATCGTCACCGGCGCCGGGCGGGCGTTCTCCGCCGGCGGTGACATGCGCGACGGCAAGGGCTCCACGGGCGAGTTCGCCGGCTCGTTCTGGGAGATCCCCACGGTCAACTCGTTCGAGTCCGGGCTCGAGGTCTGGAAGCCCACCATCGCCGCCGTGCCCGGCTACTGCCTCGGCTACGGGCTCACCGCTGCGCTGGCGTGCGACTTCGTGCTCGCGAGCGACCGCGCCGAGTTCGGCTTCCCTGAGGTCCGCATCGGGCAGGCCACGATCGTGGGCGCGCTCCGCATGCCGCACCGGATCCGCTGGGCCGACGCCATGGAGCTGCTCCTCACCGGCGACCGCATCGACGCGGCCCGCGCCAAGGAGATCGGTCTCGTGTGGCGGGTCGTGCCGCACGACGACCTGATGGCCGAGGCCCACGCCCTCGCCGCCCGGCTGTGCCAGGGTGCGCCCTTGGCGGTGCGAGCCACCAAGGAGATGGCGTGGCGGGGTCGGCAGCTGCCCTGGACCGACGCCGTCCGGATGGGCGAGACGATGCGACGCGTCGTCGCCACCACCGAGGACGCCGCCGAGGCCCGCCGGGCCGCGGCCGAAGGACGCCCGCCCGAGTGGCGCGGGCGTTGACCCCCGTTTCGACACCGACGACAGGCAGGAGCACCCCGTGAAGATCGGTCTCGCATTCGCCAACACCGGCCCGTTCGCCGACGCCGCAGGGGCCCGGACCCTCGGCACGGCCGCAGAGGCCGCGGGCATCGAGTCGGTGTGGACCGTCGAGCACGTGGTGTTCCCGGACGGCTACACGTCCGAGTACCCCTACGCCGAGGGCGGACGGATGCCGATGGCGGCGAACACGCCGCTGCCGGATCCGTTGATCTGGCTGGCGTTCGTGGCCGCGGCGACCGAACGTCTGCGCCTCGGCACCGGGATCCTCATCCTGCCGGAGCGCAACCCGGTCGTGCTGGCGAAGGAGGTCGCCACCCTCGACGCCATGTCCGACGGGCGGGTCGAGCTCGGCATCGGCGTGGGCTGGCTGCGCGAGGAGTTCGACGCCCTCGGCGTCCCGTGGGCGCGCCGGGGTGTCCGCACCGACGAGTACGTGGCCGCCATGCGGGCGCTCTGGGACGACGACCACGCCTCCTTCGACGGTGAGTTCGTCTCGTTCTCGGGCGTGTCCAGCAACCCCAAGCCGGCCGACGGTCGGGTCCCCGTCGTGATCGGCGGGCACAGCCGTGCGGCGGCGGAGCGGGCCGGTCGCCTGGGTGACGGCTTCTTCCCGGCCAAGGGCGACATCGCCGAGCTGGTCGACATCGCCCGTCAGACCGCGGCCGAGGTGGGCCGCGACCCGCTCGCCATCGAGATGACCGGTCCCGGCGACGCCCTGCTCGGCCCCGACCCGGTCGGCGCAGCCGAGGCCGGCGCGGCCATGGGCCTCGACCGGATGATCCTCCCCGCGCTGCTGCTCTGGAACGATCCGGCGACCGCCGCAGCGGAGCTCGCGGAGCGGGTGGTGCGACCGGTGGCCGGGATCAGCCGCTGAGCTCGCCCTCGGCGAGACCGGGCTCCCCGGCGGCCAGGCCGTAGACACGGACGGCGGTGCCGCCCAGGACCTCGGCCCGCTCGTCGGCACCGAGGTCCGCGAGCAGGTCCCGCCACACGTCGAGCGCCTCCCGGTAGCCGCGCCCGTACAGCGACACCGGCCAGTTCGAGGCCCAGATCATCCGTCCGGGCCCGAAGTGCTCGAGCGCCAGCTCCGCGTACGGGCGGAACAGATCGGCGTCGCAGCGGAACCCGTTGGTCATGTCGAGCCCGGAGACCTTCAGGGCGCACCTGGGCACGGATGCCGCGGCGCGGAACGCGTCGAGCCACGCCGGGTCGGGCGGCGCGCCACCGCCGAGCTTCGGGAAGCCGAAGTGGCACAGCACCATCGAGAGGTCCGGCACCGCCGCCGCGATCGTGGGGATGTGGCGGATGTGCGCCGGGCCGAAGGCGGAGACGTCGAAGACGAGCCCGTCCGCGGCCAGCAACGCCAGCGATTCCAGCACCGCAGGCTGGACCACCCAGTCCGGGTCGGGCTCGTCCTGCAGCAGGTGCCGGACCCCCACCATGCAGGAGCGGCGCCGGCGTTCGATGGAGGCGCCGGCCGCATCCGGGTCGGCAAGGGGCACCCACCCCACCACTCCGGCCACCCACGGCACGCCGGCGGTGACCTCCAGCATGAAGGACGTCTCCTCCTCCGAGTCGTGGGCCTGCTCGACGACCGTGGCGTCGACGCCGGCCTCCGCCAACAGGGGCGCCAGGTCCTCGGGCAGCCAGGTGCGCTGCAGGTCCGGGAGGTGGTCGAGGAAGTGGTACCGGAAGCGCCCCGGGTCGATGAGGTGGTGGTGGGCGTCGACGATCACGGCGCAGCTCCTGGGACGACTCAGAAGACGGTGTAGCCGCCGTCGACCACGAGGCAGTCGCCGGTGTGGAAGGTGAGCGACGGGTCGGCGAGGTAGGCACCGGCGGGCCCGATCTCGGACGGGTCGGCGAAACGGCGGACGGGCGTGCGCCGCACCAGCACGTCACGGAGCCGCTCGTCGTCGAAGGCCATGCGTCCGAGGTCGGTGAGCGTCCACCCGGGGAGCAGGGCGTTGACCCGGATGCGGTGACGGGCGAGGTTGACGGCCAGCGCCCGGACCAACCCGAGCATCGCCGTCTTGGAGGTGCCGTAGGCCTCGTTGTTCGCCGCCCCGTGGATGGCGGAGGTGGACGACACCGCCACCAGCGACCCGCCCTCACCGTGCTCGATCATGTGGCGGGCCGCGAGCTGGAAGCCCACGAACACCGAGTCGAGGTTGACCGCCATGATCCGGCGCCACTCCTCGAGCGTCAGGTCGAGGAACCGGGTGGGTCGGCTGTCGCCGGCGTTCGCCACGAACACGTCGACCTTGCCGAGCGCCGCCACCGTGGCCTCGAACGCATCGGCCTGCGCCGCGGGATCGGCGACGTCGCAGGCGAACACCTCCGCCCGGTGGCCGGCGGCGCGCAGCCGCTCGAGCGCTGCCGCGTTCTTGTCCGGGTTGCGACCCCAGAGCGCGACGGCGGCGCCGGACTGGGCGATGGACTCGGCGATGGCGAGCCCGATCCCGGAGTTCCCACCGGTGACGACGGCGACACGGCCGCGCAGATCCTGCATGGCGAGATCATGCCCCGCCCGGCGGCACGCCGCTCAGGCCGTGGGGTCCTCGAGCAGCGACGCCACGAGCGCCGCCACCGGACTGCGCTCCGAACGGGTGAGGGTGACGTGGGCGAACAGCGGGTGGCCCGAGAGGTCGTCGATCACCGTGGCGATGCCGTCATGGCGGCTCACCCGCAGGTTGTCGCGCTGGCTGACGTCGTGGGTGAGCACGACCCTGCTGTTGCGCCCGAGACGGCTCAGCGCGGCGAGCAGCACCGGCCGTTCCAGGTTCTGCGCCTCGTCGATCACCACGAAGGTGTCGGTCAGGGTCCGGCCGCGGATGTGGGTGAGCGGCAGCACCTCGATGAGGTTGCGCCGCAGGACCTCCTCGACGAGGTTCCGGTCGGCGATCGACGACAGGGCGTCGGTGACCGCTGCGCCCCACGGGTCCATCTTCTCGGACTGCCCACCGGGCAGGTAGCCGAGCTGCTGTCCGCCGACGGCGAACAGCGGGCGGAACACGATGACCTGCCGGTGGGTGCGGGCCTCGAGCACCGCTTCGAGACCGGCGGCGAGGGCGAGCACGCTCTTGCCGGTGCCCGCCCGGCCGCCGATCGACACGATCCCGATGGACGGGTCGGCGAGCAGATCGACCGCCACGCGCTGTTCGGCGCTGCGGCCGCGCACGTCGAGCAGAGCGCGGTCCGCCTCGACGAGGTGGAGGCGCTTGTCCGGGTGGACCCGCCCCAGCGCCGACTGCGAGCCGTTCACGAGCACGACGCCCGCGTGGCAGGGCAGGGACCGGGCGAGCTCGTGCTCCACCACCCGCTCCCGGTAGAGGCGGTCGATGACGTCGGGGTCCCCGTGCACCTCGACCATCCCGGTCCAGGTCTCGGCGACCCGGTGGTCCGGGTGGTAGTCGTCGGCGTCGAGCCCGGCGAGCGCCGCCTTCAGACGCAGCGGCAGGTCCTTGCTGACGAGGGTGACCGCGGTGCCCTCTCGTGCGAGGGCGGTGGCGACGGCGAGGATGCGGTGGTCGTTGCTCTCCCCGCGGAGCGACGCCGGCACCCCGCTCGCGTCGAGGTGGTTCAGTTCGACGCGCACGGTCCCCCCCTCGTCGTTGACGGGGATGGGGCGGTGCAGCACCCCGTGGGTGAGGCGGAGCTGCTCCAGGTGCCGGAGGCTGGTGCGCGCCGCCCACCCGAGCTCGGGATGGTTGCGCTTCCCCTCCAGCTCGGTGATCACGACGACCGGGAGCACCACCTCGGCGCCGCCGAACCGCCCGAGCGCGGTGGGATCGGCGAGGAGGACCGAGGTGTCGAGGACGAAGGTTCTGGAGTCGATGGGCGCGACGGTAGGTCAGCGCCGGACGGCGGATCGCCGATCCGTGTGAACAGTCCGCGAACCGTTCACCACGGCATGGTCGCGCCGCCGTTGGGGCGCATGACCTGCCCGGTCCAGAAGCGCCCGGCCGGCGCGATCAGGAACAGCACGGCGAAGGCCTGGTCGTCCGGGCGGCCGGGGATGCCGAGCACGCCGATCTGCGACATCTTCGCCACGTACTCGGCCTTGCGCTCCGGGTCGATCGAGCCGTCCTCGCGCAGCACGTGCCGCTCGTTCATGGGGGTGTCGGTCCAGCCGGGGGCGACGGTGTTGACCCGCACGCCCTTCGCGCCCCAGGCGGCGGCGACGCTCCGGCTGAACTGGGCGACCGCGGCCTTGGTGGTGGCGTACGGGATGTGGGTGGGGGTCGGCATGTCGACGGCGCCCGAGGTGAAGTTGACGATACTGCCGGATCCCTGGGCGAGCATGTGCCGCCCGGCGGCCTGGCTGCCCCAGACCGTGCCCTTGAAGTTGACGGCGAAGATGCGGTCGAGCTGCTCCTCGGTCATCTGCAGCGGGTCGACGTCGATGATGATCGCGGCGCAGTTGACCCAGCCGTCGAGCCGCCCGTGCCGGGCCACGACCTCGTCGGCGAGGCGATCGACCGCGGCCTTGTCGGCCACGTCGAGCACCACGCCCTCGGCCGCACCGCCGTCGGCCCGGATCGCCGCTGCGGTGGCCTCCAGACCGTCGGGCAGGACGTCGGTGAGCACGACGGTCGCTCCGGCCTGGGCGAGCAGCGACGCCGACGCCGCCCCGATGCCGCGAGCGGCCCCCGTCACGACGACCACCAGGCCGCTGCAGTCGAATCCTTCGGACACCCGGTTCGTCATGGCCGTCACCGTAGGACCTTCGCCCCTGCCGGGTCGCCTCCGCCCCGGCCACGCTGGGCCCATGCGCGTGTTGGTCCTGGAGAGCGAACGGCATTCGGCGGACGAGGCCATCGGCCGTCTCGAGGCCGCCGGCCACGAGGTCGTGCGGTGCCACGAGCCGGCGTGGCAGGCGTTCCCCTGCGTGGGCATGCAGGGGGACTGCCCGGTCGAGGAGGGGGTCGACAGTGCGGTCGTGGTCCGCAACCGCGGCTACGGCCTGCCCTCCCCGTTCGAGGACGGTGCCCGTTGCGCAGCCCGGCACGGCGTGCCCATCGTGGTGATCGGCGACGCGGCCACGAACCCCTTCGAGGCGTGGACCGCGGCCCACACCACCGTCGACGCGGTGAGCGACGCGGTCGAGGACGCCGCGGCCAAGCCGCTCCCCCACCTCTCGGCGACGGCCACCACCACCCTGCGCGACTTCCTCGCCCGCGAGGGCATCCCCGGCGCCGGGAGCGCCACGGTGCACCGGGCCGCGGGCGGGCTCACCGTCGACCTCCAGCTCGAGGTCGACCTCGACGCGGCGCTGGTCGAGCAGGCGGCGCTGCAGGTCATGGCCGCCGTGCGCCGCATCGACAGCACCAGCCCCCGCGTCGACGTCCAGCTCGGCGCCACCCGCTGATCCCTCAACGGGCCCACCTCCTCTGCCGATGCAGGGAAGGTGGAGATCCTGCGACGTCTGCGCGCGCCGACGACCGCCCCGGACGATCCGTCCGACCGGCTGGGTCTGCACGCGCGCACGTCCGACGCGCTGGAGGCCTGGGCGGACGGCTACGGCGACGCCTTCATCCCGGTCCTGGACCGTCCGGGGGAGCGGGACGTCGGCATCGTGCGCGGTCTGCGCGGCGGCGTCCCGTTCGAACTGGTGGGTTGGCTCGACGCCCCACGGGACGCGGACGACGGCGGGCAGGACCCCGTTCCCCTCGGCTTCACGATCGAGATCCGCGCCGTCGCCCTCGGCTCGGTGGCCACGACGGGGTTCCGGCGGCGGCGTCCGGGTGCCACCGGCAGCGGTCCGGACCCGTTCACGGCGATGTTCACCGGGGACGTCGAGCGCATCGGTGCGGCCGCCCGCGACGCCCTGCTGCACGCTGCGGCCGTCGCGTCGAGCGTCCGTTTCGAGGAGGGCACGCTCGTCCTGGTGACGCGCGACCCCGCGCTGCGACCGCCAGGGCTCGACCCGGAGATCCTCGACCGTCTGCTCGGCGCCGCCGTGGACGCCGTGCGCTCGCTCCTGCGCTGATCCCGCCCCGCCGGACCGGCGGTCCGGGGTTGCTAGGGTGCGGCCCCGCACGAGGTCCACCGGGGGGTGATGGTCGTGACCGACGTCGGTCTGTGCGTGCCGCAGCTGGGACCCCACGTCACGGCGGCGACCGTGCGCGGGTTCGTGGAGCGCGCCGAGGCGCTCGGCTTCGCCAGCCTCTGGGTGCAGGACCACTTCCTGTACCCCCTGGCGCCGGCCCGCGGCTACGGCGGCCGTGCCGGCTCCCCCGTGCCGGAGCCCTACCGCTCGGTGCTCGCCCCCACCGAGCTGCTCGGCGCGGTCGCCGCGTGGACCCGCACCGCCCGCATCGGCACCAGCGTGCTCGTGACCGGGAACCACTGGCCCGCGCCGCTCGCCCAACGGCTCGCCACCCTCGACCTGCTGAGCGAGGGACGCCTCGTGGTCGGCCTCGGCGTGGGGTGGTGCGCCGAGGAGCACGTCGCCGCCGGCAGCCGCATCGAGGACCGGGCGTCCCGCACCGACGAGTTCCTCGACGTGCTGCTCGCCTGCTGGGGCCCCGACCCCGTGGGCCACGAGGCACGCCACTTCACGCTGGCGCCGGCGGTCATGCAGCCCAAGCCCGTCCAGGCACCCCGGCCGCCGCTGCTGTCCGGCATGAACTCGCCGGAGGGCCTCGCCCGCACGGCGGCCCGGTTCGACGGGTGGAACCCGGCCGGACGGTCCGCCGCCCAGCTCGCCCCGGTGATCGAGCAGCTCGCGGCCGCCCGACCCGCGGAGCTCCCGCCGCTCACCATCCACCACCGCGTCTTTCCCCAGGGGCCGAACCAGCCGGCGCCCGCGGGCGATCCGGTCGAGGCCCTGTGCGCCACGGTGGCGGAGGACCGGGCGGCCGGCTTCGCCGAGGTGATCGTGGACCCGAGCTTCTGGGACGACGTGCGCGGCCCGGACGACTGGCTCGCCGTCCCCGACCGCCTCCGTCCCCTGCTCGACGCCTGACCCCACCCGGAGGAACCCATGGATCTCGGACTCGACGGCGCCCGCGTGCTCGTCACCGGCGGTACCCGCGGCATCGGCCGCGCCATCGCGGAGGGCTTCCTCGCCGAAGGCGCCGCCGTGGCCATCTGCGCCCGCTCCGCCGATGCCGTCGCCGAGGCCGCCGCGGCCATGGGCGATCGGTGCACCGGCGCGGCCGTCGACGTCGCCGACCCCGACGCCCTGCGCGCCTGGGTGGCGGCGAGCGCCGACGCGCTCGGCGGCATCGACGTCTACGTGCACAACACCTCGGCGATGGTCGCCCGGGACATCGAGGGGTGGTCGGCCAACGTCGCCGTGGACCTCATGGCGCTGATCCACGGCGCGGACGCCGCCCGGGCCCACCTGGTCGAGAGCGGCAACGCGTCGTTGATGGCCATCGGGACCACCGCCGCCGCGGAGCACTTCGCCCAGGGGGCCAACAGCTACAGCGCGGTGAAGGCGGCGGTCACCAACTGGACGCTCGGCCAGGCCCAGGTGCTCGGGCGCAGCGGTGTCCGCTGCAACGTCGTGTCCCCGGGCCCGATCCTGTTCCCGGGCGGCAGCTGGGACGACATCGCCCAGCGCTACCCGGCGGTCCTCGAGGCGACGGCGGCCGCCCACCCCGGCGGCGCGCTCGGACGCCCGGAGGACGTCGCCGACGCGGTCGTGTTCCTGGCGTCCGTCCGGGCCCGCCACCTGAAGGGCGTGAACCTCACCGTCGACGGCGGCTTCCTCAAGCGCGTCGACTACTGACCTGCCACACTGAGCCGCAAGACTGAACACGTTCAGCACGGGTTCGACACTCGTGCAGCGAGGCTCGGGGGAGGCTCCATGGGGAGCGGGACGACGGTGATCGACGAGGCGGTGCTGCTCGACCTGCACCGCCGGATGGTCCGCATCCGGCTGTTCGAGGAGGCCGCCGGACGGCTCGCCGAGGCCAACAAGCTGCCCGGCTTCCTGCACCTGTACGTGGGCGAGGAGGCGGTGGCGGCCGGGGTCTGCGCGGCCCTGACCGACGCCGACCAGATCTCGTCCACGCACCGCGGGCACGGTCACCTCATCGCCAAGGGCGGCGACTTCCGCCGCATGATGGCCGAGCTCATGGGCAAGGCGACCGGCTACTGCAAGGGCAAGGGCGGGTCGATGCACATCAGCGACCTGTCGCTCGGCATCCTCGGCGCGAACGGCATCGTCGGCGGCGGCCTGCCCATCGCCGTGGGCGCCGGGTTCGCCAACCGGTACCGCGGCACCGACACCGTCTCGGTCGCCTTCTTCGGGGACGGGGCCAGCAACATCGGGGCGTTCCACGAGGCGGCGAACATGGCCGCGGCGCTCCGGCTCCCGGTGGTGTTCGTCTGCGAGAACAACGAGTACGGCGAGTACACGCGCCGTGACCAGAGCCAGGCGAACGACGACGTGATCGATCGCGCCGCCGGGTACGGCATGCCCGGCGCGATCGTCGACGGCATGGACGTCGTGGCCGTCCACGAGGCGGCGCTCGCCGCGGTGGAGCGGGCCCGCGCCGGCGGCGGCCCGTCGATGCTCGAGGCCAAGACCTACCGGTTCTTCAACCACCACGGCGTGCAGAACCTCGGCCAGAAGTACCGCACCGACGAGGAGGTGCTCGCCGCCCGGGAACGGGACCCGATCACCCTGTTCGAAGCCCGGCTCGCCGAATCGGGACTGCTCCCCGCAGCAGCGGCCGAGGTGGTCCGGGCGGAGATCCGGGCACAGGTCGACGACGCCGTCGCGTTCGCCGAGGAGAGCCCCCTCCCCGACCCGTCCGGCCTGCTGACCGACGTCTACAGCGAGCCCCTGGAGGTGCAGCCGTGAGCGGCCGGACCCTCGCCTACGGCGCGGCCTTCAACGAGGCCGTCGCCCTCGCCATGGACGCCGACCCGGACGTGTTCGTCGCGGGCGAGGACATCGGCCTCTTCGGTGGCGTGTTCGGCACCTTCCGCGGGCTGCAGGACCGCTTCGGCGCCGAGCGGGTCGTCGACACCCCGATCAGCGAGCAGGCCATCGTCGGCCTCGGCGTCGGTGCCGCCGCCACCGGCCTCCGGCCGATCGTCGACCTCATGTTCATGGACTTCGTGTGCGTGGCCATGGACCAGATCGTGAACCAGGCGGCGAAGCTCAAGTACATGTTCGGCGGCACCGCCCGCCTGCCGCTCACCATCACCACCACCGCGGGGGCCGGCGTCTCCGCCGCCGCCCAGCACAGCCAGAGCCTCGAAGCGCTGCTCTGCCACATCCCCGGGCTCAAGGTCGTCTACCCGTCGAACGCGCACGACGTGAAGGGCCTGATGCTCAGCTGCATCGCCGAGGACAACCCCACCGTGCTGATCAAGCACAAGAAGCTGCTCGGGGCGCAGGCCGAGGTCCCCGAGGGGCACTACACGATCCCGCTGGGACAGGCCCGGATCGCCCGGCCCGGCGACGACGTCACGATCGTCGCCTTCGGCCGCATGGTCCCCGAGTCGCTCGCCGCCGCAGACCAGCTCGCCGCCGAGGGGATCTCCTGCGAGGTCGTCGACCCCCGCACCCTGCAGCCGCTCGACACCGACACCATCACCGCGTCGGTCCGGCGCACGAACCGCGTGGTGGTGGTCCACGAGGCGGTGCGCTTCGGCGGTATCGGGGCCGAGATCGCCGCCCAGATCCAGGAGGTGGCCTTCGACCACCTCGACGCGCCGGTGGGTCGCATCGGCGCGCCGTTCAGCCCGGTGCCGTTCAGCCCGGCGCTCGAGCAGCACTACGTGCCCGACGCGGCGCGCATCGCCGCCGGGGTCCGCGAGGTGCTCCACCGCCCGGCGCCCGGGACCTGAACCGGTCCGCCGGATGGCCACCGTCGGCGTGATCGCGAACCCTGCGGCGGGCAAGGACGTCCGCCGCCTGGTCGCGCACGCCGCGCCCGTGGCCGACGGCACGAAGGTGGGCATGCTGCGGCGACTGCTGGCGGGCGCGGTCGAGGGCGGCGCCGACCGGCTCCTGCTCGCGCCGGACCGTCGCTCGCTGACCCGCCGGGCCCTCGAGGGGCTCGACCTCGCCGCCGCCGGTGCCGGGGTGGATGTCGCCGTGGTCGACCTCGATCCGCTCGGCGACCGCAGCGACACCGTCGCCGCCGCCCGGGCCATGGCGGGCGACGCCGACGTCGTCGTCGTGCTCGGCGGGGACGGCACCTGCCGCGACGTCGCCACCGGCTGGCCCGACGCACCGCTCGTCGCGCTGTCCACCGGTACCAACAACGTGTTCCCCCGCACGATCGAGCCCACGGTCGCCGGGCTCGCCGCAGGGCTCGTTGCCGCGGGGACCGTCCCCCTCGCCGACGTCGCCAGGTCGGCCAAGGTGCTCCACCTCGACCTGCCCGGTGGATCCGAGGTCGCGCTCGTCGAGATCGCCCTCGTCGACGGGCACAGCACGGGGAGCCGGGCGGTCTGGGAGCCCGCGCTCCTCCGCGTGGTCGTCGCGGCGATCGCCGAACCCGACGCCGTGGGGCTCTCCACGGTGGCCGCCGCCCTCCTCCCCTGCGACCGCGACGACGGGTGCGGCGCCGTGGTCCACGTCGGCGTCGGCGGGCGGGACGTGCGCGTCCCCCTGCTCCCCGGCGGTTTCCGCACCGTCCACGGCTGCACCGCCGAGCTCCTCCACGCCGGTCGTCCCGTCCGCCTCACCGGTCCCGGCGTGCTGGCCCTCGACGGTGAGCGCAGCGTGGTGCTCCGCGCCCGCGACGAGGTCACCGTCACCCTCCGCCGCGACGGCCCCCGGGTCGTCGACGTCCACCGCACCCTTGCGATCGCGGCCGCCGAAGGCCGCTTCCGCAGCGACGCCCCACGGGAGGCAGCGTGCCCACCGAGTTCCTGATGCCGAAGCTGGGTCTCACGATGACCGAGGGGACCGTCATCGAGTGGCTCGTGCCGGAGGGCGGCACGGTCGAGGCCGGCACCGCGGCCCTGCTCGTGGCGACCGACAAGGTCGAGACCGAGATCGAGGCGCCCGCGACCGGGGTCCTCGCCACGCTGGTGGGCGTCGGCGACACGATCCCCTGCGGCGAGCCGATCGCCTGG
>JBEIGA010000081.1:0-14473 GCA_040382135.1 Acidimicrobiales bacterium
CCGCCACACCCCCCCCCCCCCCGTGGGCCCCCCCCCCCCCCCCCCCCCCGTTTGGGGGGTTCCCCGTCCCCCGCCCGGGGGCGCACCAAACGCCAGAACGGACGGGGGGGGGTTACTCGGTGATGCCGAAGCGGTGCAGGCCGTAGGCGTGGATGGCGTTGCCGCGGAGGAGCTTGTAGGTCTCCTCGTCGTTCAGGCCGGCCTTCTCCACCTGCAGCGTGGCCACGTCCTTGGTGTTCGGGAACGTGGAGTCGGCGTGGGGGTAGTCGACCTCGAAGGTGATCTGGTCCATGCCGACGATGTCGCGGTTCTGCAGGCCGACCTGGTCGTCGAAGATGCAGAACCAGACGTGACCCGGCACGTAGCTGCTCGGCGGGTTGGGCAGGTCCACGCCGAAGCCGTCGGTGCCCGACGCCCGCTCCTCCCAGAGCTTGTCGGCCCGGTCGAGCACGTAGGGCACCCAGCCGACCTGCCCCTCGGAGTAGGCGATGCGCAGGGCCGGGAAGCGCTCGAACACGCCCGAGAGCAGGTAGTCGCAGAACGAGCCCATGGCGTTCTGGAACGTGAGTGTGGAGCTCACGATGAACGGCGCGTCGGGGGACGTGGACGGCATCTTCGACGACGAGCCGATGTGCATGTTCAGAACCGTCTCGGTCTCCTCGCACGCCCGGAACAGCGGGTCCCAGTGGCGGTCCTTGTCGTGGATCGACGGCAGGCCGAGCGGGTATGGGTTCTCCGTGAAGGTGATGGCATGGCTGCCCTTGTCGGCGCAGCGGCGGACCTCGGCGGCGGCGAGCTCCGCGTCCCAGAGCGGCACGATCGTGAGCGGGACGAGACGCCCCTTGCCGTCCCCGCCACACCACTCGTCGATCATCCAGTCGTTGTAGACCTGGACGCAGAGCAGCGCGAGCTCCTTGTCCGCCCGCTCCAGGAACGCCTGCCCGGCGAAGCGGGGCAGGACGTTCGGGAAGCAGAGCGACGCCTCGACGTGGTTCGCGTCCATGTCGGCCAGGCGGGGACCCTGCTGCCAGCAGCCGGGCCGGATCTCGTCGAACGTGGTCGGCGAGTTGTCCAGGTGCTCGAAGCCGACCGCCGCCGACAGCTTCGGGAACGGGTAGACGAGATCGTCGTAGAGCCACCAGTCGCACCACTGGCCGTCCGGCGCGCCCTTCTCCGAGGAGAACACGCCACCGACGAAGCCGAACTTCGCACGGTCACGCACGACACGGGGGCCGCGGTCGCGGAACCGCTCCGGGAGCCGGGCGCTCCAGAGGTCCGGGGGCTCGACCACGTGGTCGTCGACGGAGATGATCCTGGGGATGTCGGCCATGGCGGCACCTCTTGCGTCGCGTCGAGGGGACCCACCCATCATGCCGGAAGACCGGCCGATCTGACGATCCGTCAGGTGTGGTTCGTCAGGAACCGCTCCTTGGCCTCCACCACGAGACGACGGGCGGTCGCCGCGTCCTCCCAGTCCTGCACCGCGCTGTGCTTCTTCGGCTCGAGCGCCTTGTAGACCTCGAAGAAGTGGGTCACCTCGGCGAGCAGGTGCTTGGGCACGTCGTCGAGGTCCTTGAGCGACTCCCAGCGCGGGTCGCCGTGGGGGACGCACAGGATCTTGGCGTCCGGCCCGGCCTCGTCCTCCATCTGGAAGACGCCGACGGCCCGCGCCCGGATGTGGCAACCCGGGAAGGTGGGCTCCTCGAGAAGCACCAGGGCGTCGAGCGGGTCGCCGTCCTCGCCGAGGGTGTCGTGGATGAAGCCGTAGTTCGCCGGGTACGCCGTCGCGGTGAAGAGGTGACGGTCGAGCCAGACGTGTCCGGTGTCGTGGTCCATCTCGTACTTGTTGCGCGATCCCTTGGGGATCTCGACGACCACGTGGATCCAGTCGTTGTCCATCCGGGGAGTCTGCCGTCCGCGCGGCCGATTGCGAACGCGCCCGCTACAGCCAGCCCGCCTTGCGGAACCCCCGCCAGAGCACGGTCACGACCACGGCCATCAACGCCAGGGCGAGCGGGTAGCCGACGCTGCTCTCGAGCTCGGGCATGTGCTCGAAGTTCATGCCCCAGATTCCGGCGAGCATCGTGGGGACGGCGGCGATGGCGACCCACGCCGAGATCTTCCGCATGTCCTCGTTCTGCCGGATCGTGATCTGGGTGAGGTTGGCTCCGAGGATGCTCGTGAGCAGGTCGCGGTCGGTCTCGAGCGACTCCTGGACGCGCAGCACGTTGTCGAGCACGTCCCGGAGGTACGGCCGGACCTCCGGGACCACGTGGGGGACGTCGGTGGTCACCAGCTTCTCCATGACCGACACCAGCGGCCGCGCCGCCCGCTCCATGCCGAGCACCTCCCGCTTGAGCAGGTAGATCCGCTCGGCGACGGCGACCTCGGGGCGACCGAACACGGCGAACTCGACCTGCCCGATGTCGTCCTCCAGGCCGGCGAGGACCGGTTCGTACTCGTCCACCACCCGGTCGACGACGGCGTGCAGGACCGCGGCCGGGCCCAGGCGCAGCAGCTCGGGCATCTCCTCGAGCTGGCGTCGGGTGTGGGTCAGCGGGGCGGGCGTGCCGTGGCGTACCACGAGCACGAAGCGGTCGCCCAGGAACACCTGGATCTCGCCGAAGTCGACGATCTCGGGCTCCTCCAGGTACGTCGCGGTCTTGAGGACCACGAACGTCACCCCGTCGTGGATCTCCAGCTTGGGCCGCTGGTGGGCGAGCACCGCGTCCTCCACCGCGACCGGGTGCAGGCCGAACACCTCGGCGAACCGGTCGAACTCCGCCTGGGACGGCTCGTGGAGGCCGAGCCACACGAAGCCCCCGGCATCGGCGACCAGCGCCGCCTCGATCCCCTTGGCGTCGAGGCGGCCGCCGACCCGCCGACCGTCGACGTAGTGGGCGCAGTCGACGATCACGGCCGGATCACGCGGTCGGGACGGGCCGGAAGTACGGGAGGCTGATGCGGTCCGACATCGGCTGGAAGAGCACCTCGAGGGGCATGCCCTCCCGCAGGTCCTCGAGCTCGCAGTCGACGACGGCGGACAGCATCCAGTAGCCCTCGTCGAGCTCGACGACGACGGGCACGTACGGCACCTCGAAGGCAGGGGTCTGCGGCCGCCAGACGACGGTCCAGCTGTAGAGCGTGCCCCGGCCGGCGCTCGCCTCCCAGCCGAGCCGGTCGCCGCG
The DNA here is from genome assembly GCA_040382135.1 of Acidimicrobiales bacterium. Classification (GTDB taxonomy): domain Bacteria; phylum Actinomycetota; class Acidimicrobiia; order Acidimicrobiales; family JBEIGA01; genus JBEIGA01. The sequence continues at coordinate 3,189 of JBEIGA010000081.1, forward strand.
GCAGGAACCGCACCGGTACCCGGGGTTGAACTGGGCGTGGCCGCAGTCCTCGCAGCGCTGGAAGCGGAGCTCCCCGGCGAGGCAGCCGTCCCAGTAGGGCTGGGACAGCGGCCGCGGGTTCGGCAGCGGGATGGCGCCGGTCTGGACCTTCAACGTGGCCATCAGGGACGCTCCTTCCCGAGCAGCATCACGTCGGTGAACAGGGCGCCCGAGCCGCCGTTGCTGCACATGGCGACCTCGGCGCCGGGGACCTGCATGGTGGGGCAGGTCCCCCGGAGCTGCTGCACCCCGCGGATCACCCGCTGCAGCATCTGGGCGCTGAGACCTGCGTGGCTGTACGACATCGTCCCGCCGTCGGTGGTGACGGGGAACTCGCCGCCAGGGCCGATCCGACCGTCCGTCACGAACGCCCCGCCCTCGCCCTCGCCGCAGAACTCGAACGCCTCGAACTGGCGGATGATCTCGAACGAGAAGGGGTCGTAGAACACGCACACGTCGACGTCCTGCGGACGCAGCCCGGCGTTCGCGAACGCCCGGCGAGCGGCCCGACGCCCCACGTAGCCGAGCGGGATGTCGACGCCGCGCCCGCCCTGCATGTCCCACGCCGGCGCCATCTGGTACGACGGCCCGAAGGAGTCGTTCCCGCCGCCGAGGATGAACACCGGCGGGTTCGGGAGGTCCTGCGCCCGCTCCCAGGTGGTCAGCACGAGCCCGCACCCGCCCTCGTTGGCCGTGGCGCACTCGAGGAGGTGGAAGGGATCGGCGACCATGCGGGAGGCCAGGATGTCGTCGACGGTGAACGGGCCCTTGCCGAAGTACACGGCTTCGGGGTTCACGTGCCCGTTGTTGCGGATCGTGGCGGCGACGGTGGCGAGCTGCTCGGCGGTGGTCCCGTACCGGAGCATGTGCTTGCGGGCCACGAGGGCGAACTCGGCGGGCGTCATCAGCCCGTAGCTGACGACGAACTCGTTCGCAGGGCGGGTCCAGGGCGCCGTGGCCTTCACCTCCGTCGCCCGGGTGATCTCGGTGTACTCCTGGGCGCCGCCGGACGCCATGAGGACGACGTCGCAGTCGCCCGATGCGATGAGGCCTGCCGCCTGCATGACCGCGGGGATCCCGAGCCCGTTCATGTGGCGGGAGCAGGGCCCGAGGCGGAGCTCGTGCACGACCTCCTGGGCGAACTGGCTCACGACACCGTCGACATCGGCGGGGGTCAGCCCCGCGTCGGCGAGCGCACCGAGCGCCGCCTCGAGCGAGATGGACCGGCTGTCGTGGCCGGGCAGGGTCCGGGCCTGCTTCGTGTTGTGGACGCCGACGATGCAGACGTCCCGGAGAGGGTGGGGCATGGACCAGATCATGCACCGTCCCCGCACCGCGGGCACGCGGGACGCCGAGCGGTACGGTCCCTCCGTGCGCCACGCCCTCTTCGTCGCCCCCTTCGGCGAGCTCGCCGACCCGGCCGTCGTCCTGGACCTCGCCGCGACCGCGGAGGCCCGGGGCTGGGACGGGCTGTTCCTCTGGGACCACGTGCTCCGCCCGGCCACCGACCCGCAGGACATCGCCGACCCGTGGATCCTGCTGGCCGCCGTCGCCACCGTGACCACCACGCTCCGGATCGGCCCGATGGTCACCCCCGTGGTCCGGCGCCGACCGCAGAAGCTCGCCCGCGAGGCGGTCACCCTCGACCACCTGAGTCGTGGTCGCCTCACGCTCGGGCTCGGGCTCGGCGTCGACAGCGGCCGGGAGCTCTCGGCCTTCGGCGAGACCGTCGACGCGCGGGAGCGGGGCGACGTCCTCGACGAGGGCGCCGAGCTGCTGTGCGCCCTGTGGTCGGGCGAGCGGGTCGACCACCACGGAGCCCGTTTCACCGCCGACGACGTCGCCTTCCTCCCCCGCCCGCTGCAGCGACCCCGGATCCCGCTGTGGTTCGCCGCCCGCGGCGACGCGCGGCGGCCCCTTCGTCGTGCCGCCCGTTACGACGGCCTGTTCCCCATCGAGATGGACCGGGACACGCTCGCCCGTGCCCTCGATCTCGTCGCCGTCGAGCGCGGCGGGCTCGACGGGTTCGACGTCGCGGTCAGGGTCCGTCCAGGGTCCGGTCCTGCCGACGACCGCACCGAGGCGGGCGTCCCGCTCGCCGAGCTCGCCGGGCTCGGTGCGACCTGGGCGTTCCACGCCTTCGGGGCGAGCGAACGGGCCGGCGATGTGCTGGAGTACGCCACAGCCGGACCGTCCGACTGACCCGAGGGGGACCATCGTGGCCGTGATCGACAAGACCAGGACCTGGCGGCTCGTGGAGGAGCGCCTGGCCACCGAGACCGATCCGCGCCGGCGGCAGGTCCTCGAAGTCGTGCTGGAGCACATGATCGCGGAGTCCGCTCCCGACATGGACCGGCTGATGGCCACCGTGTCCGAGGACGCCGACTACCACTTCTGGGGCCCCACCGGGGACATGGGCCCGAAGGGCAAGGCGGCCGTGCGCGCCTACTACGAGGCCTTCGTGGCGTCGGGCGCCAACCACCTGCAGTTCGCGGTCGACCGGCTCGTGGTCGACACCGACTGCGTCGTCACCGAGGGCTGGATGACCATGCTCTACCCGGGCCGCACCCTGCAGGCCAAGGGCATCGACGTCCCCGACCAGGACGGCTACTACCGCTACGAGGATCGCATGTGCGTGGTGTGGCCGATCGACGCCGACGGCAAGGTCGTGGGCGAGGACAGCTACAGCGGCGGCGCCGGCTTCATCGGCATCGCCGACCGTCTGGTGGACCCGGCCGACCTGCCCGACGAGCTGCGCCCCTGAGGCGTCGGGGTCAGCGGGACCGGACCAGCTCCAGGAGCTGGTCCTCGAGCGTCCAGTCGAAGGCGAGGGTCTCGTGCAGACCCTCACGGCGGAACCACTCGTAGGTCTGCTCCACCATGCCCTCGAACGAGTACTCGGGCGCCCAACCGATGTCGGCCTTCAGCCGGTCGATCGAGAACACCACGTTGCGGTTCCAGCGGTGGAGGTTGGGCGACAGCCGCTGGATCAGGAACGACAGGCGGAAGCGGCGCATCATCAGCGCCTGCTCGGCCTTGGCCCGGCCGTCGCCCGAGGAACGGATGTCGATCCTCGTCGACCCGCCCACCCCGCTGACGTCGACGTCGACCTCGCCGTCCCACAGCGCGTCCATCAGCTCGGCCGGGATGTGGACCCGTTCCGGCTCCACCCCGACGGCGCGGGCGAAGGCGTCCACGTACCCGTTGTCGGAGTGGTACTGGGCGCCGGTCAGGTTGTACCGCTTGCCGAACGTGACCGGGTTGCCCGACAGCATCCGGAGGGCGCGGGCCTGGTCGTCGACGTGGCCGACCTGTCCGAGGGTGGTGCCGTCGCCGGGGATCAGCACCGGCCGGCCGGCCAGCAGGCGGGCGAACATCCGCTGCTCCCGGTCCGGGATGCCGTTGTTCGGCCCGAACACCATCGAGAACGGCACGATCGTGGCGGGGAACCCGTCGGCGCGGTGGCGTCGCAGCAGCTCCTCCTCGCACAGGATCTTGTGCATCCCGTACTCGTTCTGGGCCTCGCTGCGGTCGACGGGGTGGCCCTCGGCGATGGGCAGCACGTCGGTCGACGCGTAGATCACCGTGGAGCTCGCGAACACGTAGTGACCGGTCCACCCGTGGAGGATGTCGGCCATGACCGCCACGTCCTCGGGGTGGTAGGCGGTCATGTCGTGGACGCAGTCCCAGTCCTCGCCGCCGATCGCCGCCCGGAGCTGGGCGTGGTCGGTGCGGTCCGCCACCAGGCGACGCACCGAGCGCGGGATTTCGGCCTCGGTACGGCCGCGGTTGCACACGGCCACGTCGTGCCCGGCCCGCACGAGCTCGCGCACCAACGCGAGCCCGTTGAACAGGGTCCCGCCCATCACCAGGATCTTCACGTCTCCCCCCTCGGTCCCGGTCACGCCGACGTGTCGGCGCCGGCCGCCCGAGCTTGGCACGACGGGTGGGTCCGTCGCCGCCGGTTCAGGGGACGGTGGCGGCTTCCGGTGCCGGCGAGCGGAGGATCTCGGGGACCGGCACGCCCGGCAGGACCGCAGCGCGGAGCTCCATGAGCAACGGGTACGGGTTCACCCAGCCCTCGCCGCCGTCGGGGGCGTACTGGAAGTGCAGGTGGGGCGTCCCGCGGGCGTTGCCGGTGTCGCCGTTGTACCCGACCACCGCCCCGACCTCGACCCGCTCCCCCTCGGCGAACGGTCCGTAGGCGGACAGGTGGGCGTAGTAGTAGCGGGCGCCCGAGTCGCCCAGGAAGTAGAAGGACAGACCTCCGAGCGAGCTCTCGCTGTACCGCTCGATCACGCCCGACTCGATGGCGTACAGCGGGGCCCCCTCCGGGGCGAGGATGTCCGTCCCCTTGTGCCGCCGGCCGCCGGAACGGGCCTGGCCCCAGGAGTTCACGAACTCGTAGGTCCCCCCGACGGGGAAGACGGCGGGACCGATGCCGAGCCGCGTGCCCGGGTTCGCCTCGATGAGGGCGGTCCGGGCGTCGACGAGCGCCTGGAACACCGAGCGCACCTGCTCCTCGAGCACCGGGGTCGGGAGCACCCCGAGCGCCTCACGGTTGCGGGCCCCGCCCGGCACCCGCTTCCGTTCACCGGGTTCGGCCGCCACGGACCCGTGCGGCGCACGCTCCGCGAGCTCGGCCTGCAGTTCGGCGAAGCGGGCCGCCAGGAGGTCGTGCCACTCGAGGAGCGCCACGGGTTCCACGACGGCGGCCGGGACGGCCTCGGCCGCCGGCACCCCGGCGATCGGGGGTGCCTCCTCCGCCTGGGCTCCCACCGGAGTTCCCTGGACCAGGACGGATGCCACGACGGCGACCGGTACCAGGAGTCGGAGGGTGCGCAGGGGGTGCGACATGGCGTCGGCTTTCCGTGGGCGACAGGACCCGGCCCCCGATCGACGCGCAGCGTGGCGATATCGATCACGAACCGTAACCGGATGTCGGTTTCGTTACGGATCGGCGTCATCCCGGGCCGACTGAAGGAGAAGTGGGCAGACGTCAGGGGATTCGGGCCGCCCGGCCCAGGGGAACGTCCGGTCGGATTCCGCGCGGAAAGGCCCGGACGGTAGGGTCTCGGACCGGGAACCGAGGAGGAGCGCCATGGGTCTGCCGTCCGTCGCCGAGGTCGAGGCCGAGGTCAACGCCTTCGTCGACCAGCACTGGGACCTGGAGATGACGGTCGGCGAGTGGTGGCAGGCCCTCACCGACGCCCGCCTCATGGCCCCGTCGCTCCCCGAGGCGGCCTACGGGCGGGGCTGGAACCGGGAGCTCGCGAACGCGGTGCTCCGCACCCTCGCGTCCCGGGACTGCATCGGCCCGCCCACCGGGCTGGGCATGATGCTGGCCGCTCCCACCATCGCGGCGCACGGCTCCCCCGAGCAGATCGATCGCTACATCCCCCGCATCCTCAACGGGCAGGACGCCTGGTGCCAGCTGTTCTCGGAACCCGGCGCCGGCTCCGACCTCGCGGGGCTCCAGACGAGGGCGGAGCGCGACGGCGACGAGTGGATCGTCAACGGGCAGAAGGTCTGGACCTCGGGCGGGCAGGCGGCGAACATGGGCATGCTCGTCGCCCGGACCGACAGCGCGGCACCCAAGCACCAGGGCATGACCTACTTCGCCATGCCCATGCAGCAGCCGGGTGTCGACGTCCGGCCGCTCCGCGAGATGACGGGTCGTGCCCTGTTCAACGAGGTCTTCCTCGACAACGCCCGGGTGGCGAACGACGCCGTGATCGGCGGCCTCGGTGACGGCTGGCGGGTGGCCAACACCACGCTCGCCGTCGAGCGCTCCCACCTCGGGGCCGCTGCCGTCCCGATCGCCAGCACGTTCCCCGGGCCGATCGTGGGGAACCTCGGCAAGGCGGTCTCGCTCTACAACAAGCGCAGGGGCGGCGAGGCCGGGGTCCCGCCGGTCGGCCCCGCCCTGTGGCGTCGCTACGTCGAGCTCGCCCGCAGCCTCGGCAGGCTCGACGACCCCGTCGTGCGCGACGAGCTCGCCCAGCTCTGGACCCTCTGCGAGGTCAGCCGGATGAACGGGCTGCGCGCGAAGGGCGGCTCGGGCCGCACCGGCGGCGAGGGGAACATCGCCAAGCTCTTCATGAGCGAGATGTACCGCCGCTTCAGCGCGGTCGGCTCCCGCCTGCTCGGGCCCGGCGCAACCCGGCTCGGCGAGGACGCGCCGAGCATGGGCGTGGTGCAGGAGGTCGTCATGTTCGCCCCGGGGCCGGCCATCTACGGCGGCACCGACCAGGTGCAGCGGAACATCCTCGGGGAGCGGGTCCTCGGGCTGCCGAAGGAGCCGGGTCCGGCGAAGGAGACCCCCTTCAAGGACCTGCTCAACAACTAGCGGATCGCGAGCTCGATCCGCCCGAGCAGCTCGTCGTCGAGCCGCTCCAGGACGTCGAGCGCGCCCATGTTCTCGCGCACCTGTTCCACCCGTGACGCGCCGGTGATCACGGTCGAGACGCGGGGGTTCGCGGCGCACCAGGCGATGGCGAGCTGCGCGAGGGTGCAGCCCAGCTCCTCCGCGATGGGGACCAGGCGCCGCACACGGTCGTTGGCGTCGGCGGCGGTGACGTTGCCGGCGAGCCACTCGTAGCCGCGGAGGGCCGCACGGCTGCCCGCCGGCACCCCGTCGAGGTACTTGCCGGAGAGCAGTCCGGAGGCGAGCGGGCTCCACGTCGTGGTCCCGAGACCGATCTCCTCGTAGAGCGGCGCGTACTCCCGCTCCACCCGGTCGCGGTGCAACAGGTGGTACTGGGGCTGCTCCATCACCGGCTTGTGGAGGTGGTGACGATCGGCGATGCGCCACGCCTGGAGGATCCTGTCGGCAGGCCACTCCGACGTGCCCCAGTAGAGCGCCTTCCCGCTCGCGACCATGTCGTGCATGGCCCACACCGTCTCCTCGAGGGGGGTGTGCGGGTCGGCGCGGTGGCAGAAGACGAGGTCGACGTGGTCGAGCCCCAGCCGTTCGAGCGACCCGTCGATCGCCTGGGCCAGGTACTTGCGGTTCAGGGTGTTGCGCATGTTGGGCCCGTCGTGGAGGCCCCAGAAGAACTTGGTCGAGATCACGTAGGCATGACGGGGCAGCCCCATCGAGCGCAGCGCCCGCCCCATGATCCGCTCCGACTCCCCGCCGGCGTAGGCCTCGGCGTTGTCGAAGAAGTTGACCCCTGCCTCCCAGGCGGCCTCCATGCACTCGACCGCGGTGCGGTCCTGCAGCTGGGTGTCGAAGGTGACCCAGGACCCGAAGGACAGCACGCTCACGGACAGGCCGGAGCTCCCGAGGTGGCGATACGGCATGGCGGGCATGGGCCGGCTCCCGAATGTCGGACGGTGGCGCCCATGCTCACACAGGACGGCGCTCAACCCGTGCGTCATCACGGCCGATAGGTGGTCATCGCAGGGAGTCCCAGGCAGGGGTGAGCGTGGATGCACAGGTGACGAGGACGGGCGCGGAGGCCGTTGCGGAGGCCGACGGTGTCGACCGCCGCCTCGAGCGCGCCCTCCAGCGTCTGCAGGTGCTCGAAATCGTCGCAGAGGAGACCGAACGTGCCCTCGACCGGGCACAGCGGGAGCGGCGCGAGAGCGACCGCATCCTCGAGCACGTGATGGCGACGATGGACAGCGCGGTGTTCGTGACCGACACGAGCGGTGCGATCGTCACCACCAGCGGGTGCGCCGAGCGCATGCTCGGGTACTCCGCCCGCGAGATGCAGGCGCTGCGGATCACCGACCTGCTCGGCGACGAGCTCGGATGCGTCGTCCGCCCCGGCGAGGAGCACCGGGAGATCGAGCTGCGACGGGCCGACGGGACCACGGTCCCCGCCCTCGTCGCCACCTCGGTGATGCAGGGTGACACCGGTGCCGTCGAGGGCTCGGTCGTCGTGGCCACGGACCTCACCGAGCGCAAGCGGCTGGAGCACGAGCTGCGGCAGGCCCAGCGGCTCGAGAGCGTCGGTCAGCTCGCCGCCGGCGTCGCGCACGAGATCAACACGCCGATCCAGTTCATCGGCGACAGCGTCCACTTCATCGGCGACGTCGTCAACGACCTGCTGGAGCTGGTCGACGGCTACGCGGAGCTGCGGGCCGCGCTCGCCGGCCGGCCCGACGTCGCCGAGCGGTGCGACGCGCTGGCCGACCTCGAGGACGGCATGGACCTCGAGTTCGCCCGCGAGGAGGCCCCGGCGGCGATCGACCGCACCATCCAGGGCGTGCGCCGGGTCTCGGCGATCGTCGCCGCGCTCAAGCAGTTCGCCCACCCCGGCCAGGGAGACCTCCGGGCCGTGGACCTCAACACCGTGGTCAAGAACACGATCGTCGTCGCCGCCAACGAGTACAAGTACGTCGCCGACGTGGAGACGGACCTGGAGCACGACCTCCCGCCGATCCTCGGGGACCAGGGCGATCTCGGTCAGGTCGTGCTGAACATGGTGGTCAACGCCTCCCACGCCATCGCCGACCGGGGCGACGGCACCCGTGGCACGATCACCCTGCGCACCTCCTCCGACGACCAGTGGGTGGAGCTGCGCATCTCCGACACGGGATGCGGCATCCCGGACCACGTGGCCGAGCGGATCTTCGACCCGTTCTTCACGACCAAGGAGGTCGGACGCGGCACCGGACAGGGCCTCGCCATCTCCCGGACGATCGTGGTGGAGCGCCACAACGGCCGCCTGGAGTTCGAGACCGAACCCGGCGTCGGCACCACCTTCATCATCAGCCTTCGTCGACTGGACGCCTCGGCATGAGCACGACGAACGACACCGCGAACCGTCCGACGATCCTCTTCGTCGACGACGAGGCCGACGTGCTCGCCGGCGTGCGCCGCACCCTGCACCGGGAACGGTCGCGCTGGGACGTGCGCTTCGCCCTCACGGGCCGTGAGGCGCTGCAGATCGTGGATTCCGAGCCCGTCCAGGTCGTGGTCACGGACATGCGCATGCCGGGCATGAGCGGCGCCGAAGTCCTGAAGTACCTGCAGGCCAAGCACCCGGCGGTCGTGCGCATCGTCCTGTCGGGGGAGGCGAGCACCTCGGCGGCGTTCCGGTCCCTCCCCCACGTGCACCGCTGGCTGCCCAAGCCGTGCGACCGCGACTCCCTGGTGGAGACCCTCGAGAGCGCCTTGCAGGACATGGCGACCGACGAGTCCGACGACATCGAGCAGCTCATCGGATCGGTGACCTCGTTGCCGTCCCCGCCCGGGCTGTACCTCTCGCTGCAGCAGGCGCTGAACAGCGGGCAGGCGTCCTTCGACGAGCTCACCGGCCTCATCGAGCGTGATCCCGCGGTCACCGCCAAGATCCTCCAGTGGGGTCGTTCGCCGCTGATCGGCCTGGGCGACGCCGCCACGGTCCGAGGGGCGATCGCCGCGGTCGGCATCCGGTCGCTCACCGACCTCGTCCTCTCCATCGAGGTGCTGGTGCGGATGGCGCCCGAGTCCGAGATCCCGGGCCTCGACTCGGAGGCGCTCCGCGACCACGCCGAGCTCACCGCCCAGGTCGCGGCCTACCTCGTGGAGCCGAAGCTCCGCGGCGACGCCCGCACCGCCGGGCTGCTCCACAGCATCGGGATGCTCGTGCTCGCCACCCGGGCCCACGACCGCCTCGTCGAGACCGTCGAGCTCGCCCGCAGCGAGGGGCTCTGGATGGAGGATGCGGAACGCCGGGTCCTGAAGCGGACCCACGGTGAGATCGGCGCTCGGCTCCTCACCCTGTGGGGTCTTCCGCAGCCGGTGGTCGAGGCCGTCCGCGACCACCGTGCCGCGCCGGACGCCGACGGCGGCAAGCCCCTGGCCCGCAACGTCGCCGGAGCGGTCGGCATCGCCAGCTGGATCGCCGCCCGGACCCTCGCCGACGAGGGTCGGATCGATCCGGTCTTCGCCCACCCGACGGGGATCGATCTCCTGCGGAGCGAGGGGAAACCCCCCTGGGCCGACGTCGCCCTCGCTGCGCTCCACGACCGCCAGCCCACCGAGCTCGCCGAGACGGCGAGCTGACTGGAGGAACCACCATGCCCCGAGTCCTGCTGGTCGACGACGAGCCGGAGCTGCTCCGCGGCCTTCGCCTCGCGCTCCGCAAAGAGCCCTTCGACGTGGTGACCGCGACCTCCGCGCGCGAGGGCCTCGACGTCCTCGAGCGCGACGCGATCGACGTGGTCGTCTCGGACGAGCGCATGCCGGAGATGCCCGGGTCCGAGTTCCTGACCATCGCCCGTGAGCGCTACCCCGACGTCGAGCGGATCATCCTCACCGGCCAGGCAAGCATGGAGGCGACGATCACGGCGATCAACCAGGCCCGGGTCTTCCGGTTCCTGACGAAGCCGTGCCCGACGCCGGAGTTGGTCGAGGTCATCACGGAGGCCCTGCGCGCCCGTGAGGAGCGGCAGGCGGCGGCCGCCCTGCTCCCGGAGGCCGGCTCCCCCGAGGCCATCGCCCTCTTCGAGGAGGCCCTGGCCGCCTGCTGGCTGGCGTTCCAGCCGATCGCGGGCAACAAGCCGACCTGGAGCCTGTTCGCCTTCGAGGCACTCCTGCGCAGCGAGCACCCGGCGCTGCCCGGACCGCTCGCCCTGATCGAGAGCGCAACCGCCCTCGGGCGCTACTTCGACCTCGACCGTGCCGTGCGCAAGCGGGTCGCCGACCTGATCCCGTCGGCACCCCCGGACACGCTGATCTTCGTGAACCTCCTCCCCCAGTCGCTCGGCGACCCGGAGCTCGTCGGCCCGGACAACCCGTTGCACCCGTTCGCCGACCGCATCGTCTTCGAGATCACCGAGCGGGCGAGCCTCGACGAGATCGACGACGTGGAGGGCACCATCGCCCGTCTGCGCGAGCTCGGCTACCGGATCGCGATCGACGACCTCGGCGCGGGGTACGCCGGACTGACGAGCTTCGCGACCCTGCAGCCCGACGTCGTGAAGCTCGACATGGAGCTGGTCCGCGACATCCACGACTCGCCGACCCGGTCGAAGCTCGTGGGATCGATGGTCGGGCTCTGCCGCGAGCTCGGGGTCCTCTGCCTGGCGGAGGGCATCGAGACCGACCAGGAGCTCGAGCACCTGCTGTTCCTCGGGATGGACCTGCTCCAGGGGTACCGGATCGCGAAGCCCGAGCCGCCGTTCACGACGATCGCCTCGGGCATGGGCCGGGGCGAGGCACCGGACCCCGAGGCCTGACCGCCCGGAGGCTCAGACCGGCAGGTGCTCGGCCAGGAAGGCCGCGGTCCGCGCCCAGGCGGCCGAGGCCG
>JBEIGA010000082.1:0-14370 GCA_040382135.1 Acidimicrobiales bacterium
CCACCGCGGCCGCCGTGGGCGATCTCGCCCGCGCCGAGGAGGACGCCCGTCGCCGCCACGCCGACCGCGCCGCGCTCGACCAGGCGCTCGCCCGAGCCGCCGCCGCCGAGACCCGCGCCGCCGAGGCCAAGGCCGACTACGAGTCGCTGATGGCCGCGTTCGTGGCCGGGCAGGCGGCCCGCCTCGCCGCCACGTTGGAGGACGGCGCCCCGTGTCCGGTCTGCGGGTCGGCGGAGCACCCGGCCCCGGCCGGGCACACCGAGGTCGCCGCCGTGGACCACGACGCCGTCGACGCCGGACGGACGCGCTGGAGCGCCGAGGCGACCGAGGCCGCCGACCGGCGCGCCGCCGTGGGCCCCATCCTCGAGCGTCTCGGCGACCTCGCCCACGAACCGCTCCCGGTCCTCGAGGCTGCGCTCCGCACCGCCGAGGCCGGCCATGCCGGAGCCCGCACGGCCGCCGCCGAGCACACCCGGCTCGTGGAGCGGATCGCCAAGGGCGAACACCTGGTCGCCGCCGCGGGACCTGCCGTGGCCGAGGCCGCCGAGGCCGCCGTCCGCTGCCGCACCCTCGCCGCCGCCGCCCGGACCGACGCCTCGACCCGGGTCGCCCTGGCCGCCGCCATCGACACCGACGCGGTCGCCGCGGCCCAGGCCTCCATCACCGACCTCGCCCACGACGCCGCCCTCCTCGCCCCGGCCGCCGATGCGGTCACCACGGCGCTCGCCCGGGCCGCACAGGCCGCCGACGCCCTGGCCGTCGCGCTCGCCACCGCGGGTCTCCCGGACGAGGCCGCCGCTCGGGCGCTCGCGCTCGCCCCGGAGCAGGAGGCCGCGCTGGCCGAGGAGGTGCGCACCTGGGACCGCTCGGTCGACGAGGTCACCGGCCGCATCGACGCCCTGGTGGCCCAGGGCCTCCCGCCGCAGCCCCCGGACCCCGAGGCGTGCCGGGTGGCCGCCGAGACCGCTGGGGCCCGGGCCGCCGCAGCGCGCGAGGCGTTCACCACCGCCGACGACGCGCTGGCACGCGCTCGGGACGACCTCGAGCGTGCGGCCAAGGCCGCCGAGGGCTCCGCCGACCTGCGCGCCGCCTACGACGTCGCCCGCACCGTCCACGAGACCTGCAGCGGCGCCCGCAACCGCAACCCGCGCCTCGACCGATGGGTCCTCGCCGGCGAGCTGGACCGCGTCACCGACGCGGCCAACGTGCACCTGGCCCGCATGACCGCCAACCGCTACCAGCTCCGCCGCAGGGACGAGGAGGAGGGCGGGGGTCGCAGCACCCTCACCCTCGAGGTGCTCGACGCCCACACCGGCCGGGGCCGGAGCACCGGGTCGCTGTCGGGGGGCGAGCAGTTCCAGGCGTCGTTGTCCCTGGCGCTCGGCCTGGCCGACGTGGTCAGCCAGGGTGGCTCCGGCAGCGGCGGGTCCGGACCGGCAGGCGGCAGGGTGTTCGAGGCGCTGTTCGTCGACGAGGGCTTCGGCTCGCTCGATCCCCAGTCGCTCGACGAGGCCATCAACGCCCTCGCCTCGCTGCAGGCGGGTGGGCGCATGGTCGGCGCCATCACCCACGTCGAGGCCATGAAGCAGCAGCTCCACGTCGGCATCGAGGTCCGTGCCCGTCCCGACGGCACGGGCTCCGAGCTGGTGGTCCACCCGTAGAGTCGGCGGTCGGATGCTGAACGTCGTGGTCGCCGAGGACGTGGAGGTCCTGTTCGACCGGCTCGTGGACGTCCTCGCCGCGCCGCTGGCGGACCCGTTCGCCGCGGAGGTCGTGGTGGTGCCCGCAGAGGGCACCGCCGCCTGGCTCCGGCGCCGGCTCTCCGAGCACGTCGGACGGACCGACGACCACCGCGCCGACGGGATCGTCGCCAACGTCGCCTTCGACTTCCCCGGTCGGCTGCTGGCGCGGGCGCTCGGCCCGCTCGACCGCGGCGGCTGGGAGGTCGACCGTCTCACCTGGGCGGTCCTCGAGGTCCTCGCCACCACCCGGCCGTCGGGGCTCGAGCGCGTCGCCCCCACGGCCACCGCCGCCCGACGCATCGCCGATCGCTTCGACCACTACGCCGTGCACCGACCGGAGATGGTCCGCTCCTGGGCCGGCGGCCTCGACGTGGACGGTGCCGGCACCCTCCTCCCGGACGGCCTCCGCTGGCAGCCCGCCCTGTGGCGGGAGGTGGCAGCGCTGCTGGGCGAGCCCTCCCTCCCCGAGCGGCTGCCCGGCATGATCGCCGAGCTCGCCGCCGGCCGGATCACCCCCGACCTCCCCGAGCGGTGCAGCGTGTTCGGCACCGCCGGCCTCCCACCCACGCACCTGGCGGTCCTGCGCGCCCTCGCCGTCGACCGAGAGGTCCACCTGTTCCTGCCGACCCCGTCGGTCGCCGTGGTGCGCAGCGTCACCCGCCTTCTCCGCGAGGCGCCACTGGTCCACCCCCTGCTGCGTGACGCCGACCCGACTCGCGGCGTCGTCGCCCACCCCCTGCTCGTCACCTGGGGACGCGCCCACCGCGAGGCCGCGGTCCTCCTCGACCCGCCCGCCACCACCGAGCTGCTCCCCGCCCGACCAGCGCCGCCCACCCTGCTCGGGATGCTCCAGGACGCCATCCGCGCCGACGTCCCCCCTCCCGGCGTCCCCCCGCCCGGCGAGGCGGACCGCCGTCCCGAGCCCACGCCCGGCGACCGCTCCGTGCAGGTCCACGCCTGCTACGGGGCCGCACGCCAGGCCGAGGTGCTCCGTGACGAGCTCCTCCACCTCCTCGCCGCCGACCCTGGGCTGCGCCCCTCGGACATCACCGTCCTCTGCCCCGACGTCGCCACCTTCGTGCCGCTCCTCACCGCGGCGTTCGCCGCGGTCCCGCCGGGCGCTGCGGCCCTCCGCTTCCGCGTCGTGGACCGGTCCCTCACCGCCGAGAACCCGGTCCTCGCCGCCACCGCGGCCCTCCTCGAGGTCGTCGGTGGCCGGTGTCGCGCGTCGGACGTGCTCGACCTCGCCTCGCTCCGGCCCGTCCAGGCCGCGGTCGGGCTCGCCGATGCCCACGTCGCCCGGGCCGCCGAGTGGGTGGATGCGGTCGGCGTGCGCTGGGGACTCGACGGCCCTTCCCGCTCGCCCTACGGTCTCCCGGCGGAGCTCGACGCCCACACCTGGCGGGCCGGGCTCGACCAGCTCCTGCTCGGCGCGGCCATGGCGGACCTCGGCCCTCGGTTCGGGCCCGGTGGGGTCGTCCCGTACGCCGACGTCGAGGGCGACGACCTCACCACCGCCGGCCTCCTCGCCGAGCTGCTCGACCGCATCGCCGAGGCCCGCGAGCGACTCTCCCGACCCCAGCCCATGGCCGACTGGTGCGACGCGCTGGCGGCTGCCACGGCCTCCCTCATCGCCGCCGACGAGCGCGACGCCTGGCAGCTCGACGCGCTCGACCACCTCATCGCCGCGCTCGCCGAGGACGCCGTCGTCGCCGGTCGCCCCTGCACCGTGCCGGTCGATCCCGCCGACTTCCGGATGCTCGTCGAGGCGAAGCTGTCGGCCCGGCCCCGTCGGGTCGGCCGCGACGACGGCGCCGTCGTCCTCGCCTCCCCTGCGGGGGTCCGCGGCACCCCGAGCCGGGTCGTGTGCCTGCTGGGCCTCGACGCCGACGCCCTCCCCGGCGCCTCGACGGCCGCCGACGACATCCTCGGCGCCAGCCCCTGCGTGGGTGACCGCGACCCGCGGGGCGAGCTGCGGGCCCAGCTGCTCGACGCCGTGCTGTCGGCCCGGGAGCACCTCGTCATCACCTGCACGGGCCGCGACCTGAAGACGAACCAGCGCATCCCGCCGGCGGTCCCGCTCGCCGAACTGCTCGACGTCGTCGCCGCCACCGTGCGGCTCCCCGGTCCCGGCGAACCGCCCGACCACGATCGCAGCGCGTTCCACCCGGTGGAGATCCTCCACCCACGCCAGCCCTACGGCGTCCGCAACCTGCGCGACGGGGCGCTCGGCATCGACGGACCCTGGGGCTTCGACCCCACTGCGGTGGATGCCGCCGTCGCCCGCGCCGAACGGCGGAGCCGTGCGCCCTTCCTCCCCGAACCGCTCCCCCCACCGTCACCGGGGCCCGACGGCGTCCTGGCGCTCCGCGACCTCGTCGACGCCGTCGAGCACCCCACGCGCTTCTTCCTCCGACGGCGCCTCGGCGTGGTCGTGCCGCGGGAGGGTGAGGCCCGCGACGACCTCATCCCGATCACGCTCGGAACCCTGGAGGCCTGGGCCGTCCGCAGCCGCCTCCTCGCCGCCCGGCTCGCCGGCCGACCGGTCGAGGTGTGGGCCGAGTACGAGCGGGCCACCGGTGCGCTGCCGCCGGGGCATCTCGCCGACCCGATCATCACCGAGGCCGAGTCCTTCCTGCGCGAGCTCGAGAAGGCGGCCGGGAAGGCGGGCGTCGCCCTGGTCGAGGGCACCCGCATCCCGATCGACGTCATGACCCCGCACGGCCGCATCGTCACGGAGCTGTCCGGCATGCAGGACCACCGCCAGGTGGTGCTCACCGCGTCGTCGCTGAAGCAGCGCGACCGCCTCACCGCCTGGGTCCGGCTCGCGCTGCTCACCCTCGCCGATCCCTCGCCGGCCTGGGAGACGGTGGTCGTGGGCCGCGCGTCGAGCGCACCGAAGCGCGTGTTCGTCCTCCGTCAGGCGGGCGACACCCCCGCCGCCCGCACGGCATCCGCCCGCGCCGCGCTGGAGGTCCTCGCCGACCTCCTCGCCCGGGCGAGGAACGAGCCTCTCCCGTTCCACCCCGAGACCTCCGACGCCCTGCACCGGAAGGGCCCCGGCGCCGCCGCCGAGGTGTGGAGCGGCACGTACGGCGAGCGGAAGGACGCCTACCGCCGTCTGGTCCTCGGCGACGCCGAGCTCGACGATCTCCGGGGCGAGGCGCCGCGCCCCGACGAGACGGGCGGGGCCTGGCCCGCGGGCGAGGACCGCCTCGAGGTCTGGGCGCACCGGGTCTGGGGCACCTACGACGCAACGGTGGAGGTCACGGAACCACGATGACCGGGATCCCCACGTTCTCGCTCCTCGACCCGCTCCCCTCCGGCCTCCTCGCGCTCGAGGCGAGCGCCGGCACGGGCAAGACCTACGCCCTCGCCGGTCTCGCAGCGCGTTTCGTCGCCGAGGGGCGGGCCCGGATCACCGACCTCTGCCTCGTCACCTTCACCGACGCCGCCACGGCAGAGCTCCGTGACCGTGTCCGCTCCCGGTTGGTCGAGTCGCTCGCCTTCCTCGAGCGAGGCGGCGCCGCGGACGACACCGACGACCAGGTCCTGCAGGCCCTCGCCGACGCCGATCCCGCCGAGCGCGCCGACCGGATCGGTCGCCTGCGCGCCGCCGTCACCGACTTCGACCTCGCCGCCATCTCCACGATCCACGGGTTCTGCGTGCGCGTCCTCGGCATCGCTGCGCTCGAGACCGGGGAGCGGCGGCTGGTCGACGGCTCCGAGGAGATCGCCGACGCGCTCAACGACGTCTTCGTCCGCCGCTACCTGCACACCCCGCAGCCAAGGCTCCGCTACGACCACTTCGCGGAGGTCACCCGCGCCCTGCTCGGCAACCCCGAGGCGCTCCTGGGCCGCCCCGGTGACGCCGAACCCGTCCTGCTCGAAGCCGCGGCAGCGGTGCGCGAGGCCGCCGACGCGGTGCGGGCGCAGCGCGGCGCGGCCAACGCCCGGTCGTTCGACGACCTGATCCACGACACCTGGGAGCTCGTGGCGAAGCACCCGGACCCCGCGTTCCTCGGCGAGCTGCGTCGCCGCTACCGGGTGGTGCTGGTCGACGAGTTCCAGGACACCGACACCCTCCAGTGGGGCATCTTCCGGTCGGCGTTCGTCCACCCCGAGGCCACCGTCGTGGTCGTCGGCGACCCGAAGCAGGCCATCTACCGGTTCCGTTCCGCCGACATCGCCGCCTACGTCGCCGCGGTGGGCAGTGCCCGGGAGCGGCGCAGCCTGCCCGTCAACCGCCGCTCCGACCCGGCCCTGCTCGATGCGCTCGCAGCCGTCTTCCACGGTGCCTCGTTCGGCGGCGAGGCCATCCGCTTCACGCCCGTGCACGCACCCGACGGCGCAGAACGCCGGCTGCTCACCGGCGACGGGCTCCTGCCGTTCCGCATCCGGGTCGTCCCACCGGTCGCCGGGCGGAAGCAGGGCGCCCCGCAGGCGACCCGCCGCATCCTGCCCGATCTCGTGGCCGAGGTGATCCGCCTGCTCGAAGGTCCGGCACGGCTCCGGGGTGCGCCCGTGCACCGCCGCGACATCGCCGTGCTCACCCGCAGCAACAACGACGCGCGCGCCGTGGCGCAGGCGCTGATCGAAGCCGGCGTCCCGGCCGCCACATCGTCCACCGACTCGGTGCTCGAGACCGAGGCCGCAGCACAGTGGTCCATCCTGCTGCAGGCGCTGGAACGTCCCTCCTCCCCCGACCTCGCGCGGGCGGCGGCGCTCGGGTGGTTCCTCGGTGTCCCCGCAGCGGACCTCGCCACCCTGGACGACGACGGCCTCGGCCGGCTCCACGACGGTCTCCACCGCTGGGCCGACGGTGTCCGGCGTGACGGCGTCCCCGGCCTGGTCGGCGCAGCGCGCGCAGCGGGCCTGCACGAACGCCTGCTGCGGCGGCCGGGCGGGGACCGCGACCTCACCGACGTGGAGCACATCGCCGAGCTGCTGCAACGCCACGCCGATGCCACGAGCCCTGCAGCCCTGCTCGGCATGCTGACCCGCCTCCGGACCACGGCCGACGACGCCGACCTCGTCGCCCGTCGCATCGACACCGACGACGAGGCCGTGCAGATCCTCACCATCCACCGGAGCAAGGGCCTCGAGTTCCCGATCGTGCTCTGCCCCTTCCTCTGGCGGGAGCCCAGGAACCTGGGGCTCGCCACCGGTCACGACCCCGCCGCCGGCGGGCGGCTCATCGACGTCGGGTACGCCGTCGAGACGCCCGACCCCACCATCAAGGCCCTGCACGCCCAGGAGTGCGCCGACGAGGACCTCCGCCTGCTCTACGTGGCCCTCACCCGAGCACGGCACCAGTGCGTCGTCTGGTGGCCGCACATCGAGACCTCCAAGGCCGAGAAGGGGCCGCTCGGACGGATCCTGTTCGCCCCGCGGTCGGCCGACGGGGGGCTCGGCTCGATCGATCCTGTGGTGCCCACCCCGGGGTCCGCGGAGGCCGTGGCGCAGCTGCGCACCCTCGCCGACCGCGCTCCCGACGGCATCGCCGTCGAGATCGTCGCCGACCGTCGCCCCGTCCGTGCCCGACCGGTGCCGGCACCGACCGGCCTCGCTGTGGCGCCGTTCGAGCGGACGATCCCCGACTGGTGGCGGACCTGGTCCTTCACCGCCCTGAAGCCCACCGACGAGCCGGCGGCACCCGGCGTCGTCACGGTCACCGAGCGCGGCGCCGAGGACGAGGTCGGCACCGAGGAGCCCGCAGCCGACGAAGCCGTCCCGGCTCCGGCCGGTCCGCTCGCCGAGCTGCCCGGCGGCACCGTGTTCGGCTCGCTGGTCCACGACATCCTCGAACACACCGACTTCGCCTCCGAGGCGCTCGAACCCGAACTGCTCGCGGCGGTGGAGGTGGCCCTCCGCCGCCGGCCGATGCCGGTCGACCCCGCCCTCCTCGCCCAGGGGCTCGCCACCGCCATCCGCTCCCCGCTCGGCGGTGCCCTGGGCGACCTGGCGCTCGCCGGGCTCGCCCGGGAGGACCGGCTCGACGAGCTCGCCTTCGACCTGCCCCTCGTGCGGGCACCGGGACTGCCCGCGGACGCCGGCATCGGCCTCCACGACATCGGCCGGGTCCTGACGGCGCACCTGCCCCCAGACGACCCCGCGCTCGCCTACTTCGAGGGGCTGGCCGCCTCCCCCGGCGCGGTGCGCGCGGGGCAGCTGCACGGCTCCATCGACCTCGTCTTCCGCACCGGTCACCCCGCCGCGCCCCGCGTGTGGGTCGTCGACTACAAGACCAACCACCTCCGGTCCGGCTACGGGCAGGCGGCGCTGCGGGCGAGCATGGCGCACAGCCACTACCTCCTCCAGGCGGCCATCTACCTGACCGCGACCCACCGCTACCTCCGCTGGCGCCAGCCGGACTACCGACCCGAGGCGCACCTCGGCGGGGTCGCCTACCTCTACGTCCGAGGCATGGTGGGCGGGACCGGGGCGGAGCCCGACGGGGTGTTCTGGTGGCGGCCCCCCGCCGAGGCCGTGGTCGCGCTCAGCGACCTCTTCGACCGGGGCGCCTCGTGAGTTCGGACGGATCGGTGACCTCGGGCGGATCGGTGGCGCCGTTGCAGCGGTTCGTCGATGCCGGCGTGCTCACCGTCGCCGACCTCCGGATCGCACAGACCCTCGGCCGGCTCGCCGAGGAGCACACCACTGCGGTCCTGCTGGCGGCGGCGCTGGCGGTGCGCGCCCCGCGGCTCGGGCACGTGTGCGTGGAGCTGTCCTCGGTGGCGGACACCGTCACCGCCGACGGCGCCGACCCGATCGACGCCGATCTCCCGTGGCCCGAACCGTCCGCCTGGCGGGCGGTGCTCGCCACGAGCCCCCTCGTTGCGGAGGGCCGCATCGCCGACCGGCCCCTCGTGCTCGACGGCGACCGCCTGTACCTGGAGCGCTACTGGCACTTCGAGCAGCAGGTCGCCCGCGGTCTGGCCGAGCGGGCTTCGGTCTCCACACCGGTCCCTGCGGGTGCCGGCGGCGGCGTGGTCGACGATCCCGGACAGGCCGCCGCGATCCACCGCGCGCTCGGCGGCCTGCTCACCGTGATCGCCGGCGGGCCCGGCACCGGCAAGACCACGACGGTGGCCCGCATGCTCGACGACCTCGTCGCCGGCCACGTCGGGCCGGGCGCGCCGCGCGTCGCGCTGGTGGCGCCGACGGGCAAGGCCGGCGCCCGGTTGGAGGAGGCGCTCCGCGGGGCGAAGGCCACGGTGACCCCGGCCTTCACGGGCACCATCCACCGCCTCCTCGGCCGCACCCCGGGGAGCAACAGCGCCTTCCGGCACGACGCCCGCGACCCGATCCCCTACGACGTGCTCGTGGTGGACGAGACCTCCATGGTGTCCCTGCCGCTGATGGCCCGCCTGCTCGACGCCGTCCCGCCGACCGCCCGTCTCGTGCTCGTCGGCGACCAGCACCAGCTCGCCAGCGTGGAGGCGGGTGCCGTGCTCGGCGACATCGTCGCCGCGGCGGGTCCCGGCCTCGACCACGGCGCGCTCGCCGGGCGGATCAGCCTGCTCACCACGACCCACCGCTTCGGCCACGTCCCGAGGCTGGCCGAGCTCGCCGACGCGGTGCGGGCCGGCGACGCCGACCACGCCGTGGAGATCCTCGACGAGTTCGCCGGCGAGGACCCCGCCGACGCGCCGCACGGGCTGACCTGGATCCGGGAACCGATCGGCTCGGACGCACCGCCTGCGCTGCGGGCCCACGTCGTCGCTCCCGCACGCGCTGCGGCCGAGGCCGCCCGCGCCCACGACCCCGACCGGGCCCTCGGGGCGCTCGGGTCGCTGCGGGTGCTGTGCGCCCATCGCCGGGGCCTGTCGGGCGTGGAGGGCTGGAACCGACGCATCGAGCGCTGGCTCGCCGAGGAGCTCGGCGCGCTCCGGGGCTGGTACCCGGGACGACCGGTGCTTGTCACCCGCAACGACTACCGCAACGGCCTGTTCAACGGGGACATGGGCATCGTGGTGTCCGACGAGGAGCGCCCCGAGGTGGCCTTCCCCGGATCGGTCGAGACCGGCACCCGCCTCGTGGCCGCCGCTCGGCTCGCCGACGTCGAGACGGTCCACGCCATGACCATCCACAAGAGCCAGGGCTCGGAGTTCACGAGCGTCGTCGTGGTCCTCCCGCCGGACGGTTCGCGGCTGCTCACCCGGGAGCTCGTGTACACCGGCATCACCCGGGCCCGGGACCACCTCACGCTGGTCGCCGACGAGGCGTCGCTCCGCGCCGCGATCGCCCGCCTCGCCCGCCGCTCCACCGGCCTCGGCGAGCGCCTCGCCTGACACGAGGGCCGATGGACGGCCGATGAGCCGTCGGCGACACCGGCGCGCCAGCATGGCGGTGGATCGGCAGAACGGCGGACAGGACGGCCGGGGAGGGACCATGGGCACGATCACCGTGTTCATCGACGTCGACGAGTGGCGCCAACTCGGCGACCTGCTGGGCACGAGCCTCCACCGCTTCGAGAACCCGGCCATCGGCCACCTCCAGCTGCGATGCCAGGGCACCAACCGGACCTGGGCCGCGACCGACCGGTCCCAGCTCGCCACCCTCGAGCTGCAGGGCGCGGTTCCCACCGCCGACGACGGGACACCCGTCCCCGACGTCGAGGTGCTCGTGAACCCGCGCCTGCTGCGGGGGCTCGAGCCGAGCGACGCCGTCCTGCGCATCACCGACGCCGAGGACAGCCGTGTCCTGTCGCTCGAGATCGACGGCCTGGCGAGCCTCGTCCCCGAGCACCCCGGCCCCTACCCCGAGTGGGAGCCCGCCCTCGAGGACGTCGAGCTCCGGACCGCAGCCCGGGCGACCGTCCGCCAGGCGACCCTCACCCGGATGTGCGTCACCGCCGGCATCACCCCACCCGGTTTCGACGAGCCGGAGCTGGTGGCGGAGCTGCGCGTCGACGACGGCTCGGTCGCCCTCGTGGTGCCCTGGTCGACGATCCCGTCCACCGACGTCCGGGCCAGGGCCGAGCACGTCGAGGGTGCGGGGTCGTTGTGGATCGATCCCCGACGACTGCTCAGCCTCGTCGAGGGGCTGCCCGAAGAGCCGGTGGAGCTGCGCGTCCTCGTCGACGACGGAGGCCTCGTGCTCGGTTGCGGCGACTTCCAGGGGCTCCTGTTCCCGGTCGACATGCTCGCCGCGCCCCGAGCCCGTCTCGAGGAACTGCTGCGGGCGTTCCTGAACACCGCCGACCTCGCCCCCGACGACGACGGCGACTACCCGATCCCGGTGAGCGACGACGAGCACGACGGCTACCTGTTCGTACGCCTCGACCACCCGGAGCTGCCGACCGTCAGCATCTTCAGCGTGCTCGCCGCCGACGTGGCGCCCTCGGCGGAGCTGTTCGCCGAGCTGAACAGCATCAACGTCGACACGCCGCAGCTGAAGGTGGTGCACTCCGAGGGTGCGGTCATGGCCGAGATCGAGATCGTGGCAACGAACCTCGACATGGACGAGCTCGCCGCCGGTGTGACCCGGGTGCGCGAGGCGGCGGCGAACTACCGACCCCTGCTCGAGGCGTTCTTCGGCACGACCGCGGAGGAGCCGGAGCAGCCCGAGCAGGACTGACCCCGTTCCGGGCCGTTCAGGCGTTGGCCCGCTCGAAGAACTCCTGGGACGCAGCGAGGTCGGCGGCGAGGACCACGTCGCCCCGGAAGAAGATCACCACGCTCCAGTAGTCGAGCCCGGCCTGCTCGGGGGGACGGCCGAGGATCTCCTGGTACAGGCGGACGACCCGCCCCTGGCGGGATTCCACCGAGGCGTAGTACTGCGCGGCCACGCCGGTTCGGTCCATGCGGCGCCGATCGAGCAGATCCGCCCAGTAGGCGAGACCCGGGGCATCCGACGCCCGGCCGAGGATGTCGCGGTAGAGGGCGCCGACGAAGCCCGCGTTCGTGCCGCCGTTGCGGGCGAGGTACTCGGCCGAGCCGTAGAACCCGGCGGCGATGTCCTCCAGCTTGGCGCCGGCCCGCACCCGGTCCAGCCAGTAGGCACGGCCCGGCCCGTCCGCGCCGCGACCGAGGACGGTCTGGTAGAGCTGGTCGATCTCGTAGCCCGCCCACTCGTCGGACACGGCGAGCGCACCGGTCAGGCGCCACCGCTCCCCCGCCTGCACGATCGGGAACCAGTAGGCCTTCTCGACGGTTCCGGCGGTGCGGCCCACGAACCGCTGGTAGGCGGCGTCGATGAAGCGGGCTTCCGGCGAGCCCTCGTACTCCGGACGGAGGACATGGCCCGGGGTGAACCAGTCCGACGGGAGCCCGAAGAGCGATCGGGCCTCGGAGCCCGTGAGGACGACCGGCGAGCCGGCGTCGAACAGGAGGCGCACCGAGGTGACCCGACCGCCGTCGCCGTGGGGGCCGCTGTACCCGTTCCGGGCGAGCACCTCGACGGCGACGAGGCGCCCCCGGCCGTAGGCCTGGTCGACGCCGGTCACCTGCACCGTGCGCGTCCACCGGTGGTAGGCGTTCGGCTGGACCGCGTCACCGTCGTCGGGGACCGGCGGGAACTCGCCCCCCGCGCTGAAGCCGCCGGTGCTGGCCGAGAACTCGGTGCGGGCCACGGTGCCGTTGCCGCGGAGGCGAACCACACCGGCCGTGGCGGCGATGGCGGCGTCGGTGGTGGCGGCGGTGGACGGGGTCACCGCCCCGCCCGGGTCCTGGAAGAAGCGGCCGAGGTAGACCTGGCACAGGGTGGTGTCGCAGGTGTCGGCGAAGAGGCTGCCGTCGGCGTACCGGTGGCGGGTGTCGCCCGCCGTGGCATAGGAGCGGGCCGCCACCGCCTGGGCCTGGAGCGCGGCCGCCGGCCAGGACGAGGGCATCTCGCGGGGCACGACGCCACGGAGGTACTCCTCGACGGGGACCACGGCGATCGTCCGACACGTGTCGCAGGGTCGGCCGGACAGGGGGATGTCGATCGAGACGGCCCGGACCTGACCGGCGTGCCAGACCCGCCGGCCGTCCGGCTCGCACACCGAGAGCAGGGTGTCCGCGGAGGTGCCCGCTCCCTCGATCCGTGCGGTGTGGACCTCCGCGTACGGGAGCCTGGCCACCCAGGTCCAGGGGCCGGCACAACTCGGGGCGCGCTCCACCTCGTACCCGGCGGGGACGAGCCCGGACGCGGGTCGGTACCAGAGCCGGACCGCCTCACCGGCCGGGAAGGTGAGCGGGTCCTGACCCTGCGGCCCGGTCACCAACAGGGTGCCGCTGGCGGTCGTGACGACCGTGGGGTGGCCGTCGTTGTCGAGCAGCGCGACCCGCAGGGCGTTCGGCTGGACGGTCAGCCCCGACGCCCCGACGAGCGTGCCGGCCGTGGTGCCGCCGTAGAAGTGGTCGAGGATCTGCGACGCCGGAGCGCCCAGGGTGGCGTAGCCCCTGGCCCCGTACTGGCCCATGCCCCGACCGTGGCCGAACCCGGAGCCGACGAACGTGACCTCGGGCTCGACGAGGACCGCCGCCTCCCCCTGTGCCGGCTCGGGAGCGGAGGCTTCGCCCTGCCCGAAGGAGGGCACAGCAGGGCCGAGCACCAGGGCGAGCACCAGGACACACCCTGCGAGGACCCTGCGTGACACCGCTCGAGCTCCCATCCTCGCAACGTACCCGCCGGCTCCGGTACCGCGGCGGCGGCCGGCACCGATCAGTCGGACGACACCGCCGGGTAGACCGCAGCGATGGCGTCGAGCACCGGGGTGCCGGCGACCGCGACGGGGAGCGGCGGCAGGCGCCGGAGCACCGCGTCGGGCGGATCGGCCGGCGTGTCGTCGACCCTCGCGTCGGCTGCCGGCGGCGCCGCCGCACCCGCAGGGATCGGCCACCAGATCGGGAGGCGGGGATCCCGCTCCGACGCGGCACCTCCGGCCGCGGGCAGGACGGCCGCCAGCAGGTCCTCCCGCTCGCGACCCCGCCACGCCAGGAGCAGCCAGGGGTCGGCGTCCAGTCGGTCGGCGAAGAGGTACAGCGCTGCCGCCAGGTGCTTGCACGGGTTGCCCCAGTCGGGGCAGGAGCAGGCGGCGTGCAGCGACGGCCACGACGGCGGGAGCAGCGACACCCCGACGTCGGCGAACACCTCCTCGAGGGCGGCGGGCACCTCACCGTCGAGGAGATCGGCGACGAAGCCGGCCCGGCCCGCCATGGCCGCTTCCACCGCGGTCCACTGGGCCGATGCCAGCACCGGGTACCGGACCGTCACGGCGTACGGCGTGGCCCGCGAACCCTGCACCTTCGCCCGGAGCTCACCGGGAGCGACGTCGAGCGACACGACCTGGCCCTTGCGGGCGTAGGCCCGTCCGCGCTGCATCCGGCCGCCGAGCCCGTAGGACTCGAGCACGGCGACGAACCGCTGCGACCACCAACGTTCGGCCATCGCCCCGCGCTGCCTGCTGGTGACGAGCCCGCCCTCGACGGGGATCGGTCGGGACTCCGGGTAGCTCGCCCACGTGTTCCATCGATCGCGGCGGGGCATCAGTCCTCCACCGCCCCGGCGCCGAGCGCGACCACGGCACGGAGCTCCTCGGTCGAGAGCCCGGAGAGCATGTCCTCGCCGGCGCCCACGACCTTCTCGGCGAGCGCCCGCTTCGCCGTGATCATCTCGTCGATCCGCTCCTCCACGGTGCCGG
>JBEIGA010000083.1:0-14330 GCA_040382135.1 Acidimicrobiales bacterium
GGATGGGCCCGCAGCGACCGTACGACGAGGCGCATGCCACGGCGGAACACCCCGCCCGTGGCCCAGCCCGTGTCGACCTCGTGTTCCCCCATGGTCAGATCCCGTCCGGGCGGGGGATCCCCGACCCCCGTCCCGGACGCCGGGCCGCCGGCGACGGCCCCCGATCCCTGTGGCTCGTCAGAGCCGGTCGACGATGGCGCTGGCGAACTCCGAGCACTTGACCTCGGTGGCGCCTTCCATCAGGCGGGCGAAGTCGTAGGTGACGATCTTGTCGGCGATCGTCTGCTCGAGCGCCCGGTAGATGTCGGCGGCGGCGTCCATCCAGCCGAGGTGCTCGAACATCAGCACGCCGGAGAGCAGCACCGAGCCCGGGTTCACCTTGTCCTGGCCGGCGTACTTCGGGGCGGTGCCGTGGGTGGCCTCGAAGATGCCGTGGCCGGACACGTAGTTGATGTTGGCGCCCGGTGCGATGCCGATGCCGCCGACCTGCGCGGCCAGCGCGTCCGACAGGTAGTCGCCGTTGAGGTTCATGGTGGCGATGACGTCGAACTCGTCGGGCCGGGTGAGGACCTGCTGCAGGGTGATGTCGGCGATGGCGTCCTTCACGAGGATCTTGTCGCCGGGCTTGCCGCCGCAGTCGTCCCAGCCCACGGCGACGTCGGAGAACTCCTCACGGACGAGCTCGTAGCCCCACTTCTGGAACGCGCCCTCGGTGAACTTCATGATGTTGCCCTTGTGGACCCAGGTCACGCTCTTGCGGCCCCGCTCCACGGCGTAGTTGATGGCGGCGCGCTGCAGGCGCTGCGAACCGGACTTCGAGATCGGCTTGATGCCGATGCCGGAGTCCTCCCGGATCTCCCACCCGAAGGAGTCCTTGAGGAGGTCGCGCAGCTTCTTGGCCTCGGGCGTGAACGCCTCGACCTCGAGGCCGGCGTAGATGTCCTCGGTGTTCTCGCGGAAGATCACCATGTCGACCAGGTCGGGGCGCTTGACCGGCGAGGGGACGCCCTCGAACCAGCGGACCGGCCGCAGGCACACGTAGAGGTCGAGGATCTGCCGCAGGGCCACGTTGAGGCTGCGGAAGCCACCACCGATGGGCGTGGTGAGCGGGCCCTTGATGCCGATGAGGTACTCGGAGAAGATCTCGATGGTCTCCTGGGGGAGCCAGTCGCCGGTCTCGTTGAAGGCCTTCTCGCCGGCGAGGACCTCCTTCCACTCGATCGTCCGGCCGTACTTGCCCGCGGCCGCGTCGAGCACGAGCTTGGCGGCCGGCCAGATGTCCACCCCGGTGCCGTCACCCTCGATGAAGGGCAGGATCGGGTCGTTCGGGACGTTCAGGGTGCCGTCCGCGTTCATCGTGATCTTCGAAGCCATGACGAGGGATGCTACCGCCCGTGGGGCAGCGGTCACGTCCTGGGCGAGGGTGGCTCAGCGCCCGAGCCCGGCCTGCTCGATCACGCCGAGGGCGGCCGCCGCCTGGTTGAGCGTGTAGAGGTGGATGCCCGGCACGCCGGCATCGAGGAGCTCGGTGACGAGCCCGGCGCAGTGGTCCACGGCGATCCGCAACCGCTCGGCCGGGTCGGCGGTGGCCTCCAGCCGGTCCCAGAGGTCATCGGGGGTCCGCGCCCCGTTCATGACCGCGAACCGCTTGACCGAGACGGGGTTCACCACCGGGATCACGCCGGGCAGCACCGGCTTGTCGCACCCCAGCGCCGACAGCTCGTCGACCATGCGGAGGTAGTCCTCGGCGTGGAAGAAGAACTGGGTGAGGGCGAAGTCGGCGGCAGCGAGCTTGGCGGCGAGGTGGCCGCGATCGCTCGGGCGGTCGGCCGAGCGGGGGTGCACCTCGGGATGGGCCGCCACCCCGATCGAGAAGCCGCCGACCTCGCGGACGAGCTCCACGAGCTCCAGCGCATAGGTGAAGTCACCACCGGCGGGACTGCCGTCGGCGGGAGGGTCGCCGGCCAGGGCGAGGATGTTCTCGACCCCGTGGTCGCGGTAGTCCTCGAGCAGGGCCCGGAGGTCCTCACGGGTGTGGCCGACGCAGGTGAGGTGCGCCATCGCGGGGAAGGGCTGGTTGGTGCAGATGTCGACGACGACGTCGCGGGTGCGCTCCCGGGTCGACCCGCCCGCGCCGTAGGTGACGGACACGAACGACGGGTGCGTCTCCGCGAGCTCGGCGACGGTCTTCTCCAACGACCGCTGTGCCTCGTCGGACTTCGGGGGGAAGAACTCGAACGAGAGCGTCGGCTCGGAGCTGAGGAGGTCGCCGATCTTCGCCATGACCTCCGAGGATACGGGGGCTCCCCCGCCCTGGGAAGGGTCCGTCCGGACCGGACCGCTCAGCGCCCGGCACGCTCCGCGGCCTCGACCGTGTTGCGCAGCAGCATGGCCACGGTGGTGGGGCCCACCCCGCCGAGCCGGGGCGTGACCCAGGAGGCGACCTCTCCGACCGCCTCGTCGACGTCGGGCAGCAGCCTCCGCCCCTCCCAGCTGATGCCGCCGCTCATCACCACCGCACCGGGGCGGACCATGTCCGGGGTGACACAACCGGGCGACCCGACCGCGGCCACCACGATGTCGGCCTGACGCGTGTAGGCGCCGATGTCGGGGACACCGGTGTGGACCACGGTCACCGCGGCGTTCGCCCCCGGCTGCTTCGTGGTGAGCAGCAGCGCGAGCGGCCGGCCGAGGGTGGGGCCGCGGCCGACCACCACCACGTGGCGCCCCGCCGTCTGGATGCCGTAGTGCACGAGCATCGCCTGGATGCCCGCCGGCGTGCACGGCACCGGACCCTCCTCCTGCAGCACGAGACGGCCGAGGTTCACCGGGTGCAGGCCGTCGGCGTCCTTGGCCGGGTCCATCGCGAGCAACGCCGCGGTGAAGTCGAAGCCCGCCGGCACCGGGTGCTGGATGATGTAGGCGTGGACGGCCGGGTCCGCGTTGAAGCGGGCCACCGCCTCGAGCAGGGCGGCCTGCCCTGCTCCTGCATCGACGTCCGCGTGGAACGACGCCACGCCCACCTGCTCGCAGGTCTCGTGCTTCTTGCGGACGTAGCCGGCGCTCGCCTCGTCGGCGCCGACGAGGATCGTGCCGAGACCGGGGACGACCCCCCCGGCCCGCAGGGCCGCGGTGCGTTCGGCGACATCGGCGAGCACGGCCTCCGCGACGGGGCCGCCGGCGAGGAGCTGGGCGGTCATGCCCGCAACGGTAGAGCAGGCCGCCGGAGCGGCCGTACCGGGCACGGGTACCGTCGAGGTCGGTGCTGCCGCTCTGGGACGAGAACCCGACGCGCCGCTTCCCGGCGGTGACGATCGCCCTCATCGTGGTGTGCGTCGCAGTCCACCTGTTCGTGCAACCCCGGGCCACCGACGGGGACGGGGTGCGGTTCGGCTACGAGTGGGCCGCCATCCCCTGCGAGATCACCGAGGGCCGCCCGCTCTCGGTCGACGAGGTCGTCGTCACGCTGCAGACCGGGGACACCACGGCGTGCGATCTGCCCGGCGACACCAGCCCGCCGGTGTTCCCCGACAAGAACGTGTGGCTCGCCGCGCTGGTCTCGATGTTCCTGCACGCCGGGTTGCTGCACCTGGCGGGCAACATGCTGTTCCTCTGGGTCTTCGGGAACAACGTCGAGGATCACCTCGGCCCGTTCCGCTTCGCCCTGTTCTACGTCGCCGCCGGGGTCACGGCGACGGCCGCCCACATCGCCGTGCAGCTGGACTCGACGGTGCCGGTCGTCGGGGCGTCCGGGGCGATCGCCGGCGTGATGGGCGCCTACCTCGTCTGGTTCCCGTGGGCGCGCGTGCGCACGGTGGTGATCCTCGGGATCATCCCGCTCCCGTTCCGGCTCCCTGCGGCGGTCCCGCTCGCGTTCTGGTTCGGGACCCAGTTCTTCGTGGGGGCGGAGGACGGCATCGCCTGGATGGCCCACGTCGGCGGGTTCGCCTTCGGTGCGCTGGTGGGCCTGCTCGCCCGGACCAGCGCAGCGTTCAACCGCCGCCTCTGGGTGGACAAGCACCATGCGCTCTCCAGGGGCCGGCCCCGCACCCTCGGCGCGCGGTGGGACAACCGCCGGGGCGGCTGGGCCTGACGGCGGCCCCGGACCCGGGCGTCAGTGCCGGAAGTGCCGCTCGCCGGTGAAGACCATCGCCATGCCCTGCTCGTTCGCCGCGGCCACGACCTCCTCGTCGCGCACGGAGCCCCCGGGCTGGATCACGGCGGTGGCGCCCGCCTCCGCGGCGGCGTCGAGGCCGTCGCGGAAGGGGAAGAACGCATCGCTGGCGCAGGCACCGCCGGCGGCGCGCCCGGCGGCCTTCTCCGCGGCGATGCGCCCCGCGTCGCGCCGGTTCTGCTGGCCCGCGCCGATCCCCACGGCCTGGCCGTCCTTCGCCAGCACGATGGTGTTCGAGACGACGCGGGCGCAGACCCGCCAGGCGAACTCGAGGTCCCGCCACTCGGCCTCGGTGGGGGCACGGTCGGTGACCACCCGCCAGGCGGCGCGGTCGACGGTGACGTGGTCGACGGTCTGGACGAGCAGCCCGCCGTCGATGCTGCGCACCTCGTAGGGCGCCGGCGCCGGCGGGCGGGCCTCGAGGATCCGCAGGTTCTTCCTGGCCTGCAGCACCTCGAGCGCGCCGGGCTCGAACCCGGGGGCGACCACGACCTCGGTGAAGACCCCGCTCAGCGCCTCGGCCATCGCCACCGGCACGGGCCGGTTGACGGCGACGATGCCGCCGAAGGCGGAGACGGGGTCGCATTCGTGGGCGCGGACGTAGGCGGGCACGATGTCGTCCGCCACCGCGGCCCCGCAGGGGTTGGCGTGCTTGATCACCACCGCGGCCGGTCCCTCGCCGAGCGACCAGGCGAGCCTCCAGGCGGCCTCCGTGTCGTAGAGGTTCAGGTACGAGAGCTCCTTGCCCCCGTGCACCACGGCGTCGTCCCACCACGAGGTGGCGCCCCGCGTGCGGTACCGGGCACCGACCTGGTGCGGGTTCTCGCCGTAGCGGAGGTCCTGGGCGCGGTCGAGGGCGAGGTGCAGCGACCGGGGCAACGGGTCGCCCGTGGGGTCGGCGTCGAGCTCGTCGAGCCAGGCGACGATGGCGGCGTCGTAGCCCGCCGTGTGCGAGAAGGCCTTGCGGGCGAGACGTCGGCGGGTGGCCGACGACAGGTCCCCGCCGCTGCGCAGCTCGTCGAGGACGGCGGCGTAGTCGGCAGGGTCGACCACGACGCCGACGTGGGCGTGGTTCTTGGCTGCGGCGCGCACCATGGCCGGCCCGCCGATGTCGATGAGCTCGACCGAGGGATCGCTGCCGAACGGGTAGAGGTTGGCCACGACGAGGTCGATGAGCGGGATGCCGTAGGTGTCGACGTCGGCCCGGTGGGACGCGTCGGAGCGGTCGGCGAGGATGCCGCCGTGGACCAGCGGGTGGAGGGTGACCACCCGGTGGCCGAGCATCGCCGGGTAGCCGGTGAGGTCGGCCACGTCGGTGACCGGGATGCCGGCCTCCGCCACCGCACGGGCGGTGCCCCCGCTCGACACCAGCTCCCAGCCCAGCTCGGTGAGGCCGGCGGCGAGCTCGACCACCCCCGCCTTGTCGAACACGGACAGCAGGGCACGGCGGGTGCTCATCGGACGGATCCCCTCTCCACGATCTCCCGGATCGTCTCGACGTAGATGCGGCGCTCGACCGCCTTGATGCGTTCGTGCAGCGAGGCCTCGGTGTCGTCCGGGAGGACCGGCACCGCCTCCTGCGCCAGGATCGGCCCGGCGTCGACCTCGAGCGTGGCCACGTGCACGGTGCAGCCGGTGACCTTCACCCCGTACGCCAGGGCGTCCCGGACCCCGTGCCAGCCCGGGAACGAGGGCAGCAGGGCGGGATGGGTGTTGAGGACCCGCTCGCCGAAGGCGTCGTAGACCGCCTGCCCGAGGATGGTGCCGAACCCGGCCATGACCACCAGGTCGACCCCGTGGGCCCGGAGCCGCTCGACGATCCGAGCGGTGTAGGCGTCGCGGTCGAAGTCGGGGCCGAACGACCCGCGGGCGACGAGCTCACCGGGGACCCCTGCGGCGGCGGCGACCTCCACCGCCCGACACGGCCGATCGGTCAACACGCCGACCACCGGCAGCCTCGCATCGAGGATCGCCTCGAGGATGGTCCCCGACCCCGACGCCAGCACACCGATCCGCACGCCGGGCGACCGTAGCAGGGGGTCGTTCGACCACCCGCCGCGGCGGAACTAGCGTGACGGGTGCGAACCGCGCGGGACAGAACGGAGCACGCTGTGGGAAACCAACTGAAGCCCAGCACCATCATGATGATCGGCGGAGGGGCGGTGCTGTTCATCGCCTCGTTCCTCGACTGGCGCGACACCCCCTTCGGGTCGAACACCGACTTCATCGGTCTGCAGTGGCTGTTCACCCTGCTGATCGGGGCCGGGGTCGCCGCGCTCGTCGCGCTGTCCGCCTTCGCCAAGGTGAAGCTCCCCGAACAGGTCCTCGGGTTCACGCTGACCCAGCTGTACGCCGCCCTCGGGCTCGCCGCCTTCCTGATCACCTTCGGTCAGCAGTTCGCCGAGCAGCCGGGCGTCGGCATCATCCTCGGCTGGATCGCCGCCGGGGTGCTCACCGGCGGTGCCGTGTGGGAGCTCCTCCAGGGCGGCAACGGCTCGGCCCCGCGCAGCAGCACCCCGCCCACCCCGGTCTGAGCGGGGATCGGCCGGACTATTCGAGGGGCGGGTCCACGCAGCCGTCGGCGCCGCCACCGGGGCCGGCGGGCTGGACCCGCTCGTACGGCTCGACGAACCCGCTCCCGGGGTCCTGGGTGGTGAGGTAGCGCAGCACGCCGCGGGCGATGGCCTGCGCCTCGACCGTCCGGAACTCGGGCGTGGCGAGGAGGGCCTCCTCCGCCGGGTTCGAGAGGAACGCGGCCTCCACGAGCACCGCCGGCACACCGGCCGACTCGCGCAGGATCCCGTAGTAGTCCGAGCCTCGCTGGTTCAGGCGGTACTTCGCGCCCGCGTCGGTGTCGGCGACCCAGTCGACGTCGTAGGCGGAGAAGGCCGCCAGCAGCTCCTCGTAGACCAGGCCGGCGAGGCGCTTCGAGGACGGGTCGTCGATCTGGTAGTAGGTCTCGGTACCCGGCCGGTCCGACGGTCCGTCGGGGTCGGCGTTGTGGTGGATGGACACGAAGGCATCGGCTCCGAGCGCGGTGGCGATCGCCGCCCGGCTGGCCAACGTGGTCCGGTAGTCCGACGGACGGGTCAGCACGACGGTGACACCCTCCGCCTCGAGCAGGGCGGCGACCTCCCAGGCCACGAGCAGGTTGAGGTCCTTCTCGACCAGGCCGCCCTCGCCCTCGGCGCCCGGCTCCGAGCCGCCGTGGCCCGGATCGAGCACCACGTGGGCGTCGACCAACGGCACCCCCGTCGAGACCACCGCCTCGTCGCCGCACGGGGTGACCACCACCCAGCCCCCCGCGAGCGCCGCGTCCCGCACGGCGGCGGGGATGCCGGACGGGGTCAGCAGGGCCCGCGCCGTCCCGTCGTCGAGGAGCCGGGGCAGCGGCAGCGTGGAGGTGGTCGTGGTGACCGGAGCGACGGTCGTGGTCGGCGGCGCCGAGGTGTCCGGAGCGAACAGGGTCGACGGCGGCGCCGCGGCGTCCTCGCCACCGCACGCCACCAGCGCGGGCGCGAGGGAGAGGGCGAGCGCCAGGAGGATCGCAGGGGTGAGGCGGTGGCGCATCCCCCCAGCATCGCCCGTGGCACGTCCTGGGTGGCGGCAGCCCGGGTGGCGGCAGCCCGGACGCGCCGAGGGCGACCCCGGAGGGCCGCCCTCGGACGGAACGCGTGGGGTCACGTGCCGCTCAGAGCGACTTCACGACCTCGACCATGAGCTCACCGGCCTCGGTGGGGTTGTTGCCCACCTTCACACCGGCGTCGGCGAGCGCCTCCATCTTGGCCTGGGCGGTGCCCTTGCCACCCGAGACGATGGCGCCGGCGTGGCCCATCTTCTTGCCGGGAGGGGCGGTGACGCCGGCGATGTAGGAGACGACCGGCTTGGTCATGTGCTCCTTGATGAAGGCCGCAGCCTCCTCCTCCGCCGAGCCGCCGATCTCGCCGATCATCATCACGGCCTTGGTCTCCGGGTCGGCCTCGAAGGCCGCCAGGCAGTCGATGAAGCTGGTGCCGGGGACCGGGTCGCCGCCGATGCCCACGCAGGTGGTGACGCCGATGTCCTGCTGCTTCAGCTCGTACAGGGCCTGGTAGGTGAGGGTGCCCGAGCGGCTGACGATGCCGACCGGCCCGCCGGCCTTGGCGATGTGCCCGGCGGTGATGCCGATGTTGCACTTCCCCGGCGAGATGATGCCGGGGCAGTTCGGGCCGAGCAGACGGACGTTCGGGAAGTCGCGCTTGAGCTTGTTGAAGAACCAGGCCTCGTCGTGGGCGGGGACGCCCTCGGTGATGGCCACGATGAACTCGATGCCGCCCTCGGCCGCCTCCATCACCGCGTCGCGGACGCCGGGGGCGGGGATGAAGATGCACGAGGCGGTGGCGCCGGTGGCGGCGACGGCGTCGGCGACCGTGGCGAACACGGGGATGCCCTCGACGTCGGTGCCGGCCTTCTTCGGGTTGGTGCCCGCCACGACCTGGGTGCCGTACTCCCGGTTGAGCAGGCCGTAGTAGCGCCCCTGGGAGCCGGTGAGGCCCTGGTAGACGACCTTGGTGTTCTCGTCGACGAAGATGCTCATGGCTGGTCTCCTCAGCGGGCCGCGAGCGCGACGGCCGTGCGGGCCGCGTCGAGCATCGTCGGTGCCATCATCAGGCGGTCGGACAGGTGGGGGGTGAGCAGCTCACGGCCCTGGTCGGCGTTGGTGCCGTCGAGGCGGATCACGATCGGGGAGTCGATCGTGACGCGGCGCATGGCCTCGATGATGCCGTTGGCCACCTCCTCGCCCCGGGTGATGCCGCCGAAGATGTTGATGAAGATCGCCTTGACGTTCGGGTCGTTGTTGATGACCTCGAGCGCGCCGGCCATGACGTCGGCGTTGGCGCCGCCGCCGATGTCGAGGAAGTTGGCGGGCTTGCCACCGACCTGGTTGACCACATCGACCGTGCTCATGGCGAGGCCGGCGCCGTTGGCGATCACGCCGACGCTGCCCTCGAGGCCCACGTACTGCAGGCCCTTCTCGTGGGCGGCCTTCTCGCGCTCGTCACGCACCTGGGTGGCGTCGTACTTGGCGTAGTCGGGGTGGCGGAACTCGGCGTTGCCGTCGAGCGTGACCTTCGCGTCGAGGGCGTGGACCTTGCTGTCGGGGGTGAGGATCAGCGGGTTGATCTCGGTGAGGTCGGCGTCGCCCTCGGTGTAGGCCCGGTAGAGCTTCACGAGGATGTCCACGGCGCCGTCCTCGGCGACCGGGTTCAGGTTCGCGG
The DNA here is from genome assembly GCA_040382135.1 of Acidimicrobiales bacterium. Classification (GTDB taxonomy): domain Bacteria; phylum Actinomycetota; class Acidimicrobiia; order Acidimicrobiales; family JBEIGA01; genus JBEIGA01. The sequence goes on from JBEIGA010000083.1 coordinate 9,433, forward strand.
CCTTCACCCACTCGCGGGCGGCGGCCTCGGACAGGCCCTCCACGGGGTCGATCCAGATCTTGGCGATGGCGTCGGGGTTCTCCTCGGCCACGGCCTCGATCTCGACACCGCCCTCGGCGGAGAGCATCCCGAGGTACTTCTTGGCGGAGCGGTCCAGCGTGAAGCTGGCGTAGTACTCCTCGGAGATGTCCGAGGCGTGCTCGATCCAGACGTAGTCGACGCGATGGCCCTTGATGTCCATCCCGTAGATGTTCCCGAAGTGGGTGCGCAGCTCGGACTCGTCGGAGGCGAGCTTGATGCCGCCCGCCTTGCCGCGGCCGCCCACGTGCACCTGCGCCTTCACCACGACCGGGTACCCGACCCGGTCCGCAACGGCCACCGCCTCGTCCACGGTGACGCACACGTCACCGGGCGAGACCGGGATGCCGAAGCCGGCGAAGAACTGCTTGCCCTGGTACTCGAACAGATCCACGCGCTCGTCCTTCTGCGTGCCTGACGCTTCTGCGTGCCTGATGTGCCGGTCGCCCGGTCCCGACGCGCCACGAACGCGTCGGTCCACCTGGGTCTCCACCGGGCGCCCGGGGGATACTAGGACGCTCAGCCGAGCGCGTGAACACTCGCGCCGGCCCGCCCGATCGGAGGCCTCCCCCACGATGCCGGTCGCAAAGGGCCCCGCCCTCACCACCCGGAACACCCTGGTCCTCGGCCTGCTGGCCGTCGGCCTCGCCGTCAGCCTCCTCCTGCTGGTGCTGTTCGTCGCCGGCGAAGGCGGCGACGTCGAGGTCCGCATCGGTGACGAGACCTTCCAGGCCGGCGAGGTCGGCCGCATCAGCCGGGAGATCGCCGACCGCGGCCCGATCCTCTACTCCGACGTCGGAGGCGGGACCCGCGACATCTACCTCCAGCACATCGGCGACGACCCCGAGTCCGGCTGGCACGCCTTCGACGCCCGGGAACCCGGCGCGCCCCGGGACTGCTTCCTCCAGTGGCGCCCCGAGTCCCGGGACTTCGTCGCCGGTTGCGACCCGGACGTGGTGTTCGACGAGGTGGGGACCGGGCTCCCCCAGTACGAGGTCACCGTCTCCGGCGGCGAGGTGATCGTCGACATCAGCCCGGACGAGGAGCCGGAGGCATGAGCGCCACCGACCGCGTGTACCTCCGCGACGCGTCGCTCCGGGAGCTGTCGGCCACCGTCGTGGCGGTCGGCGAGGGCGACGACGCCGGACAGGTCGTCCTCGACCGCACGATCGCCTACCCCACCGGTGGCGGCCAGCCCCACGACACCGGCCGGCTCACGTGGGAAGGCGTCGGGTCGGGGGCGGTGGAGGCACGGGTGACCGAGGTCCGCAGCCGCGGCGACCAGGTCTGGCACCGGCTCGAGGGCCCGGTGCCGGCCGTCGGCACGTCGGTCCGCCTCGAGCTCGACTGGGACCGGCGGCACGCCCTGATGCGCACCCACACCGCCATGCACGTGCTCTGCGGGGTGATCTGGAACGAGTGGGGGGTCGCCGTCACGGGCGGGAACATGGAACCGCTCGCCGCGCGGATGGACTTCGAGTTCGACCCGCTCCCCGAGGGCTTCGGCGAGCGCGTGGAGGAGCTCGTCAACGCCGAGTTGGCCGCCGACCGCCCCATCGAGGTCACGTTCCTCCCCCGGGAGGTCGCCCTCGTCGACGACGCCCTCATCCGCACCAAGGTCAACCTGATCCCCGAGTCGGTGCAGGAGATCCGCGTGGTCGACATCGTCGGGCTCGACAAGCAGGCGGACGGCGGCACCCACGTCCCGTCCACCGCCGAGGTCGGCCGTGTCCGGGTGCTGCGGACCGAGTCCAAGGGCAAGGGCAACAAGCGCGTCCGCATCGAGGTCACCGACGCCTAGGTTCGCAAACGTGACGGGGCGGCAGTGCCGCTCCATGCCTGCGTCGGGCTACAACCAGCCCTTGCCGTTGGCGATGGCGATCAGACCGGGCACGAGGAGGGCCGCTGAGACGCCGAGCAGCACGATGCGCACGCCCTGCACCTTGAACAGGGCGGCGATGCCGGCGAAGAACAGCGAGACCGCCAGGTACACCGTGGCCAGGTCGAAGTTGTCGCCCTGGTCGTCGATGTCCGCGGCTTCCGCGAACTCGGCCTCGGCCTGCGCGGAGAGCTCCTGGTAGACGTCGAACGATTCGATGACGTACTCGTCGGCGTCCAGGGGGGTCGCCGGCCCCTCGCCTTCGGGGATCTCCAGCCAGGCGTCGGTGGCGACCGTGAGGGCCTCGGAGAACAGGTTGTCCTTGATGACCTCGGCCGTGTCGGTGTCGCCCTGCTGCACGAGGATCTGGTAGTCCAGGAACAGCGCCTGGTCGGCGTTGACGGTCGCGGTGTAGTCGGCGTAGAAGCCCTCTGCCTCCGCCGTCGTGCGCGACGACTGCGTGTACCCCTTGAGCGCGTCGCCACCGGCGAGGGCGCCGTTGTAGGCGGCGTACGCGGTCAGCACACCGGCCACGCCGAGCAGGATCGCTGCGGCCACCTCGATCCAGTTGGTGCCCTCGTCCTCCTTCGCGAGGTCGGAGGCGGCAAGGTCGGGGGCGGCATCGTCGGACATGAGGGGTTCCTCCACACGCTGTTGGGATCGGGTGCGGTAGCACCGGCGACCGACGCCGGCGGACGAGGCTGGACGACCTCCGTGGAGGCGTCCGCCCTGCTCCGTACCGCACGGATCGCGGGCGTGATGATCGCGCTGCGGGACCGCTCCCAGGCGGATGGTGCGCCCCGACGAGGGGCGGCCTCAGCCCCGCGGGGCCTGAGGCAGGGAGAGCAGCAGCGCCTGCAGGAGCAGGGGCTCGTTCGGGTTCCGCACGAGCGCGGCGGCCGCCGCGGTGACGGCGGCGGTGGCGTCCGCCCACCGGGTGCTGCCGGGATCGGCGACGAGGAGGTCGCGGTAGCGGCCGGCGAGGGTGGCGAGACCCGTGCGGAGCTCGTCGTCCCGCAAGAGCCGGGCCTCCCGCTTGTGGCGCTCGGCGAGGGCCTTGCGCGCGCCGGCGGACGGGGCGAGCTCCTCCTGGGCGGCGAGCTGGGCGACCTCGTCCGCGTGGCGTGCCGCCAGCGGTGCCTGGGCGTCGTCGATGAGCGACCGGAGCTCCTCCACGAGCACGGCGACCGCCGCGCCCGTGCCATCGAGCCGATCGGGCACCGACCGCCACGCCTCGAACCGCCGGAGGGCCGCGTCGTCCTCGGCGAGGAGCTCCGCACGGTCGAGGTTGCCTCCCGCCATCGTCGCGATGCGGGCGGCGCGGTCGGCGTCGACGCCGCGCCGCACGAGGTGGTCCGTGAGGACGTCCTCGCCCAGCGAGGCGAACTCCAGGACGGTGCACCGCGAGGCGATGGTGACGTGCTCGGCCGGGACGTCCTCGGCGAGCAGGACGAACACGGCCGTCGCCGGCGGCTCCTCGACGGTCTTCAGCAGGCTGGCGGCCGCTTCGGGCTGGGCGGTGTGGAAGCGCTCGCACACGATCACCTTGCGCCGGCCCTCGATCGGCGACCGCGAGGCCTCGACCACGAGCTCACGGGCCTCCTCGACCCGCAGGCTGCGACCCTCCGGAGATCGGAGCACGACGTCGGGGTGGATGCCGGCGAGCGCCAGCCTGCGGACCCGCTCGGCGTCGGCCGCATCGGGCACGTCCCTCGACAGGAGGGCGGCCGCGAAGGCGAGCGCCGCCTGCCGCTTGCCCGTCCCGCGGGGTCCGACGAACAGGTAGGCGTGGACCGGGGTGACGACCGCAGCGCGGAGCCGTTCCACCACGACGGGCTGGCCGACGATCCGGTCGAGCGGCGACGTGGGCGTCCCGGACCCCGGCGGCTCAGCCGTCGTCGCCACGGAACGCCACCTTCCCGGCCTCCCCTGCGTCCCCGGCCGGCGTTGCCGGCGCGGCCAGCCTCGGCGCGACCGCGGCCCACACCCGTTCGGCGACCTCCTCGATCGAGCCGACGCCGTCGACCACGACCCAGCGGTCCGGATCGGCGGCGACCAGGGCCCGGTACCCCTCCGCGACACGACTGCGGAACGCCGGACCTTCCCCCTCGAAGCGGTCCGGTCGGTCACCGAAGCGCTGCTCGGCCACCTCGTCCGGCAGTTCGACCAGCACGACCAGGTCCGGCAACAGCCCATCGACCGCGAACAGCGAGAGCGCCCGGACCTCGTCGGGATCGAGGTCACGGCCGTAGCCCTGGTAGGCAACCGACGAGTAGAGGTACCGATCCGTGACGACGGGACGACCGGCGGCGAGCGCCGGCCGGACCAGCGCCTCGACGTGCTGCGCCCGGTCGGCGGCCATCAGGAGGGCCTCGGCCCGCGCGGCGAGCCCCACGGTGTCGGGATCGAGCAGGAGCGACCGGATGCGGGTCCCGATCGGCGTCCCTCCCGGCTCGCGGGTCAGCACCGCGCCCAGGCGCTCCGCAAGGAGGCGGGCCTGGGTGGACTTGCCGGCGCCGTCGAGCCCTTCGAAGGCCACGAAGGGGGCGCTCACGCCGGCGCCTCCTGCTGGGCCACCGCCCCGGCGCCCTCGGTGCGCGCCACCTCGCGGGCGCGGGCGGCGCGCTCACCGGCGCGCAGCGACAGCCCCGACAGGATCCCGGCCGCCACGATGATGAACCCGGCGAACCACAGCGTCAGCCGGACCCCGGGCACCGAGATCACCCAGCCGCCGATGGCGATGTCGCCGCCCCAGAGCTCCTTGGAGAGCTGGTCCAGGCTCTCGGCGAGGACCGGACCGACGAGGAAGGCGATCAGCACGCACAACCGGACCAGGGTGAACAGGGCGCTGAAGATCCGTCCCCGGAGGTCGTCCTCGACGTTCTCGTGCAGCAAGGTGAAGCCCAGCACGTAGACGGTGCCGGCGCAGACGCCGATCACC
>JBEIGA010000084.1:0-14229 GCA_040382135.1 Acidimicrobiales bacterium
CAGATCGAGGGGCTCGACGGTGCCACGCTGCGGCTCGTCGGGGAGGTCGATGCGCACACCGCTGTGGAGCTGGGCCGTCGGATCGCGGCCCTGGGTTCCCCGCCGCTGCTGCGGATCGACCTTGCCGAGGTCGGGTTCATCGATTCCTCGGGGCTCCGGGTGCTGCTGTCCACCCACGAGGACCAGGAGCTCCGGGGAGCGCGTCTGGAGCTGGTCGCCCCGAGCGAGGCCGTCCAGCGACTTCTCGAGCTCACCGCGCTGGACGGGCACCTCCACGTCACCTGACCGGGCGCCGCTCATGTCTCCACCTCGATCGCCCGCTGGCCGAGCAGGGAGGCCGTGCCACCCCCCAGCACCGCCGGCTCGTCCCGCAACACGACCCGACTCGCATCGATCCCCGCGAGCTCGAGCTCGCTGATGGCCCGCCGTGCGTCCTCCATGGTCCCGAACCGTGCGACGACCTGCGACATCCCGCGCCTCCCTCCGGTGCCTCACGCAGTGCTGCTTCCCCCCTTCGTCCAACGATCAACCATGCTCGGGCTCGTCGACGGCAGGCTCGCGATCTCCGCCAGCGCGGCGAGCGCGGCGGCGTGGCACCGGACGAGGAGCCCGACGAACAGCGGTCCCAGCACGGCACGGACCTCGTCGACGACCACGCGCTGCTCCTCGTCCATCGACGTGACCGGTTCCCGCGGTCCCCGTGCGCGAAACCCGAGGGTTTGGGCCGCAGGGTGCGAGGGAACGGCTGGCACCGATGAACCGCCGTGAGGAGGACCGGTGACGCTGTCCGGAGACCGCCTGCGCGTCGATGCCGAGGGACCTGGATGCCTGCGCGCGACGGGCGAGATCGACGTGTCCACCGCCGGGATGTTCCGACGCCGGATCATGGGGCTCCCCGACGAGGTCGTCCAGGTGGACCTGTCGCGCGTCCGCTTCATCGACTCGTGGGGGCTCCGGGTGCTGCTGACGGCGCACCACGAGTTGGCCCGCCTCGGGCGCCGCCTGGAGGTGATCAGCCCGAGCCGATCGGTCCGGAGGCTGCTCGAGCTCACCGCGCTCGACCGCCACCTCCACCTCGTCGAGAGCGTGACCCTGGCGCAGGAGCGCGACTGAACGTGGTGGGGAGCGAGGGCCGGATCGCCGTCCTGCGGGCGAACGGCATCGGTGATCCGGTGTTCGCGCCGCCGCTCGACCGGTGGGTCCGGTACGCGGTCCTGCACCCGTCTGCAGGCGATGGCCGTCGGCGGTGGCCGCGCCTGCGCTGTCCCGTGTGCGACCTCGAGAACGTGGACGAGCGGTGCGCACACGACGTCAGCTTCGTCGCCGACGTTCCGGTCTCCTCGGTGGTCGCAGAGGCGACCACCCTCGCCACCCTGCTCGGCCAGACGCGCCGGGACTTCCGCCTGATCGTGTCCGACCAGTCCGACGACCCGCCGTCGGCCGCGGCCCGGCGAGGTGCTCGGTGTCCCGGTGGAACGGCTCCTGCATCGACCACGTCGTGGACTGGCCGAGCACCGGTCGTTCCTCCTCGGACGTGCCGACGCGCCGCTGGTGCTGCCGCTGCCGCTGCCAGGCCCGGACGGTGGGATGCCGGTTGGCGCGCGTACGCTCGAGACCTGAAGCACGCGAAGGGGAGTACCCCCTCAGCGCAGTCGTCGTCAGCACGGCGGTCGATCCGCCCGGCGCCTGCGGCCGCTCCGGCGGGGGAGACCTTCGGTCACCAGCGGCTCCGGCCGCACGGCACCGAGGAGTTCGCCATGCAGTCTGACGGTTTCCGCATCGGCCGGATCGCCGGCATCCCCGTGACGGCCCGCGCGTCCGTCCTGTTCATCGTCGCCGTGCTGACCTTCGGGCTCGCCGAGGGGGTCCTCCCCGAGGCCGGCGGCCTCAGCCCCACGGGTCGATGGCTGGTGGGGCTCGGCGGCGCGGTGCTGTTCCTCGGCTCGCTCCTCGCCCACGAGGCCGGCCACGCACTGGTGGCGCAACGCTCGGGTCTGCGGGTGGAGGTGATCTCGCTCTGGTTCTTCGGCGGCGTGGCGCGGCTGTCCACCGAGGCGCCCGATGCGCGCACCGCCCTCCGGATCGCAGCGGCGGGTCCGGCGGTGAGCATCGCCGTGACGGCGCTCACCCTGGGTGCCGGGTTCGGCCTCGACGCCGTCGGCGCTCCTGCCGCCTCCTCGGCCGTCCTGCTGTGGCTCGGCACGATCAACGGGTTCCTCGCGGTGTTCAACCTCCTGCCGGGTCTTCCACTCGATGGCGGTCGGATCGTCCAGGCGGCACTCTGGCGCCGGCACGGCGACACGGACCGGGCCACGATCACGGCTGCCGGTGCGGGACGGTTCGTCGGCGCAGCGCTGATCGGCATCGGCGTGTTCCAGTTCGTGAGCGGGGGGTTCGGTGGCCTCTGGACCGTGCTCATCGGCTGGATGCTCTCGGGTGCCGCCACGGTGGAAGGGCAGTCCGCCCGGACCCGGCGCGGGCTCGCCGGCGTCCGCGTCGGGGCGGTGATGACGAGGGATCCGGTCGCGGTCGCCGGCTGGACGACCGTGGAGGACTTCGAGGCGGGACCGGCGGCGGCCGAGGGGCACGGCGCGTACCCGCTGCGGACCTGGGACGGCCGGCTCGGCGGGCTCCTGCTGTCGGCACGACTGCCGGGGGTTGCCGACCGGGCGGTGACCCTGCGGAGCGTCGCCGTGCCGCTCGACCGGGTCGACACCGCGACGCCGGACGAGGACCTCGTCGACGTGCTGCTCCGGCTCCGCCCCTTCGGCGAGGGCTACGTCGTGGTCGTGGAGGACGCTCGCATCGTTGGCATCGTGTCCCCCGGTGACGTCCGGCGAGCGGTGCAGGGAGACCGCCGCGGGGATCAGCCGGCGGCGAGCACGGCGCGCGCCTGACGGGCGAGCGGCTCGTCGACCATCTGGCCCTCGAAGGAGATCGAGGCCCGACCCTCGGCGACCGCGGCGTCGTACGCCTCGAGGAGGCGGCGGGCACGGTCGAGCTCGGCCTCCGACGGGGAGAACGCGGCGTTCGCCCAGGCCACCTGGGCGGGGTGGATGCACAGCTTGCCCCGGTACCCGAGCGAGCGCCCCATGGCAGCGTCGGCTGCGAAGAGCGTCTCGTCCGAGAGCGAGGTCACGACCTGGTCGAGGACGGGCACCCCCGCCATGCGCGCCGCGATCGCCACGCGGGAGCGTGCGTACAGGGTCTCGGTCGAGGCGTCGGTGCGGATCCCGCCGAGGTCGAGCACGTAGTCCTCGGCGCCGAAGTAGCCCGCGATGACACCGGGTGCGGCGAGCACCTCCTCGGCCCGGACGACGCCGGGGACCGTCTCGATGCCGGCGAGGATCGGGAGGCCGCCGAGCCCTCGGCGGGCGAGCGCCGCCCGGACCTCGGCCACCTGGGCGGCCGACTCGAGCTTCGGGACCACGACTGCGGCGAGCCCGGGGGTGAGCGCCGCGAGGTCGTCGGCGAAGAACGTCGTGGGCAGGGCGTTGACCCGGACCGTGACCGAAAGGTCCGGATGCTCGGCGGCGAGCGCAGCGCCGACGGTGGCCGCGTGGGTCCGCGCGTCGGGCTTCGCCGCTGGCGGCACCGCGTCCTCGAGGTCGAGGACGACGCCGTCGGGCCCGCTCCGTGGGAGTTTGGCGAGGACCTCCGGCCGCGAGGCGGGGGCGAAGAGCAGACTGCGGAGGCGGCGCGCCGCCATCAGCCGCGCTCGTCGCGCATCCGGCGGCTCGCCTGGTCGAGGCGGGCCCGCTCCTCGGGCGTGAGGCTGCCGATGCCCTCGGCGGCGATCTTGTCGAGCAGACGGTCGATGTCGTCAGGGAGCGAGGACGCCGGCGGGGGCGGCGGGGCGACCGTGAGGTGGGGCGTGCCCTTCCGGCCCTTGGCGGCTTTGCGGGAGGCCTTCGGCGGAGCGGACCGCTTCGGTCTGGCGGTTCGGCGCTGCCCCGGCAGCGGTATCCGCGGGATCCAGGGCAGGTCGTTCGCGAACCCGAACGCCCGCATCAGCAGGATGCCGGTCAGGAGGGTGACGACCAGGAACCACAGGGCGTCGTCGTTGCGGTCGCCGACGTAGGCGAGGACGTCGAGGGCGACGATCACCGCAGCCAGGGCGCGGGCGGAGATGCCGAAGAGGAACCGGGCGTGGGGGAACTCGATCGCGAAGATCACGAAGATCGTGAGCTCCACCGGCCGGATGCCGAACGCCACGAGATCGAGACCGGTGGCCACGAGGCCGCTGACGAGCGTGATCCCGAGCAGGAGCGACATGAACCGGTTGCGCCCGAGCAACCGTTCCACCTCGGAGCCGAAGATCCAGAAGATGTAGAGCGTCAGCGCGGTCCAGATGTCAGGCTCGTTGTAGAGCGGCCAGGTGACCGCCCGCCAGAGCTCGCCGTCACGGACCGCCGCGGGGAAGAGCACGAGGTTCGCGAGGAACACCTTGTCGATGGCGTAGACGACCATCGAGGTGACCGACAGGAGGATGACGAGCAGCGTGCTCGTGACGTCCACGGTCCCGATGCGGAACCAGGCGTCGCCCGGGCCGAAGCGACCGGGCATGGCGAAGGAGAATCTGCGAGCCATGACGACGATGACGGTACCTCCAGACCGGGGGTCGCTCAACGGACGGGCGGAGGGTTCCGTCCGGGGCCGTCCCGACCTGTAGGGTCGGATGCCATGCGCTTCGCCTCGCTGCCCCGCCGTCTCGCCGCCCTCGTCGGCGTCGCCCTCGCCCTCCTGGTGCTCACCGCGGCGCCCGCAGCCGCCCACCCCGGTCACGGTGCCGAGGCGGGACACGAGCACACCCTCCCCCCCGTCGTCTGGGCGATCGTGGTGCTCGTCGTCCTCGCCGCCGCTGTCGCCGGCGTGCTGGTGATGGCCCGCTCCCGGGCGCGGCGGGTCGAGCCGGTCAGGCCGTGACGCCCTCGGCCGGCGCCGCAGCCAGCGACTGACCCTGCCGACGGGAGAAGGCGATGGCGACCAGCAGGACCACCAGTGACACGCCGGCGATCGCATAGCGGGCCGCGTCGTCGTCCTTGAGGCTGATCACCGCGGGCAGGATCAGCAGCGACACCAGGTTCATCACCTTGATGAGCGGGTTCAGCGCCGGTCCGGCCGTGTCCTTGAACGGATCGCCGATGGTGTCGCCGATCACGGCCGCCTTGTGGGCGTCGGACCCCTTGCCGCCGTAATGGCCGTCCTCGATGTACTTCTTCGCGTTGTCCCAGGCGCCGCCGGCGTTGGACAGGAAGTTGGCCATCAGCTGCCCGGTCAGGATCACTGCGGCGAGGAAGGCGCCGAGCGCCAGCTCGTTGATGCCGAAGCCCACGATCGCCGGCGTGAGCACGGCGAGCAGGGCCGGGGTGGCGAGCTCCCGCAGCGAGGCCGCGGTGCAGATGTCGATGACCGGGGCGTAGTCCGGCTTCTTGGTGCCGGCCATGATCCCACCGTCGGCGAACTGCTTGCGCACCTCCTGCACCACGACGGCGGCGGTGCGGCCGACGGCCCGGATGGCCAGCGCCGAGAAGAGGAAGGCGACCGAGCCGCCGATGAGCATGCCGATGAACTGCTTCGGGTCGGCGACGTTGATCTGCACGACGTCGAACACGGTGCCGCCCGCGGCCTCGGCGGCGTCGATGGCGTCGGCGAGCCCGGTGTCCTCGATGCCGATGGTCTCGATGAACGAGGCGAACAGGGCGACCGATGCGATGACCGCCGAGCCGATGGCGAAGCCCTTGGTCACGGCCTTGGTGGTGTTGCCCACGGCGTCGAGGCTCACCATGATCCGCTCGGGCTCGCCGTGGAACTCACCGGACATCTCGGCGATGCCGGCGGCGTTGTCGGCCACCGGGCCGAAGGTGTCCTCGGAGACGACCACGCCGGTGGTGGCGAGCATGCCCATGCCGGTGAGGGCCACCAGGTAGAGGGCGAACTGGATCTCGCCGCCGCCGAGGCCGATGGCGATGGCGAGTGCGCCGCAGATGGCGACGATCGCCCACACCGACGACTCGAGGCCCGAGCTGATGCCGGCGAGGGTGGCGGTGGCGGGGCCGCCGGTGGCGGCCGACTCGGCGATCTCCTGCACCGGCGCGGTCTCGGTGGAGGTGAAGTACTCGGTGATGCGGCTCGCCACCTGGGCGAGGACCAGGCCGGTGACGACGGCGCCGAACATGCGCCATCCGACGTTGCTGACGTCGCCGTCCGGGTTGCCCACGTAGACCAGTGAGAGCACCAGCGTCGCCACCACCGTGAGGAGGCCTGCCGAGAGGAAGCCCCGATTGATGGGGGCCATGGCGGACTTGTCCTTCTCGGTGGCCCGCACCATGAACACGCCGACGATGGAGGCGAGCACGCCGAGCGCCCGGGCGCCGAGCGGGAAGAGCGCGCCGGCCGCCCAGAGCTCGGGGTTGTCCGGGAAGATCGCCTGGAAGGCGGGGACGCCGAGGATGATCGAGGCGACGAGGGTGACCTCGTAGGACTCGAAGAGGTCCGACGCCATGCCGGCGCAGTCGCCGACGTTGTCGCCCACGTTGTCGGCGATGGTGGCCGGGTTGCGGGGGTCGTCCTCGGGGATGCCCGCCTCGACCTTGCCGACGAGGTCGGCGCCGACGTCGGCGGCCTTCGTGAAGATGCCGCCGCCGACCCGGAGGAACAGGGCGAGCAGCGAGCCGCCGAACCCGAAGCCGACGAGGATCGCCGAGCTCGTGTTCTGGAAGATCATCATGATGATCGTGGCGCCGAGCAGGCCGAGGCCGACGGTGAACATGCCGGCCACACCGCCGGTGCGGAACGCCACCGAGAGGGCGGCGGGCATCGAGCCGGTCTTGGCCGCCGCCGCGGTCCGGACGTTGCCCCGCACGGCGAGGCCCATGCCGATGAAGCCGGTGAGGCCGGACATGACGCAGCCGGCCACGAACGCCAGGGTGCGGAAGAGGCCCGACTGGGCGAACGAGAGCGCCTCGCTCCCGTCGGGCTTGAGCACCGCCGTCGAGGTGATGAACACCACCACCGCGAGCGGGACGAGGATGACGCCGATCGTCTTGAACTGCCGGCGCAGGTAGGCGCTCGCGCCCTCCTGGATCGCGAGGGCGATCTCCTTCATCTTGTCGGTGCCCTCGTCCTGGGCGAGCACCCCCTTCATGAGAAGGAACCCCACGCCGAGCGCGAGCAGGGCCGTGGCGGCCGAACCCAGCAGGATCAGCCACTCGCCACCCGCGAGGGTGAACTCCTGGTAGCCGCCTTCGGCGGCGAGCGTGAAGGACATCGTGACTCCGCGGTGTTCTCCCCGGCCGCTCCGGCTGGGACTGCGAATGTGGCACGCGGCACGGCCGACGCCGGGAGGCGGGGGTACAAGGAATCCACAAGGATCCGCTGGGCCGGACGGCCCAGGTCCCGGCTGCGCCCGTGAGGAAGCCGTGAGGATCCGCCCCCTCGGCTCAACCCGCCGGTTCGCCGGCCCGATGGCGGCACCACGGACGGAGCGACCACTCCGTGGAGGTGACGTCGATGGGCAAGGGGACGATGGTCGGGATCGGGGCGGGTATCGCCGCGATCTTCATCTGCATGATCATGGAGGGTGGTGACCCCGCCTCGCTGATCGCGCCCCCTGCGCTGATCCTGATCCTGCTCGGCAGCTTCGGGGCCGCGTGCGGCGGGACCTCGCTCGACGTCGCGCTGGACTCGTTGAAGTCGCTCGGCGCCGCGTTCGGTGACCACGACATCGACCGGGTGGACCTGGTCCAACGGGCGGCCACGTACGCCGAGACCGCACGCGCCGACGGCCTGCTCGCCCTCGAGGGCAAGGTCGGCGCGGAGGAGAACCGGCTCCTGCAGACCGGGATGCGGATGCTCGTCGACGGCAACGACGTCGGCGACATCCGCCAGACGCTCCAGGCGATGATCCTCACCAAGAAGAAGGCCTGGGACAAGCGGGCGGACTTCTTCAACAAGATGGGCGGCTTCGGACCGACCATGGGCATCATCGGCACGGTGCTCGGGCTGATCCACGTGCTCGAGAGCCTCGGCGGCGACGCCGCCCACCTCGGCCACCTCATCGCCGCGGCGTTCATCGCCACGTTCTTCGGCGTGATGTTCGCGAACGTCGTGTACCTGCCGATCGGGGCGAAGTTCAAGATGATCGGCCAGGAGGAGGTCGAGAACGGGCAGCTCGTGCTGCTGGCCGTGGAGCTCCTGGCCCACGGCACCAACGCCCGCTCCGTCCGGGAGCGGCTCGCCGCCTTCCTCCCCGAGGAGGAGGCGGAGGACCTCGTCGAGCCCGCCCGCAGGAGCGCGTGACGTGAGCGGCGACGGTGGAGGGGGCGGCGACCCCTTCCACGAGGAGGAGGAGCACGAGAACCACGAGCGCTACCTCGTGACCTACGCGGACATGATCACGCTGCTCATGGCCCTGTTCATCATCCTCTTCGCCATGGGCCAGCAGGCCGATCAGGAGCAGTTCGACCGGTTCCGGGGTGGCCTCGCCGAGGCGTTCGACAACCCCCTGATCCTCGGGACCGGCGGGCTCGTCGCGTTCCCGAGCCAGGACCCCACACCGGTGGGGCTCCCGGCGGACACCCCGGGCCTGGACGGGCCGTCCGGAGCTTCCGGCGACGGCTCGGGGGTCTCGGGGCACGTGGCGCCCGAGGAGGCCGACCAGCTCGCGGACGAGCTCGAACAGCTCCTCGCACAGGAGGGGCTCGCGGACGCGACGGACGTCCACGTCGAGGCCGACGGCGTGGTGGTCACCATCGACACCGACGGGCTGGTGTTCACCTCGGGCTCCTCGGCGATGCTGCCCGCGGGCGACGACATCGTCCGCGAGCTGATCCGGCCCTTCTCGCTCGTCACGAACGGCATCGTCGTCCAGGGCCACACCGACGACGTCCCGATGTCCGGCGGGACCTCCAACTGGGAGCTGTCGGCCAACCGGGCGGGTGCCGTGCTGCACCGGCTGATCGAGGGGGGTGTCCCGGCCGACCGCCTGAGCATGGCCGGCTACGCCGACACGCGGCCGGTGGCGTCGAACGCCACCGAGGAGGGCCGGGCCCGGAACCGCCGTGTGGACATCGTCGTCGTGCTCGACGGGCCCGATCCCACGAGCGACGTGCTCGCCGCCATCGAGCCGATCGGTGATCCCCTCGCGGCGAGCGACGCGGCCGCCGAGGAGCACTGAGACGACGGGTCAGGCCAGCCAGCGGTAGCCCATGCCCGGCTCGGTCGCGATCATCGAGGGGTGGGCGGCGTCGTCGCCCAGCTTGCGGCGGAGCTGGGCGACGAAGGTGCGCAGGTAGGTGATCTCCGTCCCGTACTGCTCGCCCCACACGGTGCGCAGCAGCCACCGGTGCGTCAGCAGCCGCCCCGGGTTCGTGACGAACGCCTCCAGCAGCGCCAGCTCGGTGCGGGTCATGGGGACCCGTTCGCCGGCGCGCGTGACGGTGTGGGACGGCAGGTCGATGACGATGTCGCCGACCACGACCCGCGGCGCGACGTCGTGCCGGTCGGGGGCGCGCCGGAGCGCGGCGCGGATGCGGGCCGACAGCTCCTGGCTGTCGAAGGGCTTGGTCACGTAGTCGTCGGCGCCGGCGTCGAGGGCGGCGACCTTCTCGTCGCGGTCGTCACGCGCCGTCAGCACGATCACCGGGACGTCGCTGAACGTCCGGATGCGCGTCAGGACCTCGACCCCGTCCACGTCGCCGAGACCGAGGTCGAGCAGGACGAGGTCGGGACGCTCCTCCGCCACGGTCTCGGCCCCCTCCACGCCGGAGGACGCCTCGAGCACCTGCAGGCCCCGGGCCTGCAGGGCGGCGCGGAGGGCGAGGCGCAGCGCACGCTCGTCGTCGACGATCAGGATCCGATGGCTTCCGGTGCTCATGTCGCTGCTCGGGGTTCGGGATCGGTCCGGGCCGGGAGGTGGACCACGAAGGTGGCGCCACCTCCGGGGGTCTCCTCGCAGCGCACCGTACCGCCCTGTGCCACGGTGAGGGCACGCACGATCGCTAGGCCGAGGCCCGAGCCGCCTTCGGAGCGGTCGCTCCGGAACTCGGTGAACACGTCGTCCCGCTCCTCCGCCGGGACCCCCGGACCGTGGTCGACCACCGACAGCTCGTACCCCTCGGCGCCGCTCCCGTCGACCCCGCTCCCGCGCACCACGCGTGCGCCGGTCAGCGCGACCTCGGAGCCGGGCGGCGCGTAGCGGGCGGCGTTCTCCAGGAGGTTCAGGAGGATCTGCTCGGTCATGGTGAGGTCGAGCGGCGGTGCCCCGCCCTCGACCTCGAGGCGCCAGGTGAGCCCCGGGCGCGTCGGCGCGACACGACGGATGGCCGCCTGGCCGAGCCCGGCGAGGTCCAGGTGCTCCAGGTCGGGCTGCAACCCGCCGGCGCGGATGCGGGCCACCTCGAGGATCTTCGCGGTGAGCCGCTCGAGACGCTCCGTCTCCTCGGCGAGCGCCGCCAGCAGGTCCCGCCGGTCGGCCTCGGACATCTGCTCGCCGTGCTCCAGGAGGGAACCGGCTGCGGCCTTCATGGTGGTGAGGGGCGTGCGGAGGTTGTGGCCCGCAGCGGCGAAGAACGCGGCTCGGCTGCGGTTGACGTCCGCGACCACGCGGGCCTCCGCGGCGCGGAGCGCCGCCTCCTCCGCCTCTCGCTGGGCGCGCTGCGCCTCCGCGAACAGCGTGGAGACCACCAGGGCGACCCCCACGAAGGTGCCGAGCGCGATCGCGTCGTCCCGCTTCCCGATGCTGAAGACCCGCTCCGGTGGAATGAAGAAGTAGCTGAGCGACGCCGTCGCGAGCATGGACGCGAGCAGGCCCGCGAGCCGTCCCTGGAACGAGGCGCCGAGCACCGCCGTCACGAGGAACAGGGCTGCGGCCGCCGCATCCCCGTCGATGAGGAGCACGAACGCCGTGATGACCCCCACCAGGGCGATCGGGAGGAGGACCTGGAGCGGTCGGATGGGGCGGCGCACCCCGACAGCCTCGCGCCGACGAAGGTGCTGCAGGAGACACCGCTCCGTGCCGATGGTGGTGTTGGATGATCTCGATGCCGTCGCTCCGCCGTGCCATCGCCACGTTGCTCGCCGTCGGGACGACCTCGGCGCTGCTCCCGCTCGTGGCGGTGACCCTCGCCGCGGTGACCGCTGCACCGGCGGCGGCCCAGGCGAACCCGTGCACGAGCAACCCCGCCTTCCGGGCCGACTGGTTCAGCCCGTGCTGGGACTACACGGGTCGCTTCGCCGATCCGACGATCGTCCGCGAGGGGAGCACCTACTACGCCTACGGCACGATCACCGGAGGCGTCCACCTCCCGGTCGCGACCTCGACGTCGCCGACCGGACCGTGGCGCCCCCGTCCGGCCTGGTCGCCGAAGCCGAGCGGCCTGCCGATCGCCAACACCGACCCGTTCTTCAACGAGGCGCTGGTGCGCCCGCCCCAGTGGGCGGCCGGTGACGCCTCGCCCGGCCACCCCTGGTTGCGCCAGGAGGTGTGGGCCCCGTCGGTCGCCCGCTTCGGCAGCACCTGGGTCGCCTACTACTCGGTGCGGATCAACGGCCGGAGCTGGGACTCGCCCTGGGACGCCGACACCGCGCCCGGGTACTTCGGCAACGCCCGCTTCTGCATCGGCTACGCCACCGCGCCGTCCCCCCTGGGTCCGTTCCGGGACGAGTCCTCCGGCCCACTGACCTGTGGCGAGGACCTCGACGGACCGCTCTACGGCGGCCGGTACGGCGGCGACGGCGAACGGGCCAACCCGGCGGGCGTCCTCGACCCGTCGATCTTCGTCGACCCGGCCACGGGCGTCCCGTACCTGCTCTACAAGACCGAGGGGAAGGTCACCGGCGACCGTCCGGGCGAGCAGGGCCACCCGACCGAGATCGTGATCCGGCAGCTCGACGCCGACGGGACGGGCTTCGCGCCCGGTGCCGTGCCGGTGCGGATCGCGGCCACCGCCGAGGGCTCCTGGGAGGGCATGGTCATCGAGAACCCCTCGATGGTGGTGTTCGGCGGCCGGTACCTGCTCGTGTACAGCGGCGGCGAGTGGACCCTCGGCGCCGACCAGGACGCGCAGCGGCGGGCCTACGGCATGGGGTACCGGGTGTGCAACGGCCCCACCGGTGGCTGTGACGCCGGGCCCGGGCTGCAGTTGCTGCGATCGGACCCCGCCCGGGGTGAGTACGGCCCCGGCGGCGGCAACCCGTTCACCGATGCCGCCGGGAACCTCTGGATCTCGTACCACGCCTGGGACACGCCGAGCCCCGACCCGGTGACCTCGGTGCGTCGGCTCCGGACCGTGCGGATCAGCGACTGCGGCGGCGCGATCGGCCTGGAGGTCGCCGGCCACTGCCGGTTGGTGCAGGCCGCGTACCAGGACTTCCTGGGGCGGCCGTCGACCACGGAGGAGACCGGGTTCTGGGCGAGCGTCATCTCCGGGGGTACCGCCACGGCCGACTTCCTGTTGCTGCTGGCTCGCTCCGACCTCTGGCTCGGCGCCACCGTCGACCGGATGTACACCGACACCCTGGGCCGCCCGGGTGAGGGCGAGGGCCGCGCCTACTGGATCCGCCGGCTGCAGACGGGGGAGCTCGACGTCGCCCGCACCGCGGCCCTCTTCTACGGCAGCGGCGAGTACTTCGCCCGCTACGGCAACGGGGACCTCGCCACCTGGGTCACGGACCTGTACCGGAAGCTGCTCCTGCGGGAACCGGAGCCGGGTGGCCTCGGCTACTGGGTCGCCCGCGCCTCGGCCGTCGGTCGGGACTCGGTGGCGTTGGACTTCTACCAGTCGGCCGAGACGCGCGAGGTCCGCGTCCGGCGCCTGTACCAGCAGTTGCTCGGCCGCGATCCCGACCCCGGCGGCCTGGCCCACTGGCGGGAGCAGGTGCTGACCCGGGGGGACATCACGCTGGCGGTCGACCTCGCGGCGAGCGCCGAGTACCGCGCCCGCGCCGCCGCCCGCTACCCGTAGGTCCGGTGGCGGGCCGGCGCGGTCACCAGCCCTGGGTGCCCGCCGGACCCTTGAAGGGACCGACCACGTCGGCGGTGATCCAACCGCCGTAGAAGCCGCCCTCCTGCGGCATGGCGAGCTCGCCGTCCACCGTGCAGCGGAACACCGACGGGTAGAAGGCGAGGTGGCCGGCGATGGCGGCGAAGGCCGGGGTCGGGTCGGGGTACGACCACGCCGCCCGGTCGGCGACGGCGCCATCGACCCGTACGGTCCAGTACCGGGCCACACCCTTCCATTCGCAGAACGAGCGTCCGGGCGCCTGCTCGAACCGGGCGAGGTCGCAGTCGTCCGCAGGCACGTACCACCCGGGCGGGTGGGAGGTCTCGAGCACCCGGACGGCCCGGCGGGTGTCGGCCACGACGACGCCGGCCAGCGCGACCACGACGTGCCGCTCGGACGGGACGACGGCCGGGGGGCGGGGGTAGTCCCAGACGGACTCCTGCCCGGGACCCGGCGGGACGGGGACGGGACGGCGCACGAGGAGACCGTACCCGCGGCGGAGCGGCTCGAGGGCGTAGGTTCGGGGCCATGACGACCTCCACCCGCACCGACCGCATCAGCGCCCCCGGCGGCGGCACCTTCGCCGGCCACGTCGCCCTCCCGGCGGCCGGTCGGGGTCCGGGCCTCGTGCTGATCCAGGAGATCTTCGGCGTCAACGCCTACATCCGCGACGTCGCCGGCCGCCTCGCCCGGCTCGGCTACGTCGTGGTCGCGCCGGACATGTTCTGGCGGCTGGAGCCGGGCGTTGCCATCGACGGCACCGACGAGGCGGCGTTGGGGCAGGCGATGGGCTACGCGGGCCGCTTCGATGGCGCGGGCGGGGTGGGCGACCTGGGCGCCACCCTGGCCCACGTCCGTGCCATGCCCGAGTGCACCGGATCCGTTGGCGTCATCGGTTTCTGCTTCGGCGGCACCTTCTCGTACCTGGCCGCAGCGCATCTGGATCCGGTCGCCGTGGTGTCGTACTACGGCTCGGGCGTCGCCGGATCACTCGACGTGCTCCCCCAGGTGACCTGCCCGATCCTGTTCCACTTCGGCGACGCCGATCCGTACCTCCCCAACGACGACGTCGCGCGGCTCGTCGCGGCCTCGGCGGCGATGCCGAACGTCGAGATCCTCGTGCAGGCCGGTTCGGGCCACGCGTTCGACAACGCGTTCAACCCGAACTTCTCGGACCCCCCTGCGGCCTCGGCCGCCTGGGCGCGGACCGCGGCCTTCCTGGCCG
>JBEIGA010000085.1:0-14118 GCA_040382135.1 Acidimicrobiales bacterium
TGCACGACAGCCTCGGCATCGCCGTCGGCGACGTCGTCTCGCTGGAGTTCCCGTCGGGAACCACCCGCGACCTCACGGTCGGTGCCGTGTTCGGCCAGCGGTTCGCCGGGTTCGGGGCTCCCGACTACCTCGTGTCGCTCGATGTGCTGGCGGCCGTCGAGGGACCCGGCCTGTTCAGCGAGATCTTCGTGAGCGTCGCCGACGGCGTGCGCCCCGACGAGGCGAACCGGATCGTCGCGGACCTGCTCGGGCCCAGCGTCGGCATCGTCCGGGGCGCAGCGGACTACGGCGACCCCTCGGGCCAGATCGGCCCGGCGCGCACGCTCATCGACGGGCTCGCATGGGTCGCGATGCTCATCGCAGTCGTCGGTCTGCTCAGCGCTATCGTCCTCTCGGTGGGCAGCCGTCGCGGTGAGATCTCCACCCTGCGGGCGATCGGGAGCACCAGGCTGCAGGTCTGGTGGATGGTCACCGCCGAGACGTTGGTGGCGGGTGTGGTCGCCGTCGTGGTGTCGCTCGCCGTCGGGCTCGGCCTGTCGGTGGTGCTCGTCGACCTGCTCGCGGGCGACGACCCCGTGCCGTGGACGCTGCCGGCCGGCCGGATCGCGCTGATCACCGCTTCGTTGGTGGTGCTGGCCGTCGTCGTGGCCACGATCCCGGCCCGGGCGGTCACCCGTCCGTCCCCCTTGCAGGGGCTGCGTCAGCCGTGAGCATCGGGAGCGGCATCCGCCCGACCGGCGTCGATGTCGCCGTCTGCGCCACAGTGGGCGCTCTGGGGGCGCTCCAGCTCGCCGTGGGTGACGCCGGGGCGCCCCCGGTCGCGATCGTGGCCGTTGCGACCACCACCCTGGCGCTCCTCGCCCGCCGGGCGGCCCCGCTCGCGGTCGCGGCCGTCTGCCTCGTCGCCTTCGCCGTGATCCTGGCCTCGATCGACGAGCCGGGGCTCACCCAGGTCGGCCCGATGGTCGCGCTGTACACCGTCGGCCAGCGCGTCAGCTACCGCGCTGCGGTCCTGGTGGCCGGTCTCTGCGGCGGCGTCGCCGTGGTACTGCTCCTGACCGACCCCGAGAGCTCCACCGACGTCGTGACCGGGGCCCTGCTCGTGATCGTCTCCATCGCCGGCGGCCAGGCGGTGGCGAACCGCCACGCGCTGGTCGACGCGCTCAACGATCGGTTCGCCGCACTCGCACGGGCGCAGGAGCTCGAGGTGGAACGCCGGGTGCTCGACGATCGGCTCCGCATCGCCCACGAGCTCCACGACGTCATCGCGCACACCATCACCGTCGTGAACCTGCAATCGAGCGTCGCGCTCCGTCACGTCAAGGGGAACGAGCCCGCCGAGCAGGCGATCGGCTCGATCCGCATCACCAGCGCCCAGGCGCTCGACGAGCTCCGGTCCATGGTCGCCGTGCTGCGGCGCGGCGACGAGCAGGTCCCCGTCGCCTCGCCGGAGTCCATCGTCGAGCTCGTCCGCTCGCTCACCACCGCCGCCCTCGACGTCCGGTCCTCCATCGACGTGGACGAGCTCGAGGACGTTCCCCCGTCGCTGCTGCTGGCGGCGCACCGCGTGGTGCAGGAGGGCCTCACCAACGTGATCCGGCACTCCACCGCCCGACGAGCCGAGGTCGCGGTCACCGTCGACGACGCCGGTCGGCTCACCGCGCAGGTCCACGACCCGGGCCCTGCCCGTGCGGAGGACACCACGGTGGGCGGCTTCGGGCTCACCGGCATCCGGGAGCGCGTCGCCCTGCTGGGCGGGACGGTGACCCACGGCACGGACGACGACGGCGGGTTCACGCTCCGGGCCACGATCCCGCTGGTGCGCCCCACATGAACGAACGAACCGGGCCCATCCGCATCGTGATCGCCGACGACCAGCCCCTCGTGCGCGCCGGTCTCCGCCAGCTCATGGACGACCACGACGACATCGAGGTCGTCAGCGAGGCCCAGGACGGGGCCACAGCAGTCGCCGCCGTGCTCGCCCACCGACCCGACGTCGTCCTTATGGACCTGCGCATGCCGGGGGTCGACGGGATCGAGGCGACGCGCCGGATCACCGCAGCCGACGTCGCCACCCGGGTCCTGGTGCTCACCACCTTCGACGACGACGGCCTCGTGATCGAGGCCGTCCGCGCCGGAGCGAGCGGGTACGTGCTCAAGGGCATCGAACCCGACGAGCTCGCCGACGCCATCCGCACGGTCGCCCAGGGCGACTCGCTGGTGTCCCCCGCGGTCACCCGGGCGATCCTCGACGTCGTCGCCAGGACGAGCCCGCCGGATCCGCAGAGCGCGTCGTTGATCGAACGGCTCACCGCGCGCGAGCAGGAGATCGTGGCCGACGTCGCCCAGGGCCTCTCCAACGCCGAGATCGCCCGCCTCCGATACCTCTCCGTCGCCACCGTCCGCACCCACGTGGGGCGGGCCATGCTCAAGGTCGGCGCCCGCGACCGCGCCCAGCTGGTCGTCATCGCCCATCGCGCCGGTCTCGACCGCTGAACCCCGCGACGCGAGCGGCGGCCGCTCGGGCGCCGGCGGCCCTCGTACGTCAGACGTCGTACGCACGAACCGACGAGGGGCGGGCTCGCCGAGAAGACCCCGTCCATACGGTCCTCGGCATGAGCACCCACCCCACCCCCACCCCCCCGATCCGTGCCGCTGCCAGGGATCGTCGCAGCTCCGTCCGGCGCAGCGCCTCCGGTGTCGTCGTCGCTCTGGCGATCACCGCAGCCGCCTGCTCCAGCGACAGCACGACCGACAGCACGACCACCAGCACCACCGCCGGCACGCCCACCAGCACCACCGCCGGCATCATCGACGAGGCCGGCCCGCAGGTCGACACCGTCCAGCAGGTCGCCATGCGCGACGGCGTCACCCTCGCCACCTACGTGTACCTCCCCGAGGGGACCGGCCCGTTCCCGACCCTGGTCCTCCGGACGCCGTACGGGTTGCCGCTCACGCCGATCGGCGGGTTCCAGGACGCCGACTCGCTGGAGGAGACCGGCCTCCCCGACGATGAGGTCGGCTGGCCGCTCATCACCGACGCCGGGTTCGCCCTCGTCGTCCAGGAGACCCGCGGGACCGAGGACTCCGGCGGCGCGAACTCGGCCCTGACCACCGAAGGGCCCGACGGGTACGACACCGTGGAGTGGGTCGCCGACCAGGCCTGGTCCAACGGCGAGATCGGGATCATGGGCGACTCCGCCGCCGGCATGGCCGCGGCGCTCGCCGCGGCGGAGCGGCCCCCGTCGCTCGACGCCCTGTACACCCAGAACGCGAGCTTCTCGCTCCTGGACGACCTCGCGTCCCCCGGCGGCGCCGTGCGGCTCGAGGCGATCGTGGGCTTCGTGGGCGGCCAGATGCTCGAGCTCGGCGACGACCACTTCGATGCCCGCGGGCTCGAGGAGGAGGCCGTCGAGGGCGCGATCTAGCGCCTCGGCGGCGAGCTGGAGGCCCTCGTCGGCGGCGTCGGGACACCGGTCGAGGCCGGGTGGGCGCAGCTCGACCAGACCGCCCTCGCCGAGCTCGTGCCGGTGCTCCCCGAGACCGAGGAGTACCTGACCGCCGATCCGGCGCTCCAGGAACTGACGGACACCATCGGCGACATCGAGGTGCCCGTCCTGGCCGTGTCGACCTGGCACGACATCTTCGCCCGGTCCACCTTCGCCGCTGCGCTCGACGCCCAGGCCCGTGGCACCGACTTCCGGCTCCTGGCCATGCCCGGCTCGCACTACGAGATCGACGAGCCCGAGAACTGGCCGGTCACGCCGATGCTCGACTTCTTCCGTGAGACGCTGATGGACGGGGAGCGGAACCTCGATCGGTTCACCTGGCAGGCCGTCGGCTCGGACGAGCTCGAGACCTCCGCCGTCTGGCCTCCCACCGGGACGAGCACGCAGGTCCTGCGACTCGGCCAGGGGACCCTCGGCCCCGACGCCGGCACCGGCACCGTCGGGTTCGTCTCCGACCCCACCGACCCCATCGTGACCAACGCCGGCATGGCCCTCATCGCCGCCAGCGGTCCGGGCGACGACCCGTCCCTCGCGGCCCCGGGCCGTGAGGACGTCGTCTGGTTCGACGCCGCTCCGCTCGCCGACCCGCTCCGCCTGCGCGGCGCCGTCGAGCTGACCCTCGACGTCACCGCCGACGCACCGTCGATCGACGTCTCGGCCAGGCTCGTGGCGGTCGCCCCGGACGGGTCGAACCAACTGATCCGCTCGGCGCACATCAGGAGCACGGAGTCGGTCGGCGCCACCCGGCAGCTGGTGATCGAGTTCGGCGATGTCGCCTACGACGTCGAGGCCGGCTCCGTCCTCCGCCTCGAGCTCACGGGCTCGGACTTCCCGGCGTGGAGCCTCAACCCGCAGAACGGCGACCCCAACCCCCTCGAGCCCACCACTCCGGTGAGTGCCTCGATCGTCATCGACCTCGCATCCGCACAGCTCTCGTTCACGAGGGGCTGAACGGACGATCGGCACCCGGCCGGGGACAGCGCCGCTGTCCCCGGCCGCGCCGGATCAGGCGGCGCGCCACTCCACGCGGGGGCGGTCGCCCCAGAGGCGCTCGAGCTCGTAGTAGGCCCGCGCCTCGGCGGTGAGGACGTGGACCACGAAGTCGCCGTAGTCCATGAGCACCCAGTCCATGGTGTCGAGGCCCTCGATGCGGCGCGGCTTGGGGCCGCCCGCCTCGGTGAGCTGCTCCTCCACGGCCTCGACGATGGCCCGCACCTGCCGCGAGGTGTTGCCGCTGGTGATCACGAAGTAGTCGGTGATCGAGAGGACGTCGCCCACGTCGATCACGAGCGTGTCGGTGGCGAGCTTGTCGTCGGCGGCGCGGGCGGCGAGCACCGGCCACGGGTCCGCCGGGCTCGGAGCGCCGGCGGCGGTCGCCGGAACGGTGGTGTCGGCCGGTTCAGTCACGATGGCCCGAGCGTACCGGCCCGACCTCCGCTCGGCCCACGGCTCCCGTCAGCCGACGAGGTCCTCGCCGACGATCACGGTGAGCGCGGCGACGGTCGGGTGGCGGGAGGTCATGACGATCTCCTCGATCCCGAGCACGGCGGCGAGGCGCTCGGCGTCGGGCAGGCCGGCCTCGGTGGTGAGGATCTCGCTGGTCTGGCGGGCCATCGGGTCGGCGTTGCCGATCACCACGACCCGGCTGTCGGCGGCGACGAGCTGGGTCCCGAACTCCGTCACCACCTGCTCGAGGGTCAGGCTCGAGGTGGCGTTGAGCAGGCGGACCGGCACGCGGGGGACGCCGTCGGCGCCGACCGGGAACGGCACGACCCGCAGAGCGAGGTCCTGCGCCGCGGCGTTGTCGACGACCAGGAACTCGACGGTGGAACCGTCGTCCATGGGGATGTCGCGGACGTGGAACGGCAGCCGTTCCTGCACGACCGTCCCGCCCTGCATGGCGGCGAGGGTGTCGGTGATCGGGATCTCCAGCTCCGGCACCTCGCCGCCGTCGGCGAGCGCGTCGAGCCACGCGTCCCAGATGTCGACCTGCCGCCCGATGCGGTTCACCGGCGACTCGCCCGGGTTGACGTGGGCGAAGACCTCGGGCACCTCGTCGGGCTCGAGGTCGAGCTCGCCGCTCGGGTAGATCGTTTCGAGGGTGTCACCCGAACCGGCCACGACCAGGGCGTCCGGCAGGTCGACCGTGAGCCCCCCGAGCGGATCGAGGAGCAGCTCCATGCCGCCCGGGTCGAGCACGGCGGTCGAGGTCGCGCCGACGCGCAGGAGCTGCCCCATCCGGGTGGCGAGGCCGTCGAGGCCCTCGGCGGCGTAGACGTCGACGAACCGGAACGGCTCGGTGCCGTCGTCCGGCGCCACGGCGAGGGTGGGCTCGGCGGTGATGATCGTGCCGCCCTGCTGCCCGGCCGTCGGGACGAGCACGGTGACGCCGACCAGCGTGTCGCTCTCGTCCACGGAGGCGAGCAGCAGCACCTCCGTGGGCTCGACGAGCACCTCGTACCCCGGGAGCGCAGGGTCCGTTACGGGCTCGATCGTGCGGCCGCCGCTGGTGTCGAGGACGGCCCGAGCCCCCGTCACGGCGAGCAGGTACACCACGCCGGCGAGCGCGACCAGCACGAAGGGGAACACCCATCGCCAGCCGAACGCCGCCGCCGGCGCCGGTTCGCGCCGCTTGGGGGCGGGGATGTGCCGGGGCGAGCGGTGCGTCGGTTGCTCCGGAGGCGTGGTCAGGGTCACGAGGGGGAAGGCTTTCGTCGACCGGCACCCGGGGAGACGGGATCGGCAGGGAGGTAGAGACCGTGCCGTCGGATGCACGATGCGACAGGATCAGGTACGAGATAGTCGATCGGACGTCCTGCGCGCACGCGCGCCCGCAGATCCGACGACGAGATCTCGAGGCCGGGGACGTCCACGGCGACGTACGGCCACCCGTCCGGCGGGCGCCCGTTGTCGTGGCCGGGACGGTCGAGGACCACCAGCGTCCCGAGCTCGCGGACGACGTCGGGCCGCTTCCACGTGGGGAGTTGGGGCGCGACGTCGCTGCCGATCACGAGGAACAGCTCGTCGTCCGGGCCCGCCGAGCGGAGGGCCTCGAGCGTGTCGGCGGTGTAGGACTCACCGCCCCGCCGGATCTCGAGGTCGGAGGCCTCGACCACGGGGTGGCCCCCGACGGCGGCGCGCACCATCTCGAGGCGGACCTCCGCCGGCGAGATGGCTCTCGTCCCCACCTTCTGCCACGGCACCGACGCGACCATCAGCAGCACGCGGTCGAGCTCGAGCCGATCGGCGACCTCGACGGCGGCGACGAGGTGGCCGACGTGCGGCGGGTCGAACGTGCCCCCCAGGATCCCGATGCGCGCCGCCCGTTGCACGGCCGGATGGTAGCGGGAAGAGCCTGCCGCTCTGTGGCAGGAGCCACGGGTGACGTGCGCCCCTTTACCTTCAGTTGCCGCGTTCGCGTACCGATGGTGACAACAGTCATAGGCACCAAGACCCATCCCCTCCCCTGCCGGTGGTTGAATTGCCCGCTGCCCCCCACGACCCGCCTGCTGCGACGCGTCTCGGTGCTCCGCCCCACCTCGGTCGGACCCCTCTCGGTGTCGGAGGTGATGGTGACGGAGCAGCTCCCCCCCGAAATCCCCCAAGACGGGAATCGTGCGCCCTCGCACCCCGTTGGAAACGTGTGCCATGAGTGATTCCGTTGGTCAGTACCTGAATGAGATCGGGATGGTCTCTCTCCTCAACGCCGAGGAAGAGCGCCAGCTCGCGCAGATCATCGAAAAGGGCCAGGCTGCGCTGGCCGCCAAGGAGCGGGGTGAGACGGGCCGTGAGCTCGATCGAGCCATCGCCGATGCCGCCGCCGCCAAGGACCGATTCATCCGGGCCAACCTCCGCCTCGTCGTGAGCGTCGCCCGCCGCTATCCGCTGCCCCCGGGCATGGAGCTGCTGGACCTCATCCAGGAGGGCAACCTCGGCCTCGAGCACGCGGTCGACAAGTTCGACTGGCGCAAGGGGTTCAAGTTCTCCACCTACGCCACCTTCTGGATCCGTCAGGCCATCGGCCGGGCGCTCGACCAGAAGGCCAGCCTCGTCCGTCTGCCGGGCGATCGTTCCGCCAGCCTCCGCGCCGCTCTCCGTGCGGTGTCGGGCAACGGCGACGAGCTCGACGACGAGCACTCCCGCCTGCACCGGCTCACCACGCCGACCTCGCTCGACCGCACCATCGGCGACGACGACAGCAACGAGCTGGTCGACCTCCTGCCCGACGCGAACCCCGGCCCCGAGGCCGAGGTCCTCGCCCGGGTGGAGTCGCAGATGGTCACCGACCTGCTGAGCGTGCTCGACACCCGGGCCCGCTACGCCGTGGAGCAGCGCTTCGGCCTGCGCGACGGCCGCAAGCGGAGCTACCGCGAGGTCGGCGAGGAGCTGGGCGTGACCGCCGAGGCCGCCCGTCGTCTGGTCAAGCGAGCCGTCAACCTCGTCCGCGAGCAGGCGAGCGAGAAGGTCGACGCCGCCTGAGGCGTCGCCAGACCGGCAAGGTCGACGCCGCCTGAGGCGTCGCCGGAACGGCACCGCAACAACTCGATTCCGAGGGGTCCGGCTCCGGCCGGGCCCCTCGCCGTTTTCCGCTCTCGTTCCCACATGGAGCGGTGTCCGCGCCTCCCCGTAGGCTTGCAGGGTGCAACCGCCATGGAACCCCCGCAGCTGGCGCGCCTTCCCGGCCGTCCAGCAGCCCGAGTGGCCCGACGAAGCCGCGTTCGAGGCGACCCTCAAGCAGCTGGGTGACCTCCCCCCGCTGGTCTTCGCCGGCGAGGCCCGCAACCTCCAGGCCGACCTGGCCGCCGTCGCCGCAGGCGAGGCGTTCCTCCTCCAGGCCGGCGACTGCGCCGAGTCGTTCGACACCTCGGCCAACTCCATCCGCGACAAGCTGCGGGTCATCCTGCAGATGGCGGTGGTGCTCACCTACTCCACCGGGAAGCCGGTCGTGAAGGTCGGGCGCATCGCCGGGCAGTTCGCCAAGCCCCGCTCGGCCGCCACCGAGGTGCAGGACGGCGTGGAGCTCCCGTCGTTCCGCGGCCACATGGTCAACGACATCGGCTTCACCGCCGAGGACCGGCTCGCGAACCCGGGCCGGCTGCTCGACGCCTACCACCGCTCGGCCGCCACGCTGAACCTGCTCCGGGCCTTCACCAAGGGCGGCTTCGCCGACCTCGCCCAGGTCCACCAGTGGAACCGCGAGTTCGTCGCCGCCAGCCCCGCCGGCCGCCGCTACGAGGCCCTGGCCGACGAGATCGACCGCGCGCTCCGGTTCATGAAGGCGTGCGGGGTCACCGGCCAGACCCAGGTCGAGCTCCGCCAGGTGGACTTCTACACGAGCCACGAGGCGCTGATCCTCGGCTACGAGGAGGCGCTCACCCGCCAGGACTCCCTCACCGGTGAGTGGTACGACTGCTCGGCCCACATGGTCTGGATCGGCGAGCGCACCCGACAGCTCGACGGTGCCCACCTCGAGTTCTTCCGGGGCATCCGCAACCCGGTCGGCTGCAAGGTCGGCGGCTCGGCCACCCCGGCCGACGTCCTCGGCCTGTGCGAGGCGCTGAACCCGGACCGCATCCCGGGCCGGCTCACGTTGATCAGCCGCATGGGCGCCGCGAAGGTCCGCGACCTCCTCCCGCCCCTGCTCGAGGCCGTCCGCGACGCCGGCCACCCGGTGGTCTGGGTGTGTGACCCGATGCACGGCAACACGTTCACCTCCGAGACCGGTCACAAGACCCGGCACTTCGAGGACGTCCTGTCCGAGATCGACGGCTTCTTCGCCGCGCACCACGCCGTCGGCACCGTGCCCGGCGGCGTGCACGTCGAGCTGACCGGCGACGACGTCACCGAGTGCCTCGGCGGCGGCACCGAGATCCTCGACGAGCACCTCGGGTCCCGGTACGAGACCATGTGCGACCCGCGCCTCAACGGCGGCCAGTCGCTCGACCTCGCCTTCCGGGTCTCCGAGCTCCTGCGGGACGGAGCGTTCACCCGATGAGCAGCACCACCGGAGCCGTCACCAGCGGCGTCATCACCAGTGGGGTCATCGTCACCGGTGGCGCGTCGGGCATCGGCTTGGCGTCGGCCCGGGCCCTTGCCGCGGTCGGCCGGCCGGTCGCCCTCTGGGACCTGCAGGCCCACAAGGCCGAGGCCGAGGCCGCCGCCATCGCCGCCACGTACGGCGTCGCCACCATCGGGCTCGCCGTCGACGTCTGCGACACCGCCGCCATCGGGGAGGCGCTCGCCGCCAGCCGCGCCGCGCTCGGCACGATCGGCGGGCTCGTCCACGCCGCCGGCACCGTCGACCCGTCCGGTGTCGAGGGCATCACCGTCGAGGCGTGGGACCGCGTCCTCGACGTCAACCTGCGCGCCCACGCCGTGCTCGTCAACGCCCTGCTCGCCGACCTCGAGGCCAACCCCGGCTCCGCGGTGGTGGGCATCTCGTCGATGGACGGTGTGGTGGCCCACGCCGCGATCCCCTCGTACTGCGCCTCCAAGGCCGGCCTGCTCGGGCTCACCCGGTCGCTGGCGCTGGCGCTCGCACCCAAGGGGATCCGGGTCAACGCCCTGTGCCCCGGCTACATCGTCACGCCCATGCTCCTGCCCGACGGGAGCGAGGAGCGCGCCGCCGCCATGGCCGCCACGGTGCCCATGGGCCGCCTCGCCCAGCCCGAGGAGATGGGGAGCATCGTGCGCTTCCTCATGTCCGAGGACGCGAGCTACGTCACCGGCACCCAGATCGTCGCCGACGGCGGTTTCACCGCCGCCTGACGCCCCGGGCTCGGCTCAGGCCAGCTTCTCGACGAACGCCTCGAGCTGGCGGAGGTTCCGCACCTCGTAGGCGCCGTCGCAGTGGGTGGCGTACTCCCCCACGATCGAGTCGCCGGTGTCCCAGTAGGACCGCGGCTCGGGGTTCAGCCAGTAGACGTGGCGCGCCTTCTTGCGCATCTCCTTGACGATCCAGGCGTTGGAGGCGTGGTAGTTGTTCCGCGCGTCGCCGAGGATCAGCACCGTGGTCTTGGGGCCGACGTCCTTGCCGTACTTGTCCCAGAACACCCCGAGGGCGTGGCCGTAGTCGGAGTGCCCGTCGACCCAGATGACGTCGGCCTCGGTGTTGACCCGGTGGATCGCCTCGACGATGTCGTCGACGCCCTCGAAGTAGCTCGTGACCTCGTCGAGCCCGTCGATGAACACGAAGCTCCGGACCTTCGAGAACTGCCCGGAGATGGCGTAGACGAGGTGCAGGGTGAAGCGGGCGAACGCGGCGACCGAGCCGGAGATGTCGGCGATCACCATGATCTCGGGCTTGGACGGCCGCGGGTACTTGAACTTCGGCTCGGCGGGCACGCCACCGAAGCTGAGCGAGGGCCGCACCGTGTTGCGGAAGTCGAGCGGGCCCTTGCGGCCGTGCCGGCGCTTGCGGGCCAGGCGCACGGCGAGCTTGCGGGTGAGCGGGTAGATCGCCTTGCGGAGGCTGACCAGCTCCTCCCGACTCGCGTGCATGAAGTCGACGTCCTCGGGCAGCGGCTTGCGCAGCGTCTTGGCCATGGCCTCGACGCCCCGGTCGGCGACGAGGCGGCGACGGATCTCCGCCTCGATCTCCTTCTTCAGCTGCTCGATGCGGTCCTCGTACTCGTCGCGCTCGAGCCGCTCCTCCAGCGGGGTGAGCTTGCCCTCGGGCGCCTGCTGCCGGCTCGACTCCATGAGCCGCTCGAGCATGCCGTCGAGGTCGAGGTTCCGCAGCGTGCGGTACAGGTAGTAGGTGCCGCCCACGGGCCGGCCCGGCTCCATGCCGGCGTAGCGCTTCACAGCCTGCCGGGACAGGGCACGCATGAGGCCCTGGTCGCCGCGGAGCAGCGCCTGGAAGAGCATCTCGGCGAGCTGCTCGGGATCGAGCGCCTCGCCGCCCCCGCCGGCACCCTGACGGTCACCCTGCTCGGGCGGCGCCTCGCCCTCGGCCTCGGGGAGCGCCTCGTCGGTGTCGATGATCGAGTACTCGGCGCCCCGCAGCGAGAAGTAGACCTCGAAGACGACCTCGAAGGCCCGCCAGTGGCTGTGGTTCTTCACCAGCGTGGCGGCGAGGGCGTACTTGAACGCCTCGCGGTCCTCGATGGGGATGTGGGTGACCGCCTCCATGGCGTCGAGGTTCTCGGTGAGGCTCACCGGCAGGCCGGCGGCGCGCAGCTCCTGGATGAAGCCGTTGAGCAGCTCGAGGATGGGCGACGGCCCCGCAGCCGGGAGCGCCGTGTCCGTCACGTCACTTCCCCAGCGTGGCGGCGTTGGTGCTGAACTCCTTCAGCGCCTTGTCGATGTCCGAGCGGTACTTCAGCAGGATGTTCACGGTCTCGGCGGCCGTCTGGGCGTCGATCTGCTGGATGCCCAGCAGGATCAGGGTCCGGGCCCAGTCGAGGGTCTCCGACACCGACGGCGCCTTCTTGAGCTCGAGCTGGCGGATGGACCGGACGATGCGGGCCACCTGGTCGGCGAGGTTCTCGGTGATGCCCTCGACCTTGCTGAGCACGATCTCCTTCTCGCGCTCGAGGTCCGGGTAGTCGATGTGGAGGTAGAGGCAGCGCCGCTTGAGCGCCTCCGACAGCTCCCGGGTGTTGTTCGAGGTGAGGAACACGAGCGGGATCTGCTTGGCGGTGACCGTGCCGAGCTCGGGGATCGAGACCTGGTACTCGGAGAGGATCTCGAGCAGCAGCGCCTCGGTCTCGATCTCGACGCGGTCGACCTCGTCGATCAGCAGCACGACCGGATCCTCGGAGCGGATCGCCTCGAGCAGCGGACGGGTGAGCAGGAAGTCCTCGGAGAAGATGTCCTCCTCGATGTCCTGCCAGGAACCGTCCCGGTTGCGCTCCGCCTGGATGCGCAGCAGCTGCTTCTTGTAGTTCCACTCGTACAGCGCCTTCGCCTCGTCGAGGCCCTCGTAGCACTGCAGGCGGATCAGCCGCGACCCGGTGATCTCGGCGACGCTCTTGGCGAGCTGGGTCTTGCCGGTGCCGGCCGGGCCCTCGACGAGGACGGGCTTGTCGAGCCGGTCGGCCAGGTAGACCACGCCGGAGATGCCCTCGTCCGCGAGGTAGTTGACCTTCCGCAGGTCCTCGCGGACGGACGGGACGTCGGTGAAGCGGTTGCTCATGCCAAGGAACGTACCGCGTGGGCCATGCCCCTGCTGCTCCCAGCCTGCCGCTGCGGGCCTGCCGTCCCGATCCTGGTGGGACGGCCGGGTACGCTCCCCCCATGCCTGCTCCCGGCCGGCCCCCAGCCCGCCGCGACGGACCGCATCCGCCGGCCGTCCTCTCGGCCATCGCACCGGGCACGCTCGTCGTCGCCGCGGGCGCCGTGGTGCTCCTCGCCGTGCTGGGCGTCCCCTTGTGGCTGGCGATCCCGGTCGGGCTCGCCGTGTGGGCCGCACGGGTGGCCCTCGCCCGCCGGGGCGCGGGGCGCCGGGCCGCCAGGCCGGCGCGCATCGACCCGTTCGCCCTGCGTGAACCGTGGCGATTCTTCGTCCGCGACGCGCTCCAGGCCCGGGCCCGGTTCGCCGACGCGCTCGCCCGTGCGACGGACGGCCCCGTCCGGGACACCCTCGCCGACATCGGCACCCGGATCGACGAGGCGGTCGAGACGTGCTGGGCGGTGGCTCGTCGTGGTCAGGAGCTCCACGACGCGGCGCGGGCCGTGGACCGCCGCCGCATCGAGCAGGAGATCGCCCGGCTCCCTGACGAGGGGGCCCTCGCCGAGCGCCGTCGGTCGCTGGAGGCCCAACTCGGGACTGCCGAGCGCCTGGAGGCCCAGGTCACCGAGACCCGGGAGCGGTTGCAGGTGATCGACGCCCGCCTCGAGGAGTCGGTGACGAGATCCATCGAGCTGGCCACGCGAACGGGCAGTCTGGAGTCCGTGCACGAACTCGCGGACACCGTCGATCGCGTGGTCCTCGACCTCGAGGCGCTCCGCCTCGGGCTCGACGAGGCCGGCGGCGCGTCCGGAACCCGGTGAGCGCCGACCCCCCGGCGCCCCGGCGCGGGTCCGTCCTCGTCGCGGCGGGCATCTTCGCATCACGGGTCGCCGGGCTGGCCCGCGAAGCGGTGATCCAGCCGTACCTCGGTCTGACGCCGGCGGCCGACGCCTTCCGGGCCGCAGCCCGGATCCCGAACCTGCTGCAGAACCTCTTCGGCGAGGGCGTGCTGTCCGCCTCCTTCATCCCGGTCTACTCCGGCCTGTTGGAGCAGGGCCGCACCAAGGAGGCCGACCGTCTCGCCGGCGCGGTCGCCGGTCTCCTCGCCGCAGTGAGCGGCGCGTTTGCGCTGGTGTTCCTGGCCTTCGCCCGACCCATCACCCGCGTGCTCGCCATCGGCCTGCGGGGCGAGGCGTTCGAGCTCGCCGTGTCGCTGGTCCGCATCATGACCGTCGGCGTCGCCTTCCTGGTGCTGGCCTCCTGGTGCCTCGGGGTCCTCAACTCCCACCGGAAGTTCTTCCTCTCCTACGCCTCGCCCGTGGTGTGGAACGCCGCGCAGATCGTGGCCGTGCTGTTCGGCGCCGCTGCGGGCTGGTCGACCGAATCGATCGCCAAGGCGCTCGCCGCTGGCATGACCGTCGGCGGCATCCTGCA
>JBEIGA010000086.1:0-14021 GCA_040382135.1 Acidimicrobiales bacterium
CACGGGGCGCGACCGCGTGGCCCCCGCGGTGGCCGAGCGGATCGAAAGGCCGGGGGCCGTCGGGGTCACCTGCGACGCATCCTGCCGCGCCGTCCGGACCTGAAGGTCATCGTGTCATCGGCCACCATCGACACCGAGCGCTTCGCCGCCCACTTCGGCCGTGACGGCGTGCCCGCCCCGATCGTCGCCGTCTCCGGGCGCACCTACCCGGTCGAAGTCCGCTATCGGCCGTTCGGCATCGAGCCGGAGGACGACCGGGACCAGACCGCGGCGATCTGCGACGCCGTGGAGGAGCTCGGTCGCGAGGGGCGCGGCGATGTGCTGGTGTTCCTCTCCGGTGAGCGGGAGATCCACGACACCGCGGACGCGCTCCGGCGGCTCCAGCTCGCGGGCACCGAGGTGCTGCCGCTCTACGCCCGGCTGTCGTCGGCCGAGCAGCACCGGATCTTCCAGCCGCACCCCGGCCGGCGCATCGTGCTCGCCACGAACGTCGCGGAGACCTCGCTCACGGTCCCGGGTGTGCGCTACGTGGTCGACGCAGGGACGGCCCGCATCTCGCGCTACAGCCGGCGTCTGAAGGTGCAGCGTCTCCCCATCGAGCCGGTCTCCCGGGCCTCGGCGGACCAGCGTGCGGGCCGCTGCGGCCGTGTGGCTCCGGGCATCTGCATCCGGCTCTACGACGAGGACGAGTTCGGCGCCCGTCCCGAGTTCACCGAGCCCGAGATCCTCCGGACCAACCTCGCCTCCGTGATCCTGCAGATGGCGGCACTCGGCCTCGGGGAGGTCGCCCGGTTCCCCTTCGTCGACCCACCCGACAGCCGGAGCGTCAAGGACGGCATCGCCCTGCTCGAGGAGCTCGGCGCACTCGACCCCGCGCAGCGTGACCCGAAGAAGCGGCTCACGCCCCTCGGCCGGAAGCTCGCCCGGTTGCCCATCGACCCCCGCCTCGGGCGCATGGTGCTCGAGGCCGACCGGAACCACTGTGTCCGCGAGGTCACGATCATCGCCGCGGCCCTGTCCATCCAGGACGTGCGGGAGCGGCCGGCCGAGGCGCGCGCTGCGGCGGAGGAGGCGCACCGTCGCTTCGCCGATCCGGATTCGGACTTCCTCGGTCTGCTGCGGTTGTGGGATCACCTCCGGGAGCAGCAGAAGGCCCTCTCGTCGAACCAGTTCCGCAAGCTCTGTCGGGCCGAGTACCTGAACTACCTGCGGGTCCGCGAGTGGCAGGACCTCCACCGGCAGCTCCGGCGCATCGCCGTCGACGTCGGCTGCCACGCCAACCCGGAGCCGGCCACGCCGGACGCCATCCACCGGTCGCTGCTCGCCGGGCTCCTGTCGCACATCGGCATGCGCGACGAACGCTCCCGAGACCGCAACCTCGAGTACCAGGGCGCACGCGGGGCGAAGTTCGCCATCGCCGGCGGGTCGGCGCTCGCGAAGAAGGGCCCGCGCTGGGTGATGGCGGCAGAATTGGTGGAGACGAACCGGTTGTGGGCCCGAACGGTGGCCCGGATCCAGCCCGAGTGGGCCGAGCGGCTCGGCGGGCACCTGGCGAAGCGCACCTACTCCGAGCCGCGGTGGTCCGCCGATCGTGCGTCGTCGGTGGTCGACGAGAAGATCACGTTGTACGGGCTCCCGGTGGTGGCCTCGCGCTCGGTGCCCTACGGCCGGGTCGACCGTGCCCATGCCCGGGAGCTGTTCATCTGGCACGCCCTGGTGGACGGCGAGTGGACGACCCACCACGCCTTCGTCGAGCGCAACCGGGCGCTGGTCGAGGAGATCGGCGAGCTGGAGGCGAAGGCCCGACGCCGGGACCTGCTCGTCGACGACGCCGCCGTCTTCGCCTTCTACGACGCCCGGCTCGGGCAGGAGGTCGTGTCCGGCGGCCACTTCGACCGGTGGTGGAAGGACGCATCCCGACGCACCCCCGAGCTGCTCGACTTCACCCGGGAGGAGCTGCTCGGCCCCGACGCCGCGTCCGTCGGGCCCGCCGACTTCCCGGACGAGTGGGTGCAGGGCGACCTGCGCGTGCCGGTCACCTACGCCTTCGAGCCCGGCGCCCCGGAGGACGGCGTCACCGTGCACGTCCCGGTGGTGGTCCTGAACCAGGTCGTGGCCGACGGCTTCGACTGGGGCGTGCCCGGCCACCGGCAGGAGCTCGTCACCGCCCTCATCCGCGCCCTGCCGAAGCCCGTGCGGCGGTTCCTGGTGCCGGCCCCCGACACCGCCCGCGCGGTGCTGGAGCGCTTCGGCCCGTCCGATGGGCCGCTGCTCGAGGTGCTGGGCCGGGAGCTCGGCCGCCGGGCCGGTGTCGAGCTGCCAGGCGACCCCTTCGAGATCGACCGGGTGCCCGACCATCTGCGCATCACCTTCTCGGTCGAGGGCGACGACGGCACGGTGCTCGGCGCCGGCAAGGACCTCGGCGAGCTGCAGCGACGCCTCCGCGGCGCCGCGGGCAGGGCCATCGCCGCCGCGGCCCCGGACCTGGAGGTGGACGACCTGG
Organism: Acidimicrobiales bacterium; assembly: GCA_040382135.1. Taxonomy (GTDB): domain Bacteria; phylum Actinomycetota; class Acidimicrobiia; order Acidimicrobiales; family JBEIGA01; genus JBEIGA01. The sequence goes on from JBEIGA010000086.1 coordinate 2,504, forward strand.
CCGATTGGACCATCGGGAGCCTGCCCGCCATCGTCACCTCCACCAGGGGCGGCCACACGGTGCAGGGCTTCCCCGCGCTCGTCGACGAGGGCGACCGGGTGGCGGTCCGGGTCCTGCCGAGCGTCCTCGCCCAGCGACGGGCGATGCCGGTCGGCACCCGTCGGCTCCTGTTGCGAACCCTGCCGTCACCGCGCAAGGCCGGAGAGCGGGTCCTCGACAACCGCACCAAGCTGGCGCTCGCAGGCTCGCCCTACGGGACGGTCACGGACCTGATCGACGACTGCACGGCCGCCGCGGTGGACCGCCTGGTGGCAGAGGCCGGCGGCCCGCTGTGGGACGAGGACGGGTTCCGCGCCCTCCAGGCCGCCGTCCGGCCCGAGCTCGCCGACGAGGTGGCGGAGGCCGTGAGGCTCGCCGCCGAGGTGCTCGTCCTCGACGCCCGGGTGGAGGCCCGCCTCGCCGACCTGAAGAGTCCGTCGTTCGTGGCCGCGCTCGTCGACATCGGCGGCCAGCTCGGACGCCTGGTGCATCCCGGCTTCGTGACGGCGTCCGGTGTCGAGCGTCTCCCCGACATCGCGCGCTACCTGCGAGCGATCGACCGACGCATCGACAAGCTGCCCGAGGATCCGGACCGCGACCGACGCCATCTCGCCGTCGTGGAGTCGGTCCAGCAGGAGTGGCTGGCCGCGCTCGCTGCGGTGGGCGACGGTCCGGTCCGCGAGGCCGTCGCCGCCCTGCGGTGGTCGATCGAGGAGCTCCGGGTGAGCCTGTTCGCCCAGACGATCGGGGCGAAGGGGCAGGTCAGCGAGACCCGGATCCGCAAGGAGCTGGCCCGTCTCCTCCGCTGAGCCCGCCGAGGCGCAGGGTTGCCGCCTCCGCCGCGGCGTGGAGCAGGTCGATCTCGAACCGGGACAGCTCCATCCCGAGCCGGGCGCCGGTGTGGACCACCTCGTCTGCGAGACGCTCCAGTTGGGCGTCCACCTCGGGTTCGCCGAGGCCGAGCACCCGCTCGGCGTGCTCGTAGAGGTCACCGATTCCGCCCTCGGGGGTGTTGGTGAGCGTCCCGGCGACGAGGCGGGCGATGAGCAGGACGGGCGCCGCCCGTCGGACGGACTCGTCGGTCATGGGTGTGGGCGGTTGCCCGACCGCAGCGAGCGGTGCCCAGATGTAGAGCTCCGGGAGGTTCCACGCCGCCAGCATCCGTGAACCGAACTCGGCGCTGTCGAGGCCGAAGGCGGCCTGCTCAGCGGACGCCGTCGGCCAGGGACGCGATGGGTGCGCCAGGAGTGACGCGTACATCTCAGGCTCGGCCATCGCAAGGCCCAGGCGACCGATGTCGCCGAGGAGGCCTGCCAGGAACGCCTCCTCCCCGCCGGGACGCCGGAGAGCCGCCGTGATCGTGCGGGCGGCGATGCCGGCGGCCAAGGAGCGGGTCCAGAACCGGGGGAGGTCCATGCCGCCGACGACACCGCTCCGGGGCAGGTCCTCCACCACGACGAAGGTCAGGGCCAGCGAGCGGAGCGCCCGCACGCCGAGCAGGAGGGCCGCTCGTTCGAGCGTGGTCACCGAACGCGGCGAGCCGTAGCGGGCGGTGTTCGCCTCGGAGAGGATGCGGGCGACCAGCGCGGGGTCGCCACCGATCAGCCGGACCAGCCGGTCGAGACCCACATCGTCGTCACGACAGGCGGCGATGACCTCCAACGCCACCGCCGAGGGCGACGGCAGGGCCGCCAGCAGCTCGTCCATCGTCATCGTCTTGTCGGGCATCGGTCACCACCACCGTCGGCGCAGCACGGTGCTCCATCGGCGCGCGACCCGAAGATCTGAAATGACGGGCGACAGCCCCGCGCCGGATCAGAGCGCGTTCGTGTACCCGCCGTCGACGGGGAGGACCTGGCCCGTGATCCAGGAGGCGTGGTCCGAGGCGAGGAGGAGCACCATGCCGACGGGGTCGGTCGGCTGGCCCTCCCGCTTGACCGAGTAGTTCCGGAGCTGCTTGCGGAGTGATTCCGGGTCACGATCCGGCATGCCGGCGTACTTCAGCGTGCCGAGGGCGATGCAGTTGGCGGTCACCCCGTCGGCCCCGGCCTCCGCGGCGATGCCCCGCATGAACCCTGCCGCTCCCGCCTTGGCGGCCCCATAGACCGCCATGCCCCGCTCACCGGCGCGGGCGGCGTCGCTGATGATGGTGATGATCCGGCCCCAGCCCTGCGCCCGCATCCGAGGCAGGGCGGCCTTCGTGCAGTGCATCGTGCCGTAGAGGTTGATCCCGACGATCTTCGTCCACGCCGCCGGGTCCTCGTCCTCGAACCGCGGGAACGGAAAGGTGAGGAACGCCGTTCCCCCGGTGTTGTTCACGAGGATGTCGGGCCCGAAGGTGCCCACGATGTCGAGCACCTGCTCCAGGTCAGTCACGTCGAACACGCAGGGCTCGGCGCTGCCGCCGCCCTCCCGGATCTCGTCGACCACGGCACCGGCCAGCGACGGGTCGATGTCGTTCACGGCCACGTGCGCGCCGGCCTCGGCGAGGGCCAGGCAGAACGCCCGACCGGTGTGGCGCCCGGCGCCGGTGACGAGGGCGCGGCGGCCGGAGAGGTCGATGGTGAAGCTCATGGCCGCGGAGTCTGCCGGAACCGCAGCGGGCGTGCTCGTCCCGGGGGTGGCGCAGCCGGGCTCCGTGGCGCAGGATGGCCCCGATGGGGGAGCGAGCGGCGGACACTGCGGTGCGCGCGGCCGGGGCGCGGGTGGACCGCGCGTCGGTGTTCCTGCTGATGCTCGTGATCACCCTGACCGGCATCAGCATGCCGATCATGTCGGTGGCGCTGCCGGCGCTCGCCGACGCGTTCCCCACATGGTCCACGGCGGATCTCAGCTGGGTGAACAGCATCTTCACGATCGTCGGCGCCGGGACCCTCATCCCCGCCGGGGTGCTCGCCGACCGCGCCGGTCGCAAGCGCCTCGTGATCGGGGGCGCCGCAGTGTTCCTCGTCGGCTCCGTCCTGGGTGGCCTGGCGCCGGGACCCGGGTGGGTCATCACCGCCCGGGCGATCCAGTCGCTCGGCGCCTCGGCCTTCACTCCGGCAGGCGTGGCGCTGATGGTCGCCGCGTTCCCCGGCGAACGGCTGGCCGAGGCCATGGGCACCTGGGCCGTGGCCGGCGGGATCTCCTCGGCCGCCGGGCCGGGCCTCGGCGGTCTCATCATCGACGGGCTCGGTTGGCGCTGGGCGTTCTGGTCGGTGGTGCCCTTCGCCGTCGTCGTGCTCCTGCTCGGCCCGCGCATCCTCAACGAGCCGCCGATGACCGCCCACGCCGACCGACGGTTCCCCGACCCGCTGGCCGCCGCGATCCTCATGCTCGGCGCCTCGGGCATCACCTTCGCCCTCGTGAAGGGCCCGTCGTGGGGTTGGCTCGACGCGCGGACCCTCGGCTGCGTAGTCGGCGGCCTCGCCCTGCTCGCCGTGGTCGGCCTCCGGTCGGCGCGTCGCGACAACCCCCTGATCGAGCTCGGGCTCTTCCGGATCCGCACCGTGCAGCTCGGCAACCTGGGCACGTTCCTGTTCTCGGCGTGCTGGTTCGGGATGTTCTTCGGGCTCGTGCTGTTCCTGCGCGAGCACTGGGGCTGGTCGCTGTTCCGCTCGGGGATGGCGTCGGCTCCCATCCCGCTCATGGCGGGGCTGCTCGGCGTCTGGGCCGGGCGCAAGGCCGACGCCGTGGGGCACCGGACCTTCATCCTCCCCGGCGCCGTGATCTTCGGCCTCGCGGCGATCTGGTTCGCCGTGATGCTCGGCGACGAGCCCTCGCTCGCCGCGTTCCTCCCGGGCGCGGTCGCCGTGGGCGCCGCATCCGGCCTGGTCTTCCCCTCGATGCAGGCGGTCGCCCTCTACGGCGTCCCGGCGGACCAGCGCGGCGCCGGCTCGGCGATCATGTTCGCCATCCAACGCCTCGGCATCACCTTCGGCGTGGCCGTCGTGATCGGCCTGCAGGGGAGTGAGGGCAGCCTCGGTCCGGTGCTCGGGGTCATGGCCGTGGGTGCCGTCGCCGGCTTCCTCGTGGGCCTGGCGATCGACACCCGCCCCGCCCCCGTTCTGTGAGGTGGATTCCATGACGGTCATGGAATCCACCTCACAGAACCCGGTCCGTCAGACGCCGTAGCCGCCGTCGACGTCGAGCATCTGCCCGGAGATGAAGTCGGCCCGGTCCGAGGCGAGGAAGCAGACCGCCTCGGCGATGTCCTCGGCGTCGCCGAAGCGGCGCAAGGCGATGTTCCTCCGGGTGACCTCGAGCGCGGCGTCGTCGAGGTCGCCCGAGGCCATCAGGCGAGCCGCCATGCCGTCGGTGAGCATGCCGGGGCCCACGCAGTTGGCCCGGATGCCGAACCGGCCCTCCTCGGCGGCGATGCCCCGCACGAGCGCCTCGATGGCGCCCTTCGGCCCGGCGGAGAGACCGTCGCGCACCGGGTAGCGGCGCGTGGCCGCCGTGGTCACCGCGACGATCGAACCCTGGGCCGCCCGCAGGTGGGGGAGGGCCGGGTGGACGAGGTTGAAGAAGGCGATGGGCTCCTCCTCGACCTGCTTGCGGAACTGCGCCGGGCTCACCCGGCTCAGGTGCAGCTGCGGCACGTGGGGGCCCGCCGCGTGCACCAGCGTGTGGATGCCGCCGAACTCGGCCACGACCTCCTCCACGAAGGTCCGGGCCGCATCCTCGTCGGCCAGCGCAACCGACCAGGCCCGGCCACGGCGGCCGGCGGCCTCGACATCGGCCACGACGGCCGCCGCCGCATCGGCGTTGCGGTGGTAGGTGAGGGCCACGTCGCTGCCGCGGGCGGCGAGCATGCGGCACACCGCTGCCCCGAGACCACCGCTGCCGCCGGTGACGATCGCAGCGCCCTGCTTGCCGGAGAAGTCGTCGATCATGACGGGGATCATGGCCGGAACCGGCGCTTGACAGCGACCCGGCCTCCGGCTGGCATCCGGGGATGGCGACCCGGGCGTTCCTCCTGCTCCTCGTCCGCTGCAGCGCAGCGGACGCGCGCGCCGACTGGGTGCGGTGGTGGGACGAGGTCCACGCGCCCGACCTGGTGGAGCTGCTGGGTGCCACCGCGGTGGAGCGGTGGCGCGCGGACGTCGCGGATCCCGTGGCCCACACGGGCACGGGCTGGACCGACGCGGCGTTCGTGCACCTGCCCGGGGACGATGCGATGGACGCGCTCGACCGGCTGGAGCGGGCCTGGCCGGGGCTCTGGGCCGACGGCAGGGTCCACGAACGCCACGTCCTGAACGGGGTCGAGGCGTTCACCGGCCACGGGCCCTCCGGCTCCCTGCTGCTGCCCGACGTCGCGCGCACCGGCCGGATCCTCGCCCTGGTCCGGTGCACCGACCCGGGCCGGGCGGGGGAATGGGACCGCTGGTACGAGGCGCAGCACCTCCCCGACATGCTGGCGACCGGGGCGTTCGCGACCGGCTCACGCTGGCGGCGCCAGCGGAGCCCGGCCCTCGCGCCGTCGCACGCCACGCTCTACGACGTGACCGGGATCCCGCTCGCCGACGCCGTCGCCCGCTCCGCGGCAGCCATGCCCGGCCTCGTGGCCGCCGGGCGGAAGCCCTCCTGGCACACCGGCGGGCTGACGATGACCCTCGTCCCGAGCTGACCGTCTACGCCCGGGTGAGGAGCAGCTGGAACTCGATGGTGGCGGTGTCGGACACCGACAGCACGATCGGGGCCGACGGTGCCTCGACGCCGAAGTCCGACAGCAGGATGTCGGCCGAGCCGACCACGGCGACGACATCGCCCACGAGCTGAGCCTCCAGCGCGAACGTGACCTGCCGGGTCGTGCCCTTGATCGTGAGGTCGCCGACGACGTCGACCGCCACCGGACCGCCATCGAGCGCGGCATCCCCGAGCTCGACGGGCGCGGTCAGCACGAACGTGGTGGTGGGGAAGTCCTCGGTGGCCAGCGCGCTCTGCACGCGGTCGTCGCGGCGGCTGTCGTTGGTGGTGAGCGTGGTGAGGTCGGCCTCCACCTCGGTGACGGTGAGCGTCGTGCCCTCGATGGTGATGGAGCCGGTGACGTCACCGGTCCGGCCGACGGCCGTGGTGGCGCCGACGGTCAGCTCCTCCTCCACCCGGAACCCCACGAAGGTGCCGTCGGCCGACTCGAAGTCGAAGGTGCCGATCGAGGTGTCGACGACCCAGGTCCCCTCGATCCCGGGCGGGGTGGTCTCCGGGGCCGTTGAGGTGGTGGAGGCATCGGCGTCGGTCGAGGCCGTGGTCTCCGCGTCCGGGGACAGGGTGGTCGGGGTGGACGTGGTGGTCGACCCGTCCTGCGCGGCCTCGACCGCGTCCTCGAGGTTCACCGCATCCGGGGCGTCGTCACGCAGGAACCACCAGAGCCCCCCGCCGAGCACGAGCACGACGAGGGCGGCGACGCCGCCGACCAACCACCAGCGGCGGCGGCCGCGGGACGAGGTCGGCGGGGTGGCGGGCGGGGTGGCGGTCATGGGTCCTCCGAGAGCGTGGCCCCCGGCCGGACACGTTGCGTCCGTCACACGATGGGCATGACTAGTCTGCCCCCCGTTCGCTCGATGACGGTGCAAGGGGGATCGCCATGTCGGTCAAGGTGATGGAGGGCATCCGCATCCTGGAGGTCGCCCAGTACACGTTCACGCCGTCGGCGGGTGCGGTGCTGGCGGACTGGGGCGCGGAGGTCATCAAGGTCGAGCACGCCGTGCGCGGCGACGCCCAGCGCGGCATCAAGATCGGCACCGGGGGCGCGGCGGCGGGCAGCTTCCAGCCGCTGATGGAGCACCCCAACCGGGGCAAGAGGAGCATCGGCCTCGCCATGGACACCGAGGGCGGCCGGAAGATCCTCGACGAGCTGATCGCCGGTTCCGACGTGTTCCTCACGAACTTCCTGCCCGGCGCCCGCCGGTCGCTGCGCATCGAGCCCGACGACGTCCGGGCCGTGAACCCGAACATCATCTACGCCCGCGGCAGCGCCTTCGGGCCGCGGGGTCCGGAGTCCGAGGACGGCGGCTACGACATGAGCGCCTTCTGGTGCCGGGGCGGCAGCGCGTACGGCGCCACCCTCGAGGGCCAGAAGGTCATCGCCCCGCAGCCGGCCGGCGCGTACGGCGACTCCATGGGCGGCATGACCATCGCCGGCGGCATCGCCGGGGCCCTGTTCCACCGGGAGCGCACGGGTGAGGCGCTCACCATGGACGTGTCGCTCCTGAGCGTCGCCTCCTGGGCGACCGCCCTCGCCGTCAGCAACGCCCTGCTGCTCGGCATGGACCAGCCCCGCATGCCCGTCGACTCGCCGCCGATGATCCCGGTGAACCCGCTCATCGGCACCTTCCCCACCTCCGACGGCCGCTTCATCAACTTCGTGATGCTGCAGCCCGGCAAGTACTGGGCCGACACGTGTCGCCACCTCGGCCTCGACGACCTCGCCGACGACCCGCGCTTCGACTCGGCCGAGAAGCTGATGGGCAACGCCATGGAGGCCGGCGGATACGTCGCCGCCGCCATCGCCGCGAAGCCCTATGCCTACTGGATGGAGCACCTCCGCACCATGGAGGGGCAGTGGGCCGGGGTGCAGAGCCCCATGGAGCTCGCCGCCGACCCGCAGGTCCGGGCCAACGAGTACATCCTCCCGGTCGTCGACGCCGACGGCATGGATCGGGAGCTCGTGTCGAGCCCGGTCCAGTTCAACGAGGAACCCTTCGAGATCGAGCGTGGGCCCCAGTTCGCCGAGCACACCGACGACATCGTCCGGTCGCTCGGCTACGACGACGAGCAGCTGATCCAGCTGAAGATCGAGGGCGCCATCACCTGACCGGGGCGCGTTGCCCCCGGTCCGGGTTCCGGGGCATCCTCGGAGCATGACCGCGCATCCTGAGCCCGTCGGCGACCTCCTCGTCGGGAGCGAGCTCCACGACTTCCTCGTCGAGGAGGCCCTGCCCGGCTCGGGGGTCGACCCCGACGTGTTCTGGTCCGCGCTCGAGACGCTGATCGCCCGCTTCGGGCCCCGGAACCGGGAGCTTCTGGCCACCCGCGACGAGCTCCAGGCCCGGATCGACTCGTGGCACCGGGAGCACCGCGGCCAGGCGCACGACCCGGTCGCGTACCGGGCGTTCCTGGAGGAGATCGGCTACCTGGTGCCGCCCGGCCCGGCGTTCTCGATCGAGACGTCCGGCGTGGACCGCGAGATCGCCGCGATCGCCGGCCCCCAGCTCGTGGTACCGGTGATGAACGCCCGCTACGCCATCAACGCGGCGAACGCCCGTTGGGGTTCGCTGTACGACGCCCTCTACGGCACGGACGCCCTGGGCGACAACGCGCCCCCCGGCCCGTACGACCCCACCCGCGGCGATCGGGTCATCGCCTGGGCACGGCGCTTCCTGGACGACGTCGTGCCCCTGGCGGCGGGCTCGCACCGTGACGCCGTCGCCTACCGCGTGGCGGGCGGTTCCCTCCAGGTCACCCTGGCGGGTGGCACCTCGGCCGGCCTCGCCGATCCGTCGGCGTTCGCCGGCCACCAGGGCGAAGCGGACGAACCGTCCCGCGTCCTGCTCCGCCACCACGGGCTGGGGATCCAGGTGGTGATCGACCGGGGCCACGCCGTGGGCGCCACCGATGCGGCCGGTGTCGCCGACGTCCTGCTCGAGTCGGCGGTGACGGCGATCATGGACTGCGAGGACTCCGTCGCCGCGGTCGACGCCGAGGACAAGGTCGTCGCCTACCGCAACTGGCTCGGCCTGCTCCGGGGCGACCTGACCGAGGAGGTCGCCAAGGGCGGCACCACGTTCACCCGGCGCCTCGCGCACGACCAGACCTTCACGGGTCCGGACGGTGCACCCGTCACCGTGCACGGCCGGGCGCTGATGCTCGTCCGCAACGTCGGCCACCTCATGACCACGCCCGCCGTGCTCGACGCCGACCGGCAGGAGATCCCGGAGGGCCTGCTCGACGCGCTGGTCACGGTCCTGTGCGCCAAGCACGACCTGCTGCGCGGCGCCGATGCCCGGAACTCGCGCTCCGGCTCGGTCTACGTGGTGAAGCCGAAGATGCACGGCCCGGCCGAGGTGGCGTTCGCCGACGAGGTCTTCAGCTTCGTCGAGGAGGCGCTCGGCCTGCCGCGGTACACGGTGAAGATCGGGATCATGGACGAGGAGCGCCGCACCACGGTGAACCTCGCCGAGTGCATCCGGGCCGCCCGGCACCGCGTGGCGTTCATCAACACCGGCTTCCTCGACCGCACCGGCGACGAGATCCACACCTCGATGGAGGCGGGCCCGATGGTCCGCAAGACCGAGATGAAGGGCCAGACCTGGATCCAGGCCTACGAGGACTGTAACGTCGACACCGGGCTCGCCTGCGGCCTCCGGGGCCGGGCGCAGATCGGCAAGGGCATGTGGGCCATGCCCGACCTCATGGCGGCGATGCTCGAGCAGAAGGTCGCCCACCCACAGGCCGGCGCCAACTGCGCCTGGGTTCCGTCGCCCACGGCGGCCACACTCCACGCCACCCACTACCACCGGGTCGACGTGGCGGCCCGGCAGGCCGAGCTCGCCGGCGGCATGCGCCGGAGCCTCGACGAGCTGCTCGCCATCCCGGTGGAGGCGGACCCGTCCCGGTGGTCCGCCGCCGACGTCCAGGCCGAGCTCGACAACAACGCCCAGGGCATCCTCGGGTACGTGGTGCGCTGGGTGGACCAGGGCGTCGGCTGCTCGAAGGTCCCCGACATCCACGACGTCGGCCTCATGGAGGACCGCGCCACCTGCCGGATCTCGTCGCAGCACATGGCGAACTGGCTCCACCACGGGGTCGTCACCCGCGAGCAGGTGCTGGAGACGTTCCACCGCATGGCGGCCGTGGTCGACGCGCAGAACGCGGGCGACGGTGCCTACGTCCCGATGTCCCCGTCGTTCGGGGGCGAGGCGTTCGCGGCGGCGTGCGCCCTGGTGCTCGACGGTGTGGCCCAGCCGAGCGGCTACACCGAGCCGATCCTCCACGAGTACCGGCTCGCCCACAAGGCCCGCGGCGGGTCCTGAACGCCCCGGCTCGGGGACCCGGGCAGGGGTTCAGCCGGCCAGGGCGAGGGCGGCGAACTCGTCGCTGCCCGCCAGGTCCGCGGCGAGCCGGACGTCGTCGACGGTGAGGAGCTGCTGCGCCCAGTACTGCTGGCCGGGGCCGTCCGGGCCGCGCCCGAGGACGGACTGGTACAGCGCCGCGACGCGGTCGAGCCGGGACTCCATCGAGGCGTAGAAGCCGCCGACGACCCGGGCCGGGGTGGCCCGGCCGCTCTCGAGCTCCCGGACCCAGTAGGTGAGCCCCGGGGCGTCGGGTGTGCGGTGGAGCAGGGCGTCGTAGAGGCGTGTCACGAAACCGGACGCCGAGCCGCTCCCGGCGTAGTACTCGGCGGAGCCGTAGAACTGCACGGCGACGTCCTCGAAGCGGAGCCCGGCCACCATGCGGCCGAGCCAGTAGTCGCGCCCTGCCACCTCTCCGGACCGACCGAGGACCTCCTGGTAGAGCCGGTCGACCATGGCACCCGCCCATGCCTCGGACCGGGCGAGGGCGAGGGCGGCGCCGTTGCGGCCGAGCCGGCCGACCTCGGCCGCCCAGGTGACCCGCTCCGCGTCGGTGGGTGACCGACCGACGAAGGTGCGGAACAGGTGGTGCGCGTGGGCGAGCTGCGCGACCCGTGCCCGGATCGTGCCGAGCTGGGCGACGAGGAGGTCACCGGCGCACGAGGTCTGCGCGAGATCACGGTGGGTGGCGAGGACGTGCACCGTCGCCGTGGCCCCGAGGGCGAACTTGTTGCCGTTCGCGCCGCTGACGAGCTGGACGTTCCCGCCGGCCTGGGTGCCGTGGAGGGCGAACTTCCACTGCACCACCCGGGCGAGGCCCTCGAGCATCGCCGCGCTCGGCGCCGCGGCGGCCGGGGAGGCGGTCGGGTGGAACTGACCGAGCGCCACGACGCCGAACGTCCCGGTGTTGAAGCCGGTGGCATGGCCCCCGATGATCGCCTTGTCGAGCCCGCCGGCGCGACCCTCCCAGATCCGGCCGAAGCGGTCGACCACGGCGTTGTAGGCGATGTCGCACCAGCCGCGCCCGTTGATGTGGAAGTACTGGATGCCGCGGATCATCTCGGCGACCTGGGCCTCGGTGTAGTCGTTCACCGAGACGGTGTGGTGCAGGACCGCGGCGTTGAGCCGTGAAGCCGTGCGGGGCCCGTCCTCGCAGCCCGCAGCGGTGGACCAGGGGGCCGGGCTCCAGGTGGAGCGGGGGATGATGGGCGGCGCGCCCGCGTCGGGGGCGGCGGCGAGCGCGGCGACCTGGGGGCTCGGCGCCACCGAGGTGAGGCCGACGACCTCCAGGCCCGCGAGGGCGCCTTCGACGACGACCACGTCGAGCTCTTCGGCGCCGGCGCCGAGCCAGATCGGCCCGATCGCGGGGTTCGAGGGGACGCTGCCCTCCTCGCCCGGCAGGCCGTCCGGGGTGTCGTCCGCCTCGG